>JACRDL010000009.1 GCA_016218625.1 Elusimicrobiota bacterium
TAAAAAATATAAAAATGAAATAGAGGAGCTATTAAAATGAAAATTTTAATTAATGGAAAGAGTGAAAAAATAAAAGATGGATTAACGATTGAAAAATTATTAGAATTAAAAAAAATCAGGAAAGAAATCGTGACAATTGAATTAAACAACGAAATTATTCAGAAGGAAAAATACGCAATTACTATTTTAAAGGATGGGGATATTTTAGAGTTTATTTATTATATGGGCGGCGGAAGCGGGGATATAATTTATAGAAATATTCTTGAATTAATCGGAAATACTCCGCTGGTAAAATTAAACAGCATTGTGCCTGATGATTCTGCAGTAATATTTGCAAAAGTGGAATTTTTCAATCCCGGCGGCTCGGTAAAAGACAGAATCTGTTTGTCAATGATTGAAGATGCAGAGAAAAAAGGGTTATTAAAACCGCCAGGAACAATCATAGAACCAACCAGCGGTAATACAGGTATAGGGCTTGCGATAATTTCCGCCGTCAAAGGGTATAAATGCATATTAACGATGCCGGAATCAATGTCGTTAGAACGGATTTACATATTGAAATCGTTCGGTGCTGAAATTGTTTTAACACCGGCTGCCGACGGTATGCAGGGTGCGATAAAAAAAGCGGAAAAACTCCATAGAAAAATACCGAATAGTTTTATCCCCCAGCAGTTTAATAATCCCGCGAATCCTGAGATACATCGGAAGACAACTGCACAGGAAATTTGGAGAGCGACTGACGGTAAATTGGATGCATTTGTTGCAGGCGTCGGAACCGGCGGAACCATTACCGGTGTCGGCGAAGAGCTTAAAAGTAAAAATCCGAATATAAAAATTATTGCTGTTGAGCCGGAAACATCGGCGGTATTATCGGGTAAAAAACCGGGTCCGCATAAAATTCAAGGCATCGGTGCCGGATTTATTCCCAAAGTATTAAATAAAGAAATAATTGATGAGATAATAACCGTCGCGGATGATGATGCATTCAAAACGGCAAAATCGGTTGCTCAAAAAGAAGGGCTGTTTGTCGGTATCTCGTCGGGTGCCGCGGTTTGGGCATCATTAAAAATTGCGGCAAGATTAGGCAAAGAAAAGCGGGTTGTTACAATTTTACCCGATACAGGCGAAAGATATTTTAGTATTGAACAATACTTCAAAGGATAGATATGACACGCTCCAATTCTGCGAAATTAAAGATTGTAAAAAAATTAGATTTGACGGGTGTTATATGTCCGATGAATTTCATCAAAACAAAACTTGCACTTGAAGAACTTAAAAATGGACAAATTTTAGAAGTTGTCCTTGACGATGGTGAAGCAATCAGAAATGTTCCCAGAAGTGTTAAAGAAGAAGGACACCAAATTATTAAAGTTAAAAATTTAGGCAAAACATTTAAGATTTTAATTAAAAAATGAAATTCGCTCGCAAGCAAATTTTCCAGACACGCCACCACCACCAATGTATTGGTGTGGGGGCACGCTCAGCCGACCACCCTGTCGGCTTCGCTCTAATCGTCGTCCCTAAAGGGACTTCCTTTGGTCGCTCTTGGAAAGAAAAGTCGCTCCTCAAGGGTCTGGATAAATTTCTTGCTTCACTCTGCGATTAAAAGGTGAGAAAAAATGTCATATGTAAAATCATTAAAATGTCGTGAATGCGGTAGAACATATCCTAAAAAACCGATATATGTCTGTGAGTGGTGCTTTGGACCTCTGGAAGTCGTCTATGATTACAAAAGAATAAAAAAAGTTTTGACAAGAGAGAAAATTAGTTCCCGCGAAAAAAATCTCTGGCGGTATAAAGAACTTTTACCGATAGATAAAGAACCGATGGTAGGACTTAACAGCGGTTTCACACCGTTTTTTGAAGCAAAAAATCTGTCAAAAGTGCTTGGTGCGAAAAAAATTTTTATCAAAGACGATTCTGTAAACCATCCTACGCTTTCATTTAAAGACAGAGTTGTTGCAGTTGCACTCTCAAAGGCAAAAGAATTCGGTTTTAAGACGGTTGCCTGTGCATCAACAGGTAATCTCGCGAATTCTGTTAGTTCTCATTCAAAACAAGCGGGTTTCAATTGCTATGTATTTATTCCGGCTAATCTTGAAAAATCCAAAATTGTATCTTCTCTAATTTACGGGGTGAACCTCATCGCGGTTGACGGTAATTATGATGATGTTAACCGTCTCTGTGGTGAAATTGCATCAAAATATAAATGGGCTTTTGTTAATGTAAACTTAAGACCTTACTATGCCGAAGGTTCAAAGACATATGGATTTGAAATTGTGGAACAACTTGGTTGGCGTGTACCAAAACACATAATTGTTCCCGCTGCTTCCGGCTCACTTCTTACAAAAATTTACAAAGGGATAAAAGAGTTTAAACAGTTGGGTCTGATAAAAAAATCCGATACGAAATTTCATATTGCACAAGCAGACGGCTGTTCGCCGATTGTTTCCGCATTAAAGCAAAATTGTGATATTATAAAACCGGTTAAACCGAATACAATTGCAAAATCTTTGGCAATCGGTAATCCTGCCGACGGTTTTTATGTGATTGATATTGTCAAAAAAACCGGCGGATTTGGCGAGGTTGCAACTGACGAAGAAATTGTTGAAGGAATAAAATTGCTGGCTGAAACGGAGGGCATTTTTACTGAAACAGCGGGAGGTGTAACGGTCGCTGTCTGTAAAAAACTTGTTGAAAGTAAAAAAATTTCTAAAGACGAAGAAATTGTAATTTGTATTACAGGTAATGGCCTGAAAACACAGGAAGCGGTTGAAAATAAAATAGGCCGACCGATAAAAATAAAACCCAACATAAAATCATTTGAAGAGGAGGTGCGAGTATGGTTGTGAAAATAAGAATTCCAACACCACTGCAGAAATTGACCGACGGCAAATCGGAGGTAGAGAGTTCGGGAAAAACGGTAATTCAGTTAATTGATGAACTGGAAAAAAAATATTCCGGAATCAAGGAGCGGCTTTGTGATGAAAAGGGGAACATCAGGAGATTTATCAATATCTTTGTTAATGAAAAAGACATAAGATTTTTAAAGGGACAGAAAACGAAACTCAAAAATGGCGATGAAATTTCAATAATACCCGCTATTGCAGGAGGATGACGCTCGGCAGTAAATTTTTTCAGACACGCTCAGCCGACCGCCCTGTCGGCTTCGCTCTAATCGTCGCTCCTGAAAGCGAAGTCGCTCCTCAAGGGTCTGAATAAAATTTCTGCCTCGCTCATGATGAAAAAAAGGAGGATATAACATGTTAAAGTTGACTGATGAACAGATTGAAAGGTATTCCCGTCAGATAATTCTTTCGGAAATAGGGGGAAAGGGTCAGGAAAAATTGCTGAAATCAAAAGTGCTTGTTATTGGCTGCGGAGGATTAGGTTCACCCTGTGCATATTATCTTGCTGCCGCGGGTGTCGGAAAAATCGGGCTTGTTGACAGCGATAAAGTTGAACTTAACAATCTTCAAAGACAGATAATTCATTCAACAAAAAATGTCGGCATTCCAAAAGTTGACTCAGCAAAGGAAAAACTTTTACAACTCAATACGGATATTAAAATTGTAACCCATAGTTTGCGGCTTACTTCAAAAAACATCTTGAATATTATCAAAGATTATGACGTGATAGTTGACGGAAGTGATAATTTTCCGACGAGGTATCTTGTCAACGATGCCTGTGTCTTGGCAAAAAAACCGCTTGTCCACGCGGGAATTTTAAAATTTGACGGTCAAGCGACGACGATTGTTCCCGGAAAAGGACCGTGTTATAGATGCCTATTTCCGTCGCCGCCTCCTCCGGGCAGCGTGCCATCCTGTCAGGAAGCAGGTATATTGGGGGTTGTAGCAGGTATTCTTGGACTTGTTCAGGCGACCGAGACACTGAAATATATTTTGCAATGCGGGGAATTGCTCGTCGGTAAATTACTCATTTTTAATGCATTAAGCATGAGTTTTAGAACTCTCACTATAAAAAGAGATAAAAAATGTCCGGTATGCGGTAATAATCCGACAATCAAAAAACTTATTGATTACGAACAGTTTTGTAAGTTGAGATGATTATAATGATTTAACTGAAAAAATTATTAAAATCATTCAAAAAGGAGGTGGATTAATATGCCAAAAAAGAAGTTAGTTAAAAAAATAGTAAAGTTAGTTTTTCCGCAAGAATTGATTAAAGAGCCAGTGACTTTTAGGATGGCAAAAAAATACGATATAATGCCCAATGTTCGTCGTGCAAAAGTCACTAAAACAATTGGTGAATCAATTCTTGAATTAGAAGGTGAAGAGAATAACATTGAAAAGGGTATAAGGTATTTAAAAAAACTCGGAGTAGATGTCAAACCTATAGAAGGAGACATTGTGGATTAGATACTATCAAAATATAGGTTTATAATTTTATATTATGGAAATAAATTCAAGAGATAAATGTATTCTTATGTTTTCCGGGGGCAGAGATTCCACAATATCTGCGGTGCGCCTTTCCAAAATATTTACACATTTGACATTAGTAACAGTTACATCTGAACATTTAGTTGGTATTGAGCAAGTTTATCAAAGGGTCATTCAGATTAAAAAGTATTTACCAAAGGGAACAGAATGGTTACAAGTTTTTCAGCCAAAATTTTCGATGACGGAAACCATTAACAATGCCACCTGTCTTCCATGTCAGAGTGCATATATCAGTGTCGGAATTATTCTGGCACAAAAATTTCAGATATCGAATCTTGCTATGGGTTATTCCGGGTATCAGAATTCATGGCCGGAACAAACCCCATATGCAACAACGCGATTAAAAAAACTGATGGAAGATATCGGGCTTCGTTTTCATTTACCGGTATATGATATTCAAAAAAAAGAAGATGCAATTAATGAACTTGTACGATTAGGACTGGAACCTGAATCTTACGAGCAAAAATGTCTCAAGCAAACCTCTAATATTGAACTTGAAGAAGATATATTGCGCTCGGAAATTGACCGATGGATAAACTGTATAACTGAAATTATCAAGTCAAAAGATAATGTCACCGCAGTGAACCCCATAAAACTGGACTAAAACTTGGTGTAAGATTTGAACCGCTTATTGGTGATATTTTAGAATAACTATTAACAGTAAATTTTTTGCTTGACAATATAATTGCAGATTGGTATAATTAAAACAACAAGGGAGGTCGTGTGCGGCCTGAGAGTTCCGTGAAGCAAACGGAAGACCTTATCCCGAAAGAAGTCGGGATGTAACCTGATCTGGATAATACCAGCGGAGGGAGGTGGTGATTAGTCATTTTTAATCCTATGCTTCTGGTGTAGGATTTTTATTTTTAATAGCATCGGAATTTGAAAGGCGCCACAGAATTACACAGAAAAAAGCACAGAAATAACTTCTGTGAAATTCTGTGACATTCTGTGGTTTATCTTGACAGAGGGAGGAAAAAAGTATGAAATTTCAGCAAGTAAGAGAATCGCAGATTACCCGTGCAATAACGGGCGAGTTTAATAAATGGTTTCAGGAATACATTGTTTCGGATGTTGTTATCGTCGGAGGCGGTCCAAGCGGGCTTATTGCCGCATATGACCTTTGCCGACAAGGTGTTAAAACATTGATTGTTGAAAGCAACAACTACATCGGTGGCGGTTTCTGGATTGGCGGATATTTGATGAACACCCTCACATTTCGCGCACCGTCGCAGGAAATACTTGACGAGTTGCACATCCCGTATAAGAAAGTAGATAGTGGACTGTTTACAGCCGACGGTCCGCATGCATGTTCGCGGTTGATTCTTGCCGCTTGTGAATCTGGCGCCCGTATTCTTAATATGACGAAGTTTGACGATGTTGTATTAAAAAACAATAGAGTTTGCGGTGCGGTAATCAATTGGACTCCAGTTGCAGCATTACCTCGTGCCATAACCTGCGTTGACCCCGTTGCGATAGAGTCCGATGTTGTTGTTGACGCTACCGGTCACGATGCGCATATTTGCAAGTCACTTCAAAAAAGGGGCTTATTGACGATGAAGGATTTCGGGTATATGAATGTCGGGGAATCCGAGGATATGGTTGTTGAAAAAACAGGCGAGATATTTCCTGGACTTTTTGTATGTGGAATGAGTGTATCAACGGTATTTGGTATTCCGAGGATGGGTCCAACATTCGGAGGAATGCTTTATTCCGGCAGAAAAGTTGCGGAGGAAATTATTAAGACACTTAAAAAATAAGTTACCAAAAAAGTTCCTGTCTCTGTGTAATAGTTGCTTAAACCTATTTTTTGTCCCGTAAAACGGGATAAAAAACATCCTACGGCCAGCCCATCGTGACGGACTGGATTAACCCCGCCCACACAAACTACACATGATAATCGGTGGTCTTTTTTTATTGGGTAGTTGAAAAAAATCAATTAATATTATAAAATGTATAAAATAATGGAAAAAATTAACAAATCCGAAATAAATTTATTGCTGGACCTGCCATTACCAGAAATAATATCCCATGCTAACGAAGTGAGAAAAAAAAGAGTGGGTAATAATCTGGAATTATGCAGTATAATGAATGCTAAGTCAGGACTTTGTAGTGAGGATTGTAAATTCTGCGCTCAATCATCTCGGCATTCCACCAACATACCTGTATATCCTCTTAAAAAGAAAAGCGAAATTATAGAAGTAGCGTATAACGCGAAAAAAAATGGTGCAAAAAAATTTGGAATTGTTACAAGTGGCGATTGTTTAAACGAGAAAGAGTTGGATTTAATTTCAGAATCAATATATGAGATAAAAGATAGGGTTGGTATAGACGTTTGTGCTTCATTAGGTGCATTAAAAAAACAGGAATTATCTGTATTAAAAAAAGCCGGTCTTATCCGTTACCATCACAACATAGAAACTTCACCGCGTTTTTATTCTGAAATTGTTTCTACACATACTTTTGAAGAAAGAATAGCCACTATTTATACGGCTAAAGAAGTTGGACTTGAAGTATGTAGCGGTGGAATAATTGGTATGGGTGAAACATGGCAGGATCGTCTTGATATGGCGGTAATATTGAAAAAACTGGAAGTAGATTCTGTCCCGATTAATCTTTTGGTCCCTATTAAAGGAACACCATTGGAATCAATAAACCCGATATCCTGTGTTGATGCCATAAGAACACTTTGCGTTTTCAGAATTATATTAGAAGATAAAATTATAAAAATTGCTGCTGGTAGGGAAACAATCTTAAAAGATTTTCAGGCAATGGCTTTTATGGCCGGGGCAAATGGAATGCTTGTTGGCGGGTACTTGACTATCAAAGGAAGAGATATATCCGAGGATTGGAATCTTATTAAAGAAATAGAAAATATATATGTTTGATTTTAAAGAATTTTTGGAAGAAAAAAAAAAGAATAATCTGTTCAGGATATTGCGTTCGGCGAATTTTAGAAGAGAAGGTAAGATTTATTTTAGGAATAAAGAGTATTTTGATTTTTCGTCAAACGATTATTTGGGTCTGGCTGACCATCCCAAACTCAAAGAAGCATCAAAAAGAGCAGCAGAGGAGTTTGGTACCGGTGCTTCCGCTTCCCGACTTTTAAGCGGCAGTTTAGAAATTCATCACCAGTTAGAAGATAAAATAGCGTCATTTAAGGGAAAGGAAAGTGCTTTGGTTTTTAACTCTGGCTATCAGGCAAACATTGGGATAATAAGTTCTCTTTTTACAAAAGGTGATGTTATTTTTTCAGACAGATTAAATCATGCAAGTATTGTAGATGGTATACTTTTATCCGGAGCCAAGTTCTTTCGTTTTCAACATAATGACTTAAATTATCTTGAGTGCTTACTAAAAAAAGAAAGAGGCAAATTTAAAAATTGTTTAATAATTACAGAAACGATTTTCAGTATGGATGGCGATAGACCTTTTCTAAAACAAATGGTTGAATTAAAAGAAAAATATGGCTGTCAGATGATGGTAGACGAAGCACACGCTACTGGAATTTTTGGAAAAAATGGAAGTGGGGTGGTGGAAGAAGAGGGATTAACAAATAAAGTTGAATTAATCATAGGAACATTCGGGAAAGCACTCGGAAGTTTTGGGGCATATCTGGCATGTTCAAAAAATATTACAGAATATCTAATAAATACTTGCCGAAGTTTTATCTATTCTACAGCACTTCCGCCGTCGATAATATCTGCAAACATAACTGGTTTGGAGTTGATAAAAGAGGAACCGTTCAGAAGAAAAATACTTTTGGAAAATGCCGGTTATTTTCGCGATGAAATTAAAAAAATTGGATTTGATACGCGGGGTTCTTCGCAAATAATTCCATTAATTCTCGGTGAGATTTCCAAAACAGTAAAATTCAGTAATGAACTCCAAGATAATGGATATTGGGTTTTACCAATAAGACCGCCTACAGTTCCTGCTGGAGAATCGCGATTGAGATTTTCCTTAACCTATTATCATAGTAAAGAGATATTGCAAAAATTAATTGAAAATATAAGAGAATTATGTTTAAGTTCATAAATAGAAAAGAAGAAAAGTCCATTGTTTTGATTCCCGGATGGGCTTTTGATTTTAGAATTTTTGCCACAATGGATTTAAAATATAATTATTTTTTTTATTCCAGTAAAAATAAGTCAATAACATGTTTTGAAGATGAACTTAAAAATCTATTAAACGAGTATAACCTTGATAAAATATCGATTCTTGGTTGGTCTCAAGGGGCATTTTTAAGTTGCGACTTTGCTTATAAAAATCCTGAAATAATAGATGAACTGATTTTAGTTGGTATAAAAATAAAATATGAAAAGGAAATTTTAGAAGATATTAAAAAATATATTATAAAGAACAAAATCGCATATCTTTATAAGTTTTACGCAGAGTGTTTCTGTAAAGACGATGAGAAGTATTTTACGTGGTTTAGAAAAAACTTATTAAGCGATTATCTGCAAAACATGGAAACGGAAGATTTGATCGACGGATTGGACCGGCTTTCTTATTCCGAGATAAACCCCAAATCCTTGAACGATATAAAAGAAATAAAAATAGTTCATGGCGAAAAAGATAAAATATCTGCATTGGATGAAGCCATTGCCTTAAAAAATGATCTTCCCCAATCAAAACTTGTTGTTTTTAATGATACTGGGCATCTTCCGTTTTTAAAAGGAAATTTTAAGGAATTATTATATGATTTATAAGGAAACAATTAGAGGAAATTTTTCCAAACATGCCGAGCATTACGATAATTATTGTTCGGTGCAAAATCATTCAGCGAAAAGGCTAATTTCAAAAATTAAAAAAGACGGACTTAAAAAAATTTTGGATATTGGTTGTGGAACAGGAAATTATACTCGTCTTCTGAGAGAAAAATTTCCGGAGGCTGATATAAAAGCAATTGATATATCTTCTGATATGATACAGATTGCAAAAAGTAAACTAACCGGTAGTAAAATGGAATTTATTGTGGCGGATGCTGAAACTAAAAAATTTGACGGGAAGTTTGATATGATTACATCTAATGCAAGTTTTCAGTGGTTTTTGAATTTGGAGAAAACTTTGACAAAATATAAGGAATTGCTTGAAAGGGATAGCGTTATTATTTTCTCCGTATTCGGTCCCGAAACGTTTTGCGAGTTAAACGTTTCTTTAAAAGAATTGCTCAAAAAAGATACAAGTTTAACTTCTTGCGGCTTCGTCAAAAAAGAAATGTTAAAAGAGATTTTAGAAAAGCAGTTTGGAGATGTTTTTGTTGAAGAGGAAATTTTTCAAGAAGAATATAATTCATTATTGCAACTGTTAAATAAAATAAGATATACAGGGACAAAGGGAAGTGGTATTTCCGTCGGCAATTTTTGGACTCATAAAAGAATAAATGAACTGGAAGAAATATATAATGAAAAATTTGGTAATTTAGTGGCAACCTACCAGATTTTCTATTGTCAAGGAATTGCGTAAAAAAACATGAAAGCAATTTTTGTTACAGGAACCGATACAAATGTAGGTAAAACGGTCGTCAGCGGGTTACTTGCTAGATGTTTTTTAGATAGAGGTTATCGGGTTATTACTCAGAAATGGATACAGACAGGTAGCAACCTTTTTCCTGTGGATATTGAAATGCACCTAAGATTTATGATGAGGGGTAGAGAATATATAAAAGATTATTCTGCCCTTGTAACCCCTTATATTTTCAAGTTTGCCGCTTCACCGCACCTATCCTCAGATATGGAAAAAAGGAAAATTGATGTCGGTAGGATAAAGAAAAGTTTTAATATTTTATTAAAGAAGTTCGATTTTGTAATTGTTGAAGGAACGGGAGGGGTTTTGGTGCCTTATAATAAGAAAAGATTTATAATAGATATAGCCGAAGAATTGAATCTGCCGGTTTTGGTTGTGGCGGCAAATAAATTAGGTGCTATAAATCATACACTATTAACCATAGAAGCAATAAAAAAAAGGAATATGAATATATTGGGGATCGTATTTAATAATCTAAATAAAAACGAGAATAAAATTGTTTTACGAGATAACCCCCGAATAATAAGTAAATTGGCAAAAGAAGAAGTGTTGGGGATACTGCCATGGCAAAAAGACACAAGGTTGCTATATAAGGCATTTGTTCCGATATCCAGCAGGATTTTTCGCAAGTTGGCGAGGAAATAATAGCATGAATAACTGGTTAAAAAAAGATTTAAAATATATATGGCACCCTTATACACAAATGAAAGATTGCGAATCTACTCCACCCATTTTAATTGAGAGAGCAAAGGGAATGAAACTCTATGATAATAAAGGAAATATTTTTTTTGACACGATTTCAAGTTGGTGGTGTAATGTTCACGGGCATAACCATCATAAGATAAAATCAGCAATTAAAAAACAATTGAATTCTTTAGACCATATAATGTTTGCCGGTTTTACACATAAACCTGCTATTTTATTGGCAGAGAAGTTAATTTCTATTACACCACGATGCCTAAACAAAATATTCTTTTCAGACAATGGTTCTACTGCTGTTGAAACAGCATTGAAGATCAGTTTCCAATATTGGCAGAATATACGAAAATATGAAAAAAAGAAATTTATCTCATTAGATTATGGTTATCACGGGGATACAATCGGTGCTATGAGTGTGAGCGGCGTGGACTTGTTTAATGAGATATTTTCATCTTTATTTTTTTCATCTTTTAAGGTGCCATCTCCGTATTGTTATCGTTGTCCCGTTGGTAAAAAAAGAGATGCGTGTGAAATTGATTGCATTCAGCCGTTAGAAGAACTGCTGCGAGAAAAAAAACAAGAAATCGCTGCTATTGTTATAGAACCGTTATTACTTGCCGCCGGCGGTATGATTGTTTATCCCAAAGAGTACTTGGAAAAAGTTGCAATTTTGGCAAAGAAACACGATGTTCATTTAATTATAGACGAAATAGCTACGGGTTTTGGCAGAACGGGAAAAATGTTTGCTATTGAATATGTTAATATCCAGCCCGATTTTTTATGTCTTTCAAAAGGTATAACTTCCGGCACTTTGCCTCTTGCGGTAACCTTAACTACCGATGAGGTTTATAATACGTTTTATGATGACTATAATAAAAAAAAGATGTTTTACCACGGTCATACCTACACTGCAAATCCACTCTCCTGTGCCGCCGCTTTGGCATCACTTGAAATTTTTGAAGAAGAAAAAACAATAGATAAAATCAAAAATCTAATTCCGGTTTTTCACAAAGGAATGGAAAAATTTAGGTCGTTACCTTCTATAGGAGATGTGCGATATATCGGTATGGTTGGTGCGATAGAATTAGTCAAAGATAAAAAAACAAAAATACCGTTTACTTTTGAAGAAAGAATTGGGATGAAAGTTTATAAAGAAGGACTTAAAAACGGATTAATCTTGCGTCCACTCGGTAATATTATCTATCTTTATTTGCCATTATGCATAAAAAAGAATGAAATGTCTGCTGTTATAGAAAAAACTTTTAATATAATAGTTCATCTCAATTATTTGAAAAATTAAAAGGATTTCCACATCTATAAAGATTATACCGAGATTCCATTTGTCCCGATGTCGCCGAGAATCGTTCGTGCCGGAATAAAAGTGATTTTTTAGAATTCATACGGTAAAAACTGCGACAAGTCCGCACCTCGAAAATAAAAAATTCCAAAAAACAAAAATAGGACTTGACAAATTTCAGATTTGATATTATACTATGGGGGGGTAGGGTATAGGGAGGCAGGTATGCAAAAAATGGGACATTTCGAGCAAATTGAATTCTTGAGGAAAATTGAAGGACAGATCAAGGGTGTTCAAAAAATGATTGAAGAGGGTAGATACTGCATTGATATTCTTGTGCAACTTCACTCAATCGTTGGTGCGATAACAAAGGTTGAATATAATATTTTTAGAAAACACATTGAAGGATGTGTGGTTTCGGCACTGAAAGGTAGGTCGGAAAGAGAAAAACAAAAAAAGATTGGTGAGGTAATTGACCTAATTGAAAGATTTAGAAAATGATGAAGAAATATTTTTTTAATAAATAGACGTTGTTAAGAGTTTAATTAATCGTCGGTAAAATTAGGGGGTAAAATGAAGAAGATTGTTGTTTTTGTCAGTATGTTGTTGGCGGGGTGTCTGCTGGTTAACCGGGTGTCAGCTTCGTCGTGTCACGGAGGTAGCGGTGGTGGATATAGTGAAGATAGCGGGTATAGTGGACACGAAGAAAAATTAATAGGAAAATCAGAAGGAAAAAAGATTGATATAAAAGAATCTTTTTATTCTACAATTTATACATGTCCGATGCATCCGGAAATGCAACAGGAAAAATCTGGTAAATGTCCAAAATGCGGTATGAAACTTGAAAAGAAAAGAGTGTTGATGACTTATACCTGTCCAGAAAGGGATTGTATGTTTCATAGAGCAACAATGGATAAATGTCCTAAACATAATAAGGAATTAATTAAGACTGAAATGAATTATCATTGTCCAAAATGCGGAGAACAGGTTAATCCGGAAGATTTGAAACTGAAACCTGTAAAATAATAGGTTGTAGATTGGAGCAATTTTTGGTAAAATTCTAATTATGAAATATCTATTAATCCTAAGTTGCTTATTTTTAGTTAATACTCTGTCTTTTGCTCAGGAAAAAATTCTTACATTAGAAGAAGTAGTTAAACAAGCAAGAGAAAACAATCCTGAAATTATTGCAATGCGGAAAAAATGGGATGCGGCGAAATCAAGAATCTGGCAGGAAAAAACATGGGAAAACCCGCAACTTTTTATTGACTGGCAAAAAATTCCGAAAAACGATTTTGACTTGAATAATGCCGAAGAAAAAATGTTTGGTATAAGTCAGATGGTGCCTTTTCCCGGCAAACTTTCAATTAAAGGAAAAATTGCAAAATACAATGCCGAAATAGCAGAAATTGATTACAAAAATACCGAACTTAAAGTGCTGTCAGATTTAAAATCGGCTTACGCAATGTATTTTTATATAAATAAGTCCATAGAAACATATAAACAGATTTCTGATTATATGCAGAATTTCAGCAAGGTTGCAGAATCAAAATATGTAGTCGGAAAGGCAAGTCAGGGCGATGTTTTGCGTACACAGGTAGAGGCGGTAAAGATGTCAAATATGGTTATTACAATGGAGCAGGAAAAAGAAACGGTTAAGGCAGAGTTGAATTCGTTAATCGGAAAAAATGCCGATGAAATTATAGGCGAGCCGGAAGAGTTATCGCCAAAATATATAAAGAATAATTGGGATGAAATAAAAAAGTTGGTTATTTCCAACAATCCTGAAATCAGGCAGCAAAATGCATCGGTCTCAAAAAATAAATGGTTAAAAAAAATGGCTTATACTGAATTCCTACCCGACTTTGATTTAACTTACCGCAGAAGAAAAATGGAAATGGGAAATGATAGCCAGGATTTTATGCTTGGTTTTACCGTACCTTTATGGTTCTGGAAACCGGCATTAGGCGTTAAAGAAATGTCGGATGAATTAAAAATGGCGGAATCAGAGAGTAAAAACACAGAACTGATGGCTGTATATGAGGCAAAAGAGTTTTTTGTAAAACTGAAAACAGCTGGTCGGTTTATAGAACTTTATCGCACAAGCGTGCTGCCGCCGGCAGAGCAATCATTAAAAGTAACCGAGTCGGCTTATCGTTCGGATAAAGAGGATTTTTTAAATTTGCTTGACAGTGTTCGAACTTTACTGGATTTTCGGCTTGAGTATTACAAATATATTGCACAGTATCATCAAAATCTGGCTATGCTCGAAAAAATAACGGGAGTTGAATTATCTGGCGGAGTTCTTCCCGAAGGAGAAACAAAATGAAATTAAAAATTTTTCTTGCAGGTTTGGTTTTTATTATAGCGACGGGTTGTACTAAAAAAGAAGAAATGTCGGTTCGCAAAGTTATAATTACCGAGATTGGCAAGCAGAATGTTTGTCCCGTGACAAAAAATAAGTTTACGGTCACAGGCGAGACAAGGGCGATTGATTATAAAGGGCAGACATATTATTTCTGTTGTCCCGGATGTGATTCTGAATTTATTAAAGAACCTGATAAATATATAGGTCAGAAACAAGAAACAAGAAGCCAGAAGCAAGAAGTAAAAAGTCACACGAGCCACGAAGAGCGAGCCACGAACAACGAGATTCTCTACTGGACATGTTCAATGCATCCGCAGGTCCGCTCTGACAAACCCGGGAAATGTCCTATATGTGCTATGACGCTCATACCTATATATAAAGGCGAGGAAGACAAAACTATTGTTGATGAAAACACAAAAAAAATTACGGGATTGAAAAGTCAGAAAGCGACAAAGATGCATCTTACAAAAATAATCCGTCTGCCCGGCCGGGTGGCATCCGATAATGAACTCTATTTGGCTCAGCAGGAATATATTTTAAGTTATAAAAATAGGAATAAAGAACTGCTGGAGGCATCAAAGTTCCGACTGTCCTTGCTCGGTTATAATGAAAAAGATATATACGAACTTCAGAAGATGGATGAACCGGATAAAAGTTTAATCTATCCCGGTAAAAATATCTGGGTATATGCAGAGATATATGAATATGATACGGGTTTAATAAAGCCGGGATTATCCGTTGATGCGATTTTCTCCGCATATCCGAATGTAAATTTTAAGGGAGTTGTCCGATTTATAGAGCCAACATTAAATCAACAAACCCGTTCTGCCAAAGCCAGGGTTTTCGTTGAAGACCCCGCTCGGCTTCTTAAACTTGAAATGTATGCTGTCATTGAAATAAAAATAAATCCGGGAAAGGTCTTGAGCATACCTGAGAATGCCCTCATTGATACCGGCACCCGCAAACTTGTATATCTTGATTTGGGAAACGGCAGGTATAAACCGCAGGAAGTAAAAACAGGTTTTTCGGGAGAAGGTTATGTGGAGATTGTAAGCGGAATGAAAGAGGGCGATGCGGTTGTAACGGACGGTAATTTTATGCTGGATTCTCAATCAACATTGACCGGCGGGCAGTCGTTGTTATATGGCGGTGCAGAAGAAGTGAAATCCGAAAAAGAAAAACCCAAAAAAGTTAAGCATAAGCATTAATTATAAAAACGAAAAGACAATTAACCACAGATGGACACAGATAAGACACAGCAAAGCAGTGCTGCTACGCTGCATACCGCGGAAAAATCCCCGATAGAACCATTCGGGGACAGGCTCCAGAACAGAGACACGGAAAAATTTCAGTGCTTCCGTAATTCAGTGCTTCAGTGGTAAATGTTTTTAATCTGTGTTCATCAGTGTTAATCTGTGGTTACAGGACTTTTTCAGTTAGCCATATGATAAACAAACTTATTGATTGGTGTCTTAAAAATAGATTTATAGTTTTAGTTCTTACGGGAATGGTTATTATATGGGGATTCTATGCCATAAACCGCGTGCCCGTTGATGCTATTCCGGATATCGGGGAAAACCAGCAGATAATTTTTGTTGACTGGCCCGGCAGGGATGCGAAAACAATAGAAGACCAGATAACGTATCCGCTTACAACACGGCTTTTTGGGTTGCCCGGTGTAAAAACAATCCGCGCTTCATCCGCTTTCGGTTTTTCAATGGTGTATGTTATTTTTCACGATTGGGTGGATTTCTACTGGTGTCGTTCAAGGATTTTGGAAAAATTACAACAGGCGCAGGAATTCCTTCCTGCCGGTGTTACGCCTGTTCTCGGACCTGATGCCACAGGGCTCGGGCAGGTTCTTTGGTATACAATTGAAGGCGACGGATACAATTTACAGGAATTAAGGTCTTTACAGGACTGGTATATCAGGTATCAATTAAATTCAGTTGAAGGTGTTTCCGAAGTTGCATCCGTCGGCGGTTTTGTAAAACAATACCAGATTGATGTTGACCCGAATAAACTTTTAATTTATGGAGTAAAATTAGGCGATCTATTTAATGCCGTCCGAAATTCCAACATTGATGTCGGTGCAAAAGTTGTTGAGAAGGGCGGGCTGGAGTTTATAATCCGCGGCGTCGGGTTTATCAAAAAAATTGAGGATATAAAAAATATAGCGGTCGGTTCACATAACGGCACGCCTGTTCTTGTCAAAAATATCGCCACCGTCCAGTTAGGTCCTGAATTCCGCCGCGGTGTGTTGGATAAAGCCGGTAAAGAAGTTGTCGGCGGGGTTGTGATTGTCAGATATAAGGAAAATCCATTAGCAGTTATAACAAGAGTAAAACAGCGGATTAAAGAACTGGAGTTAGGTCTGCCGCAAGGGGTAAAAATCGCTCCTTTCTATGATAGGACAGGACTTATAAAAAGGACAATAAATACTTTAAGAGATACATTGATTTTACAGATTATAATTACCGTTATTATTGTGTTTATATGCTTACGACATTTTATGTCAAGCGTAATTATTTCCGTTGCTTTGCCGATTGCTGTGCTTATGTCTTTTATTGTTATGTATTATTTAAAAGTTGATTCAAATATAATGTCATTAAGCGGTATTGCCATTGCTATCGGGACACTTGTAGATATGGGTATAATAATGACAGAAAATGCATATCGTCATCTTGTTTTAGAAAAAGAAAAAATACTATCCGGTATAAAAACGCGTTTGCAAGTAATTTTTGAAGCGGCAAAAGAAGTTGGTTCCACGGTCATCACAGCGATTCTGACTACGGTTGTTTCTTTCATACCCGTCTTTGCATTAGAATCTCAGGAAGGCAAATTATTCAATCCGCTTGCCTATACAAAAACCTTTGCATTACTTGCGTCTGTTTTTATTGCACTCACTCTGACGCCTGTTTTATGCTTTTATTTACTTCGTAGAAATCTTATCCCTGTTGAAGAAAATCCTTTTGGTAAAGGGTTAGTTAGATATTATGAAAAAATTCTGCGATGGATTCTTGCGCATCGTCTGAAATTTCTGGCAATTCCCACGGTTATTTTAATAATATCATTGTTTGTCGCTACAAAAATAGGCCGTGAATTTATGCCTCCGTTTGATGAGGGCTCTATACTTTTTATGCCTGTTACTTCACCGGCTGTATCTCTTACGGAAGCGCAGAGGGTAATACAGATTCAGGATAAAATCATAAAATCATTTCCGGAGATAGAATCGGTCGTCGGCAAAGTCGGTCGTGCTGAAACAGCCACAGACCCCGCACCGATAGAGATGTTTGAGACGATAATAAATCTGAAACCGAAAAAATTATGGCGGAAGGGTGTTACAAAAGAAAAACTTATACACGAAATGGACGCCGCATTAAAAATTCCTGGCGTTTCAAATATCTGGACGCAGCCGATTATTAACCGCGTAGATATGCTCGCCACCGGCATAAGAACTCCCGTCGGAGTAAAAATTTTCGGTGATGACTTAAAAAAACTTGAACAGCTCGCCGACGAAATAAAAGGTATCGTTCAGCAGGTTAAAGGTGCCGAGGACCTGTATGCCGAAAGAATTACGGGAAAACCGTATTTAGAAATTATTCCTAACCGTGAGCAAATTTCAAGATATAATTTAACTATTAGAGAGGTTATGGATGTTGTGGAAATGGCAATCGGCGGCGAGAATTTAACGACAACCGTTGAAGGCAGAGAAAGATATCCCGTCCGTGTCAGATACCTTCGTGAACTCCGCGATAGCCCTGAAAAAATCCGTCGTGTTCTTGTTCCGACACCTTTCAGGGCACAGGTGCCTTTAGGACAAATAGCAGAAATAAAACTTGTTGAAGGTCCGGCGATGATAAATTCGGAAAACGGGCTACTTCGTGCTTATGTTTTAATGAATGTCAGGGGCCGTGATATGGTTGGGTTCGTGGAAGAAGCAAGTAGGTTAGTAGCAAAAAAAATGGCAGGAAAACTTCCGCCTGGATATTTTATCCAGTGGTCGGGGCAGTTTGAAAATCAAGTCCGCGCCAGAAAAAAATTATCCGTTCTCGTCCCGATAAGTTTGTTCATCAACTACATTATCATCTTTATGTGCTTCAAGTCCCATCGCAATTCACTTATAATTTTCACTGCTATACCTGTGACACTATGCGGCGGTATTTTGCTGCTTGCAATTTATGGCTATAACTTCAGTGTTGCTGTCTGGGTAGGGTTTATTGCACTTTTTGGTGTAGCAGTAGATGATGGTGTGCTTATAACAACTTATCTTGAACAGGTGTTCGGTGAAAGAAAACCAAAAACAAAGGATGAGGTTATTGAAGCAACGGTTTATGCTGGTAAAGCAAGAATAAGACCGGCATTTATGACAACCATTACAACTATTCTCGCTCTCTTACCGATATTTCTTTTTAGTGGAACAGGTATAGAAGTTATGCGACCAATGGCGATACCTTCCTTCGGCGGTATGATAATTGAAATGATAACATGGTTTATCGTGCCAACACTTTACTCATGGTTTGAAGAAAGAAAGTTAAAAAAAATAACGGTCTAACTCGTGATATAACTTGTCAGGAAAAAACATACCTTGAAAAAATAACTTGATTTTACTTCTTAAAAAAGTATAATATCTAAATTGTGAAGATTTTGATAATACGGTTAAGCTCTATCGGCGACATTGTTCTTGCGACGCCTCTATTAAGATGCCTACGGAAAAAATATCCGTCGGCACAGATTGATTTTATTATTAAAAAAAAATACTCGGAAATTCTTTCGGCGAACCCATATATTTCCAATTTAATTCTGTTTGATGGTGATTTATTAAAGTTTGCAAAAAAAATAAGAAATGAAAAATATGATTTTATTCTGGATATTCATAATAATTCCAGGAGTTTTCTTTTGACTTTGTTTTCCGGTGCAAAAATTTTAAAATATAAAAATTATATGTTTAAGAAATTTTTGCTTACAGAGTTCGGATTGAATTTTTACAAAGAGAAAGTTCCGGTTTTTCAAAGATATCTGAAAACGGCAGAATCTCTCGGCGTTTCATATGATAATAAAGGACTTGATTTCGTTATTGATAAAAATGCAGAAAACAAATTTGAGCAAATCCGCAGAGATCAATGCATAGGAATTTGTCCGGTTGCCGTTTGGAAAACAAAGAGATGGCATAAAGAAAAATTTATAGAACTTGCAAAAAAAATTATAGAAAGATATAATTACAACATACTGATTTTCGGCGGTAAAGACGATTTTGAATATTGCGAAGATATAAAAAAACAAATCGGTAATAAATCAGAAAATCTCTCTGGGCTATCACTACAAGAATCCGCAGTTGCACTAAAAAAATGTAAGTATTTGCTTACAAATGATACGGGACTTATGCATATTGCCGAGGCATTAAAAATTCCGACAATTTCAATTTTCGGTTCGACCGCAGAGGAATTCGGGTTTTATCCGCAATCGGAAAAATCAAAAATTATTTCTAAAAATTATTTTTGCAAACCATGTTCCACAAAGGGTTCCGGCAAATGTCCCGTCGGTGATTTCAGATGTATGACAGGAATATCTGTTGAGGAGGTTTTTACTTTCTGTGCTGCTTGTTTATAACATACTAGTCGGGTTTGCATTTGTGTTCGTTATGCCGTATTTTATCTGGCGGTATAAACTTGCTGCTTTTGATAAAATGGCTCTCGGCATAAAACAGCGTCTGGGGTTTTATGATATTGAAAAGGGAAAAGATATTTTAATTCATGCTTCATCTGTCGGCGAGTTGAAAACCATAACGATGTTTATTGAAAAATTGAAAAAAATGTTTCCTGGAAAAAAAATTCTTATATTAACAATGACACCATATGGTTATAAATATGTTCTTGACAAAAAAATTGCCGATAAGGTTGTTTTTGCTCCGATTGATGTTCCATTTTGCGTTGAAAAATTATTTTTAAGGGTTATACCGGAGATGCTTATTCTTGTTGAGAGCGAACTTTGGCCGAATCTGATTTTTTCAGTCGCAAGGAAGGGTGCAAAAATTGTCTCAATTAATGCAAGGATGTCTGATAAAAGTTTTCGCAGATATTTGTTCGTAAAAGAGTTTATGGCGGAAATTCTGAAAAATATAGATTTTATTTGTGCCCGTGAGGAATCCGACAGAAATAAATTTATTGCTTTGGGATATGATGAAAAAAAGGTGATAAAAACCGGTAATATGAAATATGATAAAATTGAAACCGTTTCTACAAAAAGAAGTATAACAAACAAGGATTTCGGTTTTACCGATACCGATTTGATTTTTGTAGCAGGCAGCACCAGAGAGCAGGAAGAAGAAATAGTAATAAATGTTTATAAAAAATTGGCAGAGGAGTTTTCAAACTTAAAACTGACAATTGCGCCTCGTTATCCGGAAAGGTGCCAAGATGTAGAAAAAATTTTACAAAAAGAAAACATATCGTTTATCCGCAAATCCCAACTCCCCACTCCCCACTCCCTACTTCCCGCTTCCCGCTGCCTTTTGCTTGACACCATCGGAGAACTTACCGATGCCTATTCAATAGGAACCATTACTTTCGTCGGCGGGAGTTTGTTTGACGGTGCCGGCGGGCATAATATGTTAGAGCCGGCGGAACTTGGCAAGACAGTTATCTTCGGTAAATTTGTCAAAAATTTTCAAGAGTCGGCTGAATTATTGATTTTACAAAAAGCAGCATTTCAGGTAAGCGATGAAAAAGAGTTTTGTAATTCCGCCCGCAGATTACTAATTGATGCAAAATTAAGAGATGAAATGGGAAAACGGGCAAAGGAAGTTGTCGTCAGCCGTCGCGGTGCAACCGATAAGAGCCTAAAAATCATTTCGGAGATAATAAAAGATGATGCAAACAGATAAAGGACTGATGTAGACAGATTAAAAATCTGTTTGAATCTGGCAGTTATCCGTTTGAATCGTTGTTAAGGAAAAAATGCTTAAATTATCAACGGCCATAGGCAGTATGCCTCACAATGACAGGAAAAAAGCAATTGAGATTATTATGAAAAATCTTGCTATCCCTATTTGGCCGCAACTTCCTAAAATAAGTTTCAGGGAAAGTATGTATGCACAGTATTCTGAGGGTTTCCCCTGCCTTGAAGTTTCTGAAAAAAACCAAAAAATATTTTTTGATACCAATGGCGATGTGCTTCTATCATTGGAAAAATTCTATGAAAAAATTATTGCTGACGATTTAGAGTATTTTAAGATTTCACAAGATTATGCTGCTGGTTTGTATGAATTTATTTCTCAACTTTCCACTTTCCACTTCCCACTTCCCGCTGTTAAAGGGCAGATTACAGGACCAATTACCTTCGGTTTGAAGGTAACCGATAAAAATAACCGTTCCATATTCTATAACGAGCAATTCACCGATGTCGTGGTTAAAACGCTGACGATGAAAGCCAGATGGCAAATACGGCAATTAAAAATTAAAAATGAAAAATTAAAAATTATTATGTTTATTGATGAACCGTATCTGTCTGCTTTTGGCAGCGCTTTTACGCAGGTTTCCCGTGAAGAAGTAATAAAATATCTTAACGAGGTTTCTGACGGTATTCACAAAGAACATTCACTGTCAGGGGTTCACTGCTGCGGAAATACCGACTGGTCGGTTTTAATGGATACGAACATTGACATTATTTCCTTTGATGCTTACAGTTTTTTTGACGGATTAATTCTCTATCCCGAAAAACTGAATAAATTTTTCGAAAGAGGCGGAGTGTTAGCTTGGGGAATTGTGCCGAGTTCCGAACTAATAAATTCTGAAACGGTGGAATCATTGGCGGAAAATTTCACGGACAAAGTTCAACAACTTATTAAAAAGGGCATCACCGCCGAAGCGGTTAAAAATAGGTATATAATAACTCCATCCTGCGGCGTTGGCTCTCTATCGGAAGAACTTGCGGAAAAAATTATTGTGATGACAAAAGATGTAGCGGAAAGTTTATTAAAAACATAGGAAATTATAAAAGACATACCACGGAGACACGGAAGGACGGAAACACAGAAAAAATTTTTAATTCCGTGCTTCCATAATTCAGTGCTTCAGTGGTAAGGTTTTGACATTACCGAAGTTTTCTTGGAAAAAATATGATTATAGCGGTCTCCGGCAAAGGCGGAGTCGGAAAATCCACGATTTCGTCTTTGATTATAAAACAATTGGTTGAGAGTAAGAAATTCCCTGTTCTTGCGGTGGATGCCGACCCCAATAGTAATCTCGGATATTATCTGGGTATTGATTGTCCCGCAGGAATAGCCGTTTCCGATTTGCGAGAGGATGAATTCAAAAAAAATCCGGCGGGAATTTCAAAAGTTGACTGGCTTAATATAAAAATGCAGGAGTGTATTTTTGAGACGGCCAAAGATTTTGATTTGCTCGTCATGGGGCGTCCCGAAGGTCCCGGTTGTTATTGCGCCGTCAACAATCTTTTGAGGGATTTTTTGAAAAAAATCAGCCGGCAGTATCCGTTTGTCGTTATTGATAATGAAGCGGGTATGGAGCATCTCTCCCGTCGGACCAATAATGAAATTGATGTGTTGTTTATAGTCGTCGAGCCGACAAATATAAGTTTTTTGGCTGCAGAAAATATAAAAAAAACAGCCCAACAACTGCCGATAAAAATCAAAAAAAAATACATAGTTGTAAATAAATACCAGAACGAAAAAGTCAAAAACATTGAAGGTCTTGATATGATCGGTTATATTCGTTATAATAAAAATGTTTCCGACAATTTTGACCCTGTTAGAGATACCGTGTCACGGTGTGACATCTCTAACAGGGTTGATGCGGATAATTCCGAAATTAAGAATGATATTCAAAAGATTTTATTGAAATCGGGAATTTTATGAGAAATATTTTTATCATTTTTTTATTGCTGATTTTGGCATTGACTGGCTGGTGGGCAAATAAAAACACCGATTATCCGTATCCTGCTCCGGTGGATATTGTTACGGAAAAAACAAAGCCAATTGATTTTGTGGGATTTCTATTCGGAATGAGAAGAATAATTGCCGATGTTATGTGGGTTCAGACATTACAGTATTATGGAGGCGGCGGTTGGGAAGATAAAGTCAGCGAGGAAAAATATCGGAAATACGAACATGACGAAAAAAGAAAAGGCGAATATGGAAGATATAAATATCTTCTGGCTATGTGCCGAAGATGCGTTCGCCTTGACCCGTATTTCAAATATGTTTATGCTTTCGGCGGCGCCTCGCTTGCTTGGAATCTGACCCGGTATGATGAGGGCTTGGAACTCTTAAATGAAGGAATAGAACATAACCCGCAGTTCTATCCGTTCCATTTGTATGCAGCCGCTATTATCTATATGAGAGAGGGAAAAGCTGTGGATATGATGAACAAACTTGAACAGGCGGTAAAATATCCCGATTGTCCGTTTGAGGTTAAACTTATCCTTGGCAATATATATACCAAATACGGCAGGTATGAAGATGCTGCAAACATTTGGGTTGATATTTATTATACGGCGAAACTTGAAGTGAGATCAAAAGGGGCGAAACAAAAACTGGAAAAACTTATTGCCGAAAAAAAGTTATCCGAAAAATTCCTGGAAAAAATAAAATAGTTGACATTTTTAATTAAAATAGTAAAATAAAAAAACAAGGGCCCGTAGCTCAGCTGGTAGAGCACTTGACTTTTAATCAAGTGGTCGTGCGTTCGAATCGCACCGGGCTCATTTTAGTTTCATATAACAAATGTTATATGTTTCCGACGAGCATAATGTCAAAAAAGTCCACTATCAAATCACTTAATCTCGCCTGCCAAGAAGCATTAAAAATTCCGTTAGATATTGAAAAAGATAAATTTGCAATTCTATCTGACCAGCATTTCGGTGATGGAAACCCGCAAAGTGACGATTTTTTAATAAACAGAGGTATCTATATTTCTGCGTTGAAGTATTACTTTGAAAATGATTTTACGCTCATAGAAATCGGCGATGTTGAAGAACTCTGGGAATGCGATTTTGAGAAGATAAATTCCTTTTACTCTGATATTTACATTCTTGAAAAAAAGTTTTTTGACAGCGGTCGGTTCTACCGAATTTTCGGCAATCACGATATTTTCTGGAAAAATGAAAAATATCTCAAAAAGTTTCTGCCGGATTACACCGTTTATGAATCAATTCTATTAGGCGGCAAAATTTTTATTACGCACGGCCATCAGGGCGAGTTTATATCGGATAGGTTATGGAAAATAAGCCGTTGGTTTGTAAGAAACATCTGGAAAAATATTCAGAGAATTTTGCACATACCTTCAAACGATGCGGTAAAAAATTTCAAGGTTCGTGATATAAAAGAGCAACTTTTTTACAACTGGGCAAAAGAGAGAAAACTTCTGACCGTATTCGGACATACCCACAGGGCCTTTTTTGAATCGCTTTCCAAGATAGACCGGCTGCGTTTGAAACTCAAGGAAAAATCGGTATCCGACGAAGAAAGAAGGTTAATAGAAAACCAAATCAATCAATCAATAAGAGACAACAGAAACGGGACGAGAGAAACTATTCTTGAAGAAACGCCTGTACCCTGCTATTTCAACGATGGTTGCTGCTGTTACAAAAACGGCATTACCGCCATCGAGATTGAAAGCGGGATTATCCGTCTGGTAAAGTGGCAAAGCAAAAGCAATGAAAAAACAGTTTTTGAGGAGACAGAACTGTCCCCGCTACTAAAAAAGATTTCTGATATAAAAAGTGTTTGACAATATTTAAATTCCTCATCTCAAAGGAAGCAAAGTTTCAGTTTGCAAATACAAAAGGTGGGGATTTTTATTTGTGTTTTTTTGGATTTTTTGATATAATTTATTTATTATGTTTCAGAAAATAAAAAGATTTATTGATAAGTATAAAATGCTTCGAAAAAATGACAGGGTGCTTGTCGGACTTTCCGGTGGACCTGATTCCGTTTTTTTAATTGTTTTGCTGAAAAAGTTTGAGCATCTTTACAAAATAAAAATTTCTGTTTGCCATATTGACCATCAATATCGCAAAGAAAGTTGGAAAGATGCGCAATTCGTAAAAAGATTTTGCGATAATTTGGCTGTTCCGGTTGAAATAGAAAAAATTAAATTAAAAAGATTTTCAGAAAGCAAAGCGAGAGACCTGCGATATAAAATTTTTTACGAAGTTGCAAAGAAATTCGGATGTAATAAAATTGCAACCGCTCATACACTCAACGATAACGCCGAGACCGTTTTGATGTGGATTGCCCGCGGCTGTGGGATAAAAGGGCTTAAAGGGATTCCGCCGGTTCGCGGAAAAATAATTAGACCGATTCTGTGTGTTTCTAAAAATGAAATTATTTCATATCTAAAAAGAAACAAAATAAAACACTGTACCGATAACACAAATTTTTCAGAAAAATTTACAAGAAACAAAATCCGCCTGAATATAATTCCTCAATTTGAAGAAATAAATCCGAAAGCGGTTCGGCATATTTTTGAGCTTTCCGAGAAATTGAGAAACAGAAAAATTATTGACATCCCCGCAAAAAAATGCTATAATAATTTCCTGTTGAAAGAAAAAACTGTTTTTTTTGATGCAGTAAAAATTGACATCAAAAAAATTAAAATAAGAAAGTGGCTTTTCGGCGACAAAATGGTTCCTTTCGGAATGGATAAATCCAAAAAGTTGCAGGATATTTTTACTGATGAAAAAATTCCGAAAAACATAAGAAAAAAAATCCCTGTTATTTGCGAGGGAAAAAAAATTATCTGGGTTGCCGGTGTGAAGCGGTCTAACGACGCTAATATAACTGACAACACCGAAGAAATTCTTAAAATGGAATTAAAAAATGCATAACGATATTTCAGAAATAATATTTACTGATGAGCGGATACAAAAAAGAGTAAAAGAACTTGCCCAAGATATATCAAATGACTACGAGGGCAAACAAATTACGCTTGTATCAATACTAAAAGGCGCAACTATTTTTTTAGCCGATTTGATGAAAAATCTTTCAATTCCTTTGAGCATTGATTTTATGGCTGTCTCGTCTTACAAAAACACCCAGTCAAGCGGCGTTGTTCGTATGCTTTTGGACTTACGCGAAACGCCTGAAAACAAAAATCTTCTTATCGTTGAAGACATTATTGACACGGGTCTTACGGTGGATTATCTCTGTGAAAATTTAAAAACGCGAAATCCAAAATCGCTGAAGATATGCTCGCTTCTTTATAAACCGGCAAGACGAATTAAGGAAATAAAAATTGATTATCTGGGTTTTGAAGTGCCCGACAAATTCGTCGTCGGATACGGTATGGACTATAACGAAATTTATAGGAATCTTCCGTACATCGGTGTCCTTAAACCGGAAGTATATAGAAGAAAATAATATAGAGAGGAAAGTTAAATGAACAAACAGTTAAAAAATGTAGCACTATGGATGTTGATAATCGTGGGTTTTATTTATCTATGGCAGATTTCGTCAGAAAAAGCAAAAGAGGTTGAACTTACCTATTCGGAGTTCAAGCAGTTTGTAAAAGAAAAAAAGGTTTCAGATATAGTTATTTCACCCGATTTGATTTCAGGTGCTTTAGAAAAAGATGGTAAAAGTTTTAAGTTTAAGGCGGTTCCTGTTGCAGACAACAAACTTGTGGAAGATTTAGAAAACAATCAGATAAAATACAAGGGACAGAAAAACCGCGGGTGGTTTATTGAACTTCTCTTAAGTATTGTGCCATGGATATTAATTGCGGCTATATGGTATTTTCTGTTTTTCCGCGGTGCCTCAATGGGCGGCAAACAGATTTTTTCATTTGGAAGGAGTAAAGCCCGCCTTCAGTCGGACAAAAAAACCAAAACAACATTTGCCGATGTCGCGGGTGTGGAAGAATCAAAAGAAGAGTTAAAAGAGATAATACAGTTTTTGAAGGACCCCGCTAAATTTCAGAAATTAGGCGGAAAAATTCCCAAAGGTGTCTTGCTGGTGGGACCTGCTGGCACGGGAAAAACACTCCTTGCGAAAGCGGTCGCAGGTGAGGCAGGGGTTCCGTTTTTTTCGTCAAGCGGCTCCGAATTCGTCGAAATGTTCGTAGGTGTGGGTGCTTCCCGTGTTCGTGATCTGTTTGATATGGGAAGAAAAAATGCCCCCTGCGTTTTATTTATTGATGAAATTGATGCCGTCGGTCGTCACAGAGGAGCAGGTTATGGCGGCGGCCACGACGAACGGGAGCAGACGCTTAATCAATTACTGGTAGAAATGGACGGGTTTGAAACAAAAGAGGGTGTTATAATCCTTGCCGCTACAAACCGTCCTGATGTTCTTGATTCCGCACTTCTCCGTTCGGGAAGGTTTGACAGACACATTGTTGTCCCGGTTCCGGATATAAAAGGCAGAGAAGAAATTTTACGGGTCCACGCAAAAAATGTAAAATTTTCTCCGTCGGCGGACTTATCCGTTATTGCAAAAAGAACGCCCGGTTTTGTAGGTGCGGATTTGGCTAATTTGATAAACGAAGCGGCACTTTTGGCTGCCCGCCGCGATAAAGAGGTCGTTGAAATGCCGGAACTTGAAGAAGCGATTGATAGAGTCCAGGCGGGTCCCGAACGGCGTTCCAGAAAAATTTCCGAAAAAGAAAAAAAGATTATAGCATACCATGAATCTGGACACGCACTTGTTGCAAAACTTATGCCGAATACGGAGCCGGTTCATAAAATTTCTATAATTCCGAGAGGTATGGCATTGGGTTATACGATTCAACTTCCTACTGAGGATAAATATCTGATAACCAAATCGGAGATAATTGCCAAACTGACGGTCTTGCTCGGTGGCCGCGCTGCCGAAAAAATTATTTTTAACGAAATAACAACAGGTGCGGAAAATGATTTGAAAGTTGCAACATCCATGGTCCAGAATATGATTTGTCTTTACGGTATGTCTGATAAATTGGGTAATGTATCATTGCGAAAAAGGGAAGAAGAGGTGTTTTTGGGACGGGATATATTCGCCCATGAAAAACTTTATTCCGAAAAAACGGCACAGCAGATTGATGATGAAACAAAAAAAATAATTGACGAGGCATTCATTAAAGCGACTGAATTGATAAAAAACAACATTGAAAAACTGAATCGTCTTGCCGAAAAACTTGTTGAAAAAGAAATCCTGGAAGGCGATGAACTTGCAAAATTGTTAAACGGTGACACGGAACAGACACGGAAGTAAGGAACACAGAACAGACACAGAACAGTTCCGAGTCAGTTCTGTGTATAAGTTCCGAGTCGGTTCAGTGTATTCAAATGAACAAAAAACAAATTGAAAAATCAGTAAAAGAGATACTTCTTGCGATCGGCGAAAATCCTGAAAGGGAAGGACTTAAAAAAACGCCTGAAAGGGTTGCAAGAATGTATGAAGAAATTTTTTCCGGGATGCAGAAAAATCCCGAAAAGGAACTTGAGGTTTATTATACCGACGAGGAACACGAAGAAATAGTCCTTGTAAAAGATATTAGTTTTTATTCCGTCTGCGAACACCACCTGCTTCCCTTTTTCGGAAAAGTTCACATAGGATATATTCCCAAAAAAGATAAACTATTGGGCATTTCAAAAATTGCACGGCTTGTTGATGTTATATCTTGTCGGCTACAATTACAGGAGCGAATAACAAAACAACTTGCGGATATTATTATGAAAAAAATTTCGCCTTACGGGGTAATGGTTGTAATTGAAGCGGAACATCTCTGTATGACGATGCGCGGCGTAAAAAAACCGGAAGCAAAAATAGTAACATCCGCCATAAGGGGAATTTTCTCAAAAGATGTCAAAGCAAGAGCGGAAGCACTTTCGTTGATTAAAGGCATCTGATAATATGGTCAAAATAGTCGGAATTCTTAATGTTACGCCGGATTCGTTTTCAGACGGTGGAAAATTTTTAAATACAAACGATGCATTAAAACATGCCCAAAAACTTATAATGGATGGCGCGGATATAATTGATGTCGGCGGTGAATCATCAAGGCCCGGATGTCTTGTTGTTCCGGAAGATGAAGAAATAAAGCGGGTTGTTCCGGTTATAAAAGAAATTAAAAAAAAATTTCCGGAAATTCCCGTTTCGGTTGACACATATAAGCCGAAAGTTGCATTAAATGCCATTGATTCAGGCGCGGAAATAGTTAACGATATTTATGGCTTGAGATGGAGCGGCGGAAGTATGGCGGATGTCATCGCCGAAAAAAAAGTAACGGTTATAATTATGCATATGAAAGGAACGCCGCAGGATATGCAGAAAAATCCCCAATATAAGGATGTTGTTTCGGAGATTTACAAATTTTTTAAAGAGCGGTTAAAATTCGCAAAATCAAAGGGAATAAAAGAAAACAAAATTATTCTTGACCCCGGAATTGGTTTCGGTAAAACGTTACAACATAATTTAGAAATACTCAATAAACTCAATAAACTCAATAAACTTAAATTACCAATTATGGTAGGTCCATCAAGAAAATCATTTATCGGCGCTCTGTTAAATACAGATGTTTCTCAACGGCTTGAAGGCACAATTGCTGCCTCTATAATTTCTGTTCTAAATGGGGCTGATTATTTAAGAGTTCACGATGTTTTATCGATCAAAAGAGCAATAACCGTTTTTGAGGCAATAAAAGATGCTGACTGAAATTCTAATAAATATAATTGATATTCTGCTTTTATCCTATATTTTTTACCGTTTAATAGTTCTTATTAAGGGAACCCGTGCCGTTCAGGTGTTTCTGGGAATTATTGTTCTGGGACTTATAACGGCGGTGTCAATTTATCTTAAACTTGAGACAACATCATGGCTACTTAAAAATTTCTGGTCGGCAGGACTTGTTATCTTAGTGGTTGTATTTCAGCCGGATATCCGTTCGGCGCTCGCCCAACTCGGCAGCGGAGAACTAACCCATTTGTTTATAAAAGAAGAAATTGTCGCCATAAAAGAAATCGTTTCCGCCGTGAAAGAATCTTCGCATAAAAAAATCGGAATGCTTATCGTTATTGAACAGCAGACAGGACTAAAAGATATTATTGAAAAAGGGATAAAAATCAACGCTGACATATCGCATGAACTTTTAATTTCAATTTTTAATCCCCGAACGCCTCTTCACGACGGTGCGATTGTGATATCGGGTTCAAAAATTGTAGCGGCGGCATGCGTTCTTCCTTCAACCGAAAATCCGGCAATATCGAAATTTCTTGGGATGCGTCATCGTGCGGCCATCGGCATAACTGAGGTTTCAGACGCCTTTGTAATTATTGTTTCCGAAGAGACCGGAAGTATTTCAATTTCTCATAACGGTAAACTTGAAAAAGACATTGAGATAAATAATCTTGAACAACTCTTGTTTAATATATGGAACAAACAGGAAAAACATTTTTTTAAGAGGAGAACAAGCGACAGTGAAAATCGACTGGCTTAAAAAAAACTTGGACATAAAAATTCTCTCCGTCTTACTTGCGGTGCTGTTGTGGTTTATAAAACAGAAACTTGGCAAATAAAAAATGAGACGATGCAAACAGATAAAAGACCGATTCAGACAGATGAGAAACACGGATGAAAACGGATGGAGTCACGGATTCAGAAAAAGACGACGCAAACGGATAAAAGCGCGGATGTAAACGGATTTTTATCTGTCTGAATCTGCGCCATTATCCGTCTGAATCGTAGTTATAATCCGTTTGAATCGTTGTTAATATGAAAAAACTTTTTGGTACCGACGGTATTAGAGGCATTGCAGGCAAGTATCCTCTTGAACCAGATTTCATAAAAAAAATAGGTTCTGCCGCTGCGGTAATAATTAACGATTCCTCAAAAAAAGAATTTATTTTAGGGTGTGATACCCGGGAATCATCCTCATGGATTTCAAAAGCATTGTGCGACGGTATAATGGCTGCGAGTGTTGATGTTTTTGATTGCGGGGTTGTTCCTACCCCTGCTGTTGCTTATATCACAACAATAAGGGACTCATCAGCCGGCTGCGTTATTTCAGCGTCTCATAATTCAGCAGAGTTTAACGGCATAAAATTTTTTTCAAATGAAGGAATTAAAATCTCAGACGACAACGAACTTGAAATTGAAAAACTTGTTTTAAGCAAAAATTTTAATAAAAGTGAGAAACCCGTAGGTAAATATAGTGTTTGCGATAATTATGCGGATGATATATATACGAAATTTTTATACTCAACACTCCCAAAAAATTTTGATTTAAGCGGATTAAAAATTGTCCTTGATTGCGCCAACGGTGCAAACTATAAAATTGCGTCTGAGGTTTTTTCAAATCTTTCGGCGGAAATAATAGCATTATCCGTTTCACCCGACGGTAAAAATATAAACAAAAATTGCGGTTCGTTACATCTTAAAAATTTAGAACATTCCGTCGTTGAAAATAATGCCGACTTCGGAATTGCCTTTGACGGCGACGGCGACAGATGTATTTTTGTGGATGAAACCGGCGATGTTCGGGACGGTGATTATCTAATCGCGATTGCCGCCGATGAACTTAATAAAAACGGAGAACTTAAGAATAATTCCGTGGTCGCTACGGTTATGGCAAATTTCGGATTTTACAAAGCGATGGAGCGTGACGGTATAAAAGTGTTAGAGAGTGCCGTCGGCGACAAATATGTACATAGTGAAATGATTAAAAACGATATAATTTTAGGCGGTGAGCAGTCGGGACATATAATTTTCAGAAATTTTTTAAATACAGGCGACGGGCTTTTGACAGCGATTCAAATTTCAGCCATAATAAAAAAAAGTAAAAAATCATTATCTGAATTATCAAAAATCATAAAAAAATATCCTCAAATTTTATTAAATGTAAGGGTTGAAAAAAAGATTCCTATTGTCGAGAATAAAAAACTGTCCGATGTAATAAAATCTGTTGAGAAAAAGCTCAACAGTAACGGCAGAGTGCTTGTGAGATATTCCGGTACAGAACCGCTTTTAAGAATTATGGTTGAAGGTCCCGACGATAAAACAATAAACCGATACGCACAAGAAATTGCCTCTATCATTAATTTTTAATTGTTTTTACTATGGTAAAACTTGGCGTTAATATTGACCATATCGCATCAATAAGAAATTTAAGAAAGGGTGTTTTTCCAGATCCGGTTTTTGCAGCGAAAATTGCCGAAGATGCCGGAGCCGATGGAATTACCGTGCATCTTCGCGAGGACAGAAGACATATAAATGATGGTGATGTAAAAAATCTTAAAAGGATTATAAAAACAAAACTGAACCTTGAAATGTCCGTATCTGCCGACATAGTTGCTTTTGCAAAAAAAATAGTTCCTGATTATGTCTGCCTTGTTCCAGAAAAAAGACAGGAACTCACGACCGAAGGCGGACTTGATATTATATCTAATAAAAAAAAAATTGAAGAAGTCGTTAGCGAACTTAAAAATAAAAAAATTGTTGTAAGTATTTTTATTGACCCCGATTTTGAACAGATAAACATTGCAAAAAAAATAGGTGCGGATTTTGTTGAACTTCACACCGGAAATTATGCTGATGCTAAAAATAAGATTATTAGGAAAAAAGAACTTGCGAAAATTCAAAAAGCGTCTGAATATGTTTTGCAACTTGATTTAGGGCTTAATGCAGGGCACGGACTTGATTATGAAAATGTTCAGGGTATTGCCAAAATTAGAGGGATGAATGAACTCAACATAGGTTATTCAATAATCTGCCGTGCTGTTTTTGTCGGGTTTTTTCAGGCGGTAAAAGAGATGAAAGAAAAAATTAAAAATAAATGAAAAAACTGATTCTTATTTTGATTGTTGTTTTAGTCGGTCTATATTTTGCAACTGATTATTTCAAAAAGCAGTCAAAAATATCCCAAAAGATTACGCAAACGATAAAGACACCGACGGACAAAGCATCCGAAATTGTAAGAACTGAAAATTTAAGAATTTTGGAAAATGCCGTCAAAAGATACAAATATGAAAAAGGAAAATTTCCGGAAACGCTTGATGAAATGGTATCTTCAGGATATATTGACAGAATTCCGGAAGGCAACTGGGAGTATGATATAACAACGGGAGAGGTGAGATAGGGACAATTACAGAAGGAAAAAGGAAGATGGAAGATTAAAGTCGTTAATTTGCAATTTTCCTTTTGCAATTTGTAATTGATTTTATCATGTGCGGAATTGTCGGCTATATCGGAAATAAAACGGCGGCGGATGTTATTTTAAACGGACTTAACCGGCTTGAATACCGCGGATATGATTCTTCCGGTATCGCAACTATTGAAAACAAAAGCATAAAAATTTCCCGCGCTGTCGGAAAAATTAAAAATCTTTATTCGGCAGTTCAAACGGAAAAATTTTCGGGAACAGTCGGGGTAGGGCATATCAGATGGGCTACACATGGCAAACCCTCCGAGGAAAATGCCCATCCGCATACCGACTGCTCCGGAAAAATCGTCATTGTCCATAACGGAATTATTGAAAATTATAGGCAGTTAAAAAAGGAACTAATATCTTCAGGTCATAAATTTCGCTCGGAAACTGACACGGAGGTTATAGTCCATCTTATAGAAAAGTATTACAGCGGCGATATTTTGTCGGCGGTGAAAACCGCAGTGAAATATCTCAAAGGCGCATATGCCCTCGGTGTGATTTCGCAGGACAATCCGGATGTTCTGATAGGTGTCCGTTATGATGCTCCGCTGGTAGTGGGCGTGGGCGAAAAGGAATTTTTTATCGCATCCGATATCCCGGCCCTTCTTCCATATACAAAAAAATTTATCTATCTTTCCGACGGCGACATCGTGGAACTAAAAAAGGATTCTTGTAAAATTTTTGACATATCTGACAACATTACCGAGAGAAAAATCAATACTATCGAGTGGGATTCTCTTATGGCGGAAAAATCCGGCTATAAACATTTTATGTTGAAAGAAATAATGGAGCAGCCGCAGACAATTGAAGATACCTTCCGCGGCCGTCTTGCCGTTGAAGATATAAACGAATTTTTCGGCGAGATAAATATAAATCCGCAAACAATACGGGATATAAATAAAATTTCAATTGTCGCCTGCGGGACATCATATCATGCCGGTTTAATCGGAAAATTTCTGTTTGAATCACTTTCCGGAATATCTTGCGAGACAGACATCGGTTCGGAGTTCAGATACCGGGATTTGATTATTGACGACAAAACGTTGATAATTGCAATAAGTCAGTCGGGCGAAACAGCCGATACAATCGCTCCGTTGAGAGAAGCAAAAAAGCACGGTGCAAAAACACTATCAATATGCAATGTGATGGGTTCAACCATTACCCGCGAGTCATCCAGCACTTTCTATACAAGATGCGGTCCGGAAATAGGGGTCGCTTCCACAAAAGCATTTACCGGACAACTTACCGCACTGCATCTTTTGGCGCTTTATTTCGGAATTGTAAGAGGAAAAATCACAAAGGACTTGGCATCTAAATTTATTGACTCACTTATTCAAATTCCGCATGAAATCTCCGAAATTTTAAAAAAAGAAAATGAGATAAAATCAATCGCAAAAAAGTTTTTCAAAAAATCACATTTTCTATATTTGGGTCGCGGACTGAACTTTCCTATTGCGTTAGAAGGTGCGTTGAAACTGAAAGAAATTTCATATATTCATGCGGAGGGCTATGCCTCGGGAGAGATGAAACACGGACCGATTGCGCTTATAGACGAGAATATGCCGGTTGTATGCATCGCGACTATCGGCAGGGTCTACGAAAAAATTCTTTCAAATATAGAAGAAGTAAAAGCCCGCGAGGGAATTGTTATAGCGGTTGCCACATAAGTCGACGAACTGATAAAGTCAAAATCGGATTATGTGATATACATTCCTAAAACGGATGAGGCGTTATATCCTTTTTTGAGCATAATTCCGCTTCAACTTCTGGCGTATCATGTAGGTGTTTTGCGCGGCTGTGATGTTGACCAGCCCAGAAATCTTGCAAAATCGGTCACTGTGGAATAAAAAACGCAATTTTTTAAAAAAGTACTTGACAAAATGCAATTTTTTAGGTATAAATATAATGGGATGATAGGGCTGATAAAAAATCTTGTTAAATCTGAAACTGCTGCTGCAGATACCGAGTATTCTCTGCTCATTCTTTTACTTGTTGCTTCAATATTAGCATTAAGAGTTTTTTCAACCGTGCTGAATGCTGTTTTGGTTAAAGCCGCTGTAAGGATAACAGGCGTTGTATAATGAAGATTACAAATTATAAATTACGAATTACGAATAAAGGTCAGTCAATGACGGAATATCTGCTTGTTGCTTTTTTGATTTCGTTTGCGGTTTTTCAAGCGGTTAATACATTCGGAAAAGCACTCAATGTTGCTTTTTTACAGGCAATAAATAATATTGCCGTCAACATAAAATGAGGTAAATAAAATGAAAACGATCCGTTTTAAAAAAGGTCAAGGGATGACTGAGTATGTATTGATGATTTTTCTTATTGCTTTTCTCGCATATATTGCTGTTGAAACATTCGGTAAAAAAATAAGATACGGATTTCTTTCCGCCGGGAACAAGGTTTCTGGAATTTGCAATGCCGAAACACCGGGGATTTATAAATAATTTTTAAGAATATATCTAATCAAAATGAAGTTCATTTAATTTGTATGAAAGGGGGGTGAAAAAAAGATGTTAAAACGGTTATTGAAGAACGAGAGAGCGCAGGGAATGACAGAATATGTTCTGGTTGTATTTCTTATTGCTCTTCTCGCATTTGTGGCGGTACAGTTGTTCGGCGGCAAAGTGAAAAATGCGTTTAATAAAGCCGGAACAAAACTTGACCAGGCAACGAAGAAGTAATATAATTAGGTTTTTTTAATGTACGGAGATTCGCTTTCTGTGTAATATACGCAATGGCGAATTTCTGCACAGGTTTTGCTTATCTGAAAAAGTATAAGAAATTTTTTTATTTCTGTTTATGAACTATTTCAATAAGAAAGGTCAAGCAATGACCGAGTATGTATTGGTTCTTATGCTATGCGTCATAACCGCATGGGTAGGAACCAATTTTTTTCAGAGACGATTGAAAAATGTCTACAGCGGTGCATCCCGTACCCGTGCAGGTGTTCAAGGAATGTATCCGTAAAAAGGCAAGTTAAAAGTTAAAGGTTAAAAGTGAGAAGTAAAAAACTAAAAATTATTACTCGCTACTCGCTACTCACTACTCGCTCAAAAGGTCAGACACTTATTGAGTTTGTTCTGATTGCTATTATTTCGATTGCGCTTATTTTCGGAGTAATGGACCTTGCGCGGCTTTCATGGACGATGTTTCATCTACACGGCGCCGCATTTGCCGCCGCCAGAGCGGAAGCAGTCAGAAAAAGCGGATTTACGGCGGCAAACTATGTTACGATGAGAACGCTCGGCGGACACTGCCTTGTTTCTGTAAATAAATCGCATGAAGTACCGTCGCATAATCCACCGTGGACAGTTCCTGGAGTCGCATTAAAGAAAGATGATGTAAGAATTTACGCTATTAACGCAACTGTTACATATTTATATAGACCGCTTTTTGCAGCCGGAGCATTTAAAACAGGTGTTATACCATTAAAGGTTTCGTCACGAATGCAGACGGAAATCCCGAATCCGATACCGCAATCAAGAAATTAAAAATGAAAAAATTACTTTTTACTCACTACTCGCTACTCGCAACTCGCTCAAAGGGACAAATTCTTCCGCTTGTTGCTCTGACGGTGCTGGTGCTTTCTATGTTTTCGTTTCTTGTTTGGAATCTCGGTATGCTTGAATTTAACCGTCAGAAAATGCAGACCGCCGCCGATGCCGCCGCAATATCCGCCTTAAGATGCCGCGCAGCTTTTTACAATGCGATGGGAATTTTACATGATACAATGCATCTTGATACCATATGGATGGGGCATAATATAAAAAAAGGTGTTATGGAAAAAAACCAGATTCCGTTATATGAAGCAAATCTTACAGCGCTTAAAAAACTGAATTGGGGTGCTGGCGGTGGGTCCGCATTAACAGCAGGAAGTGCCGCAAAATTAAATGGTGCTGATAAACCTTACGGTTTCGGAGGGTTTGTTAAGGGTGGTAAAGGAACAGGACTTAAAGGCAGAAAGATGACATTTTATTCAGGTAATGTTAAGGTTATATATCCAGTACCGCCTTTTATACTGGTACTTCCGCCATATAAAAAAAAGACATATAATCCTGCTTATTATTGCAGAACCTGGGAAGATAAATACAGAAAAGCCCAGCCGAAACAGGAGTTTATGTGGACGGTGAAAAAAAAGAATCAGACCTTTGCAACATCTTTGATTGGGTTAAAAAAACCTGCAGAGGCACGGGCAGTTGCACAGGCGAAAATTTACTTAAATGTGAGAGGAAATGCTATCGGACACAACGGCGGTTTCCCGAGAAATAAAAAAGAAGGACTATGGGGTTGGGGTCCAGAACCATATGCCGGTTATCCGCAGTTTGATGCACGGCTTGTGCCTGTTCGCGGAGTAATGCTACATTAAAAATGAAACCACAGATTACACAGATAAAAAACATAGATTACACAGATGTCATTGCGAGGGCGAAGCCCGTGGCAATCTTGAGATTGCTTCGTTTCACTCGCAATGACAAAAAAGGTCAGGCGTTTGCAGAGTTTATTATCGCACTAATTGTGCTTCCGTTGTTTATCACAGGTACAATTACAATTGCGAGAATGTTTATTGTTAATATGCGGCTTCATCAGGCGGCAAGACACGGTGCGTTTCTGATGGCGACGCAACGGGTTACAAAAACTAATATGCTGGACGAAGTAAAAAAATACTTTAGTGCGGGGTATCCTAAATTTGAGACATCAAAAATCAAAATTGTACATAAAAGCAAACGGGTCGGCTTGATAAAAGGTGACGAAGTAACCGTTAGTTATACGATGAAGGTTTTTGATTTAAGCCGTCTTTCGTTCTGGAAGGGCACACCGAAAATAGAAAAAAGATTCACACAATCTGCCGTTTGCGGCAGGGCTGCTTTTTAGAGTATCGGAATTTCAAAGGCGCCACAGAAAGACACAGAAAAAAACACAGAAATAACTTCAGTGTAATTCTGTGAAATTCTGTGGCTAATATCTTGATGAAAATCAGCGAAATCTTTTTAATTGTTTTTATTATGACACTTTTTATAGGTGTCTATTTTTTTGTGCAGAAAAAAATTATAAATCCCCCGGAGAAAAAAATTGAAACTGTTATTCAGCTGAAAGTTGATGTTATGGAACAGCAGATGGGGTATTATGAAAAAAATGCGGACAAGCTAACTGCACGGGAAGAGAAAAAAATCAAAAAAATGCAGAAGGAAATTGACGCCGCAAAACCCTACATTAAACAGGCAGAGGACTACTACCAAAAAGAATACGGATACATATTAAAACTCCCACTGAAACAGCAGGAAAAAGAAATGAAAAAACTTGTTGAAAAAAAACGAAAAGAAACAGAAAAATACAAAAAGTACTTGCCGAGCCATTAATTAAAATCCATAAATTTTTGCTTGACTTTTATTATTTTTTTTATATGATATTTACAGTTTCAGGATTAAGGATTAAGTCGCTTCGCTTTAAGAATTAAGTTTTTGCTTAATCCTTACAACTTATTACTTAATCCTGACATTAATGGGGGTTTTATGGATGATAAACCGAAATACAAAAGGAGAATTGTAATTATCAAAAGGGCGCTGCAGTTTAAGTATATTGCTGTTGTTCTTATTGCTATGGTTCTGGTCGCTTTTACCGTCGGATGGGATGTCTATTATACCGTAGGTCGCGCAATTATGGAATTAGAAGCCCCGGGTTTATATCCGATTATGGTTAAAATCAACAATCTTATGCTCGGAAAACTTGCGGTTCTTCTGGTAATTGTCTTCATAATTGCCATTTTTGTTTCGCATAAGTTTGCAGGTCCCATATTTAAGTTTGAGCGTTCCTGCGATACGGTTGCCGAAGGTGACCTGACTTACAGGGTGCATTTAAGAAGCGGCGACGAACTTATTGAACTTCAGAATAAATTTAACGGAATGGTTTCGGAAATTCAGAAAAAAGTTTCAGCAGATTATGAATCGGCAAAAATCACAGGAGTTAAACTTTCGGCAATTTCCGCAAGGCTTTCACAGAAAAATGTATCGCCCGCTGAACTTTCCGAAATTTTGGGGCAGATTGACGGATTAATCGCCCAATTGAATAAAATATCGTCGGGCTTTAAGATTTAGATTAAACCAGGATTAAGGATTACTTTCAGGATTAAGAATTAAGTTATAAGGATTAAGAAAAGACAAAAAAAACTTAATCCTTAAAGCGAAGCGACTTAATCCTTACTACTGTTCACTTACGACGTATCACTTAATCCTGCCATTACAATTATGTATCTTGAATTATTTCTTATATCATTGTCGGTTTTAATAGGGATTTATTTTTTCAACAGATACAAATCCCAGTTAAAACAGTTGTTTAATATAAAAAAGGAAATGGGTGATGTAAAAGAGAAGTATGTAAACAGTGTTGCTGCCGTCGATAATCTCATCAACATGCTTATAGAACTTCACAACTTCGGACTGAAATACTCGCCGAGTCATAACAAGCAAACCCTTTCCAAAATGATAGTTGATTACGCGGTAAAGGTCTTAAAAACCAGTATCGGTTCTTTAATGTTGATTGATGAAACAACAAATGAACTTGTAATTGTCGCCGCGAGAGGACTTGCAAAAGATGTTATGGACACAACGCGGCTTAAAATCGGCGAAGGTATAGCAGGACTTGTCGCTCGCGACGGGAATCCAATTTTTGTTGAAAATATAGAAACCGACCCGAGATTTTTCAAGGCGGAAAATGTTAAGTATCCGTCAAAATCGTTCATATCCGTTCCTCTCAAAATAAGAAATAAGGTTATAGGTGTCTTGAATGTCAACAGGGAAAAAGAAGGTGAAAAATTTGTTGAAAGAGATTTGCGGCTTTTGCAACTTCTCGCGGGTCAGGCGGCTATTACAATTGAAAACATTGAACTTTACCAGAATCTTCAGCGGCTTTACCTTGAGACGATGCAAACACTTGCAAAAGCAATTGACGCAAAAGATGCCTATACAAGAGAACACGCCGACCGTGCAGGATATTATGCGAAACTTGTTGCCGAGGAACTGCATCTTCCAAAGACAATGGTAAAACATATTGAGTATGCTGCAATGATGCACGATGTGGGAAAAATAGGAATCAAAGAGGAGATTTTACTGAAGGCGTCTAAACTTACCAATGCGGAAAGGGATGAAATAAGAAAACATCCTTTGATTGGTGAAAAAATAATCGCTCCCATTGAGTTTTTGGCGCCCATTGCACCTTTGATTCTTTATCATCACGAATGGTTTGACGGTACGGGTTACGGCGAGGGTTTGTTAGGCGAGGAAATTCCGATAGGTGCGAGAATCGTTGCGGTTATTGATTCATATGATGCGATGACATCGGACAGACCATATAGAAAAGCGTTATCTGATGAGATTGCAATTGATGAACTGAAAAGAGGTTCAGGGACGCAGTTTGACCCGAAAATTGTAAATGCTTTTTTGAAGGTTTTGGAGAATGAAAAAAATAAAAACGGTGAAAAAAAGACGGATAAGAATCAGGATTCAGCGGCTTCAAAATCCGACTGAAAATAAATTTTTATGAGCGGGGTTCTTTATGTTGTTGCAACACCGATAGGTAATCTCAAAGATATTACATTAAGGGCATTAGAAACGCTTAAAGTGGTTGATTTAATTGCCTGCGAAGATACCCGTCGGACAAAAATTTTGCTCATGCATTATGACATAGCAAAACCGCAGATAAGTTTTTACTCGCAAAACCAGTTCAGAAAAATACCCTATCTGATAGATGAGTTGAAAAAAGGAAAAAATGTTGCACTTGTTTCGGATGCGGGAACTCCGGGTATTTCAGACCCCGGATTTTTTCTTGTAAAAAACGCAATTGAGCAGGGTTTAAAGGTTGAAACCATTCCCGGTGTTTCTGCGGTTGTTACGGCACTTTCGGCCAGCGGATTGGCAACCGACGGATTTGTATTTTTGGGATTTCTGCCGAGAAAAAAAGGCAAAATTAGAAAAGTTTTACAAAAAGTTGCAGGACTTGAAAAGACAATAATTTTTTACGAGTCACCGTACCGACTAAAAAAAACACTGAAAATAATTACAGAAATTTTTCCGCCGGCTACCGATATTGTTGTTTGTCGCGAACTTACGAAAAAATTTGAGGAGTTTATCCGCGGAAATACCTCGGATATAATTGAAAAACTTCCTGAAAAAATTTTGGGTGAAATTACAGTTTTAATTTCTGTAAAGAACAAAGGATAAGCCGCAGAAGGACACAGAACTTCACTGAATTTTTCTGTGCACTTCTGTGATATTCTGTGGCAAAAAAAAAGAAAATGATAAATGTTGCTATTGTCGGTGCAAAAGGTTATGCAGGAGAGGAACTCATAAAGATTCTTCTGAAACATTCGGGAGTAAAAATTACTTCTTTATCAGGCAGAATGGATGGGAAACCGAAGCATATATGCGAAATGTATCCATATTTAAAGGGTAATCTTGATATGTTTTGCGAGGATATTGATGAGAAAAAAATTGTCGAAAATGCAGATATTATTTTTACCGCCCTGCCGCATATGGTTTCAATGGAAATTGTTTCAAAGTTTATATCTTTGGGTAAAAAAGTAATTGATTTAAGCGCTGATTTCCGTCTGAAAAACCCTGATATTTATGAAAAATGGTACGGAGTAAAACATGTAAATCCCGGACTTTTGGAAAAAGCGGTTTATGGACTCCCTGAACTTTATAGAAAAAAAATAAAAAAAGCAAAACTGATTGCAAATCCCGGTTGTTATCCTACGAGCATAATTTTGGGTTGTTATCCCGCGATTAAAGAAAAAATTGCCAAGAAAAAAGAAATAATTATTGATTCAAAAAGCGGATATTCAGGCGGCGGCAGGGAGTTTGCCAAAAATTACAAAGAACCGAATTGTTACGCATATCAAATCGGAGGAATTCACAGACATATTCCGGAAATTGAGCAGGAACTGAAATGTCAGATAACTTTCATTCCGCACATAATTCCGCAAGAGAGGGGAATGCTTTCAACTATTTATTTGCAATTAAAAAAAGATATTTTCCCACGGGGACTTCCTGCGGTCGCTTTGGAGGATGTTGTTGCGGTTTACAAAAAATATTACGAGAACGAACCGTTTGTCAGAATAGTAGAAACAGCGATGACAAAAAATGTTGTCAATACAAATTATTGTGATATAGCGATAAATATTGACGGAAAAACAAATAATTTAATCATCACATCCGCCATAGACAATCTTGTCAAAGGCGCCGCAGGTCAGGCCGTCCAAAACATGAATATAATGTTCGGCATTGACGAAAAAGAAGGTTTAATATGAACCCCGCTCCTACTAAATTGTTGTTTGAGAAAATCTGCTTATTGAAAATATCAAATTCTAATTTTGTCAATTTTACTGGTTTTGCAGGAGGGGCGGGGTGAATTTTCCGAAAGGTTTTTTTGCTAACGGGTTGCATTGCGGGATAAAAAAAAACGGGAAAAAAGACCTGTCTATTTTTTATTCCGAAAAACCATCTGTTGCGGCCGGCGTATTCACGAAAAATATTTTTAAGGCGGCGCCCGTGATTATTTCACAAAAAAATATAAAAAATAAAATACATTGTATTGTGGCTAATTCTGGTTGTGCTAATGCTTGCACGGGTGAAAGGGGAATTGGTGATGTAAAAAAAATATGCGAGTTGACTGCGGATAAATTAAATGTAAAACCAGAAAATATTTTGGTTGCTTCAACCGGTGTGATTGGTCAGTATCTACCGATGGAAAAAATTGAAAACGGCATTAGGAAATTGTGTTTATATATTCCACCAACTAACCGACCGAAATCTGCTGTTGAAGGCATTATGACCACAGACACATTTCCCAAGGTTGTTTCTTCTACCTTCTACCTTCTACCTTCTACCCGCTGTACTATTTGGGCTTGTGCAAAAGGTTCCGGAATGATTGAGCCGAATTTGGCGACAATGCTTTCTTTCATTTTGACAGACGCGCAAATTACAAAAGAAGCATTAAGCCGTGCCTTGAAAATTGCGACTGAAAAAAGTTTTAATTGTCTGACTGTTGACGGAGATACATCAACTAATGACACAGTTTTTGTTCTTGCTAACGGAGCTGCAAAAAATAAACTTATATCTGACGGTAAAAACTTTCAATTATTTTGCGATAAGTTAACTGCTGTTTGTATTGAACTTACAAAAATGCTTGCCAGTGACGGTGAGGGTGCGACAAAACTAATTGCCATAAATGTTAGAGACGCTAAAAATATCTGTGATGCAAAAAAAATTGCAAAAACGGTGGCAAATTCTCCGCTTGTTAAGACGGCTATTTTTGGAAATGACGCAAATTGGGGTCGCATAGTTGCTGCAATCGGAAGAAGTGAAGTAATGGTTGATTCAAAAAAAGTTGATGTTTCTTTCAGTAATCTCTGTGTCTTCAAAAAAGGTTGCCCTGTTAGTTTTTCGGAAAAAATTGCAAGAAAAATTATATTACAAAAGGTTGTCTCTATAAATATAAACTTGAATAGCGGAAAAGAGTATGCAACCGTTTATACATGCGATTTCAGCGACGGTTACATAAAAGTCAACGCTTCATATAGAACATGAAAACATATAAACTGAAAAAAATAGATAAAAAGGCGATAAAAGAAATTGCACTGGATTTGAAAAATGGAAAAATTGCGATTTATCCGACGGATACTATCTACGGTATCGGAACTAATGCGTTTTGTTTTGAAAGTGTAAAGAAAATTTATAAATTGAAAGGCCGCACCGATAAAAAACCGCTGCCTGTTCTCGTTGATGACATTTCAAAAATTAAAAAAATTGTAAGAAAAATTCCGACAGGAGCGTTGCAATTGGCAAAAAAATTTTGGCCGGGACCGCTTACGTTTGTATTTGAAACAAATGAACTCGGCTGTATGCTTACCGGGGGCAAAAAAAATATAGCAGTAAGAATTCCAGATAACAAAGTTTTACTTTCAATTATAAAAGAAATGACCTATCCGCTTATAGGTACAAGTGCCAATGTTTCCGGAAAAAAAAACTGCAGATGTCTTTCGGATTTAGATAAAAAAATTCTTAAAAATGTTGATATGATTATAGATGGTGGTGTTGTAAAATTGGGGAAACCGTCAACCGTTTTGGATGTCAGTAAATTCCCATATATTGTGTTAAGAGAAGGTTGCATATCAAAAAAAGAAATAGAAAAATTCATGAAAATATAGGAGATATAGATGCATCTGAAAAAAACGGATTGCGAAATTTGGGAAGTGATACAAAACGAAACGAAGCGACAGTCGGAAAATCTTGAACTGATTGCATCTGAAAATTTTACATCGGAGGCAGTTTTAGAGGCGCAGGGCTCTGTCTTAACGAATAAATACGCCGAGGGTTACATCGGAAAAAGATATTACGGCGGATGCCAATTTGTGGATGTGGCGGAAAAACTTGCCATAGAGCGTGCAAAAAAACTTTTTAATTGTGAGCATGTAAATGTTCAACCGCACTCGGGTACACAGGCGAACATGGCAGTTTATTTTGCGGTACTTGACATCGGGGATACAATTATGGGAATGCATCTTTCACACGGTGGTCATCTTTCACATGGTCATCCCATGAATTTCTCGGGAAAATATTTTAAGACGGTGCCGATAGGGGTATCAAAGAAAACCGGACTTATTGATTACAGGGAAGCAAAACGCCTTGCCATAACACATAAACCGAAACTGATTGTTGCGGGAACTTCCGCATATTCAAGAGTTATTGATTGGCGAAAGTTTAGGAGTATCTGCGATGATGTTGGTGCTTATCTTATGGCTGATATCGCACATTATGCAGGTCTAATCGCGGCGGGATTATATCCTTCGCCCGTGCCGTTTGCTGATTTTGTGACGACAACGACTCATAAGACATTAAGGGGCCCTCGTGGCGGAATGATTATGTGTAAAGCGAAATATGCATCCGTTATAGATAGAACCGTTTTTCCGGGAACGCAAGGCGGACCGTTGATGCATGTGATTGCAGCAAAAGCAGTCGCTTTTGGTGAAGCACTAAAACCCGAATTTAAAAAATATCAGTTTCAAATTTTGAAAAATGCAAGAAAACTTTCCGAGGCATTACAAAAAAATGGTTTCAAAATTGTATCAGGCGGTACGGATTCACATCTTTTACTTATTGATTTAAGTCCTAAAAAACTTACCGGCTTTGAAGTTGAAAAAGTTCTTGATAAAGCAGGAATTACCGTCAATAAAAATTCAATCCCTTACGACACCCAAAAACCATTTATCACATCGGGAATACGGCTCGGAACACCTGCCGTTACAACCCGTGGAATGAAAGAAAATGAAATGCAATTGATATCTGATTTTATCAGCGATGCGGTAAAATACAGAGATAGCGAATCATCGTTGAAAAAAATAAAAGAAAAAGTAAAATCACTTTGTAAAAAATTCCCGTTGTATAAAAACAGATTGAAATGAATTATATTTATTTGACTGCCTTTGCCGTTGCACTATTTGTTTCTTTTGCAACGACTCCTATTGCCAAATGGCTTGCAAAAAAGTTTGATGTCACAGATAAACCCGACGGCAGAAAAATTCACTCAATGATTATGCCGCGATGGGGAGGAATATCCATATTTCTCGGTTTTATAACCGGCATTGTATGCCTGTATTTTTTTCAGCGGTTTCAAACATTGCTTGCATTCCGTCATAAAGTATTTGTTAAGGGTGAACTTGAAGGTATTCTTTCAATTGACAAACAACTTACCGGAATTCTTATCGGCGGAGCCGTTGTTTTTATTCTCGGTCTTTTTGACGATAAAAAAAGCGTGCCGCCGGTTGTGAAATTTTTAATTCAGATAATAGTGGCGTTGTCCGTCATAAGTTACGGCGTTAATATATCCGGATTGAATCTTCCGTTTTTCAAAAGTTACTTCAATTTCCCGCTTTTGTTAAGCCAAATAATTACCGTTTTCTGGCTTATCGGTTTTATGAATACCATAAATCTTATTGACGGTCTTGACGGTCTTGCGGCGGGTGTTGTTGCGATTGCAGCATCAACATTTTTGATTGTTGCAATTTTACAGAGCGACACGAAAATCATTCTTTTTTCAAAACAGTTAAAACTTGCGGCAATTCTGTGTGCCGCCCTTGCCGGCGCATGTATCGGTTTTTTATATCATAATTTTCATCCCGCAAAAATTTTTATGGGTGATAGCGGCAGTCAATTTTTGGGTTTTATGCTCGGTGCAATAAGCGTTATAGGAACCTTGAAAACAACTGCTATGGTTGCGCTTTTTATTCCAATAACGGTTGTAGCGCTTCCCGTTTTAGATGTAGCATTTTCAATTTTAAGAAGGGTAAGAAGTAAAAAAAATATAATGACGGCTGACAAAGAGCATTTTCATCATCGTCTTTTGAATATCGGTTGGACGCATAAGGAAATAGTGCTTTTGATATATGTGATAACTTTTATTTTGTCGTTTTGCGCAATTTTGCTTACTGTCTTCAACGGAAAAGTTTAATAAAACAGAATTAAGTGATAAGTTGTAAGGATTAAGAAGAAACTTAATACTTAAAGGGAGCGAAGCGACCGACTTAATCCTTAATACTGAATAGGGAGTTTTTATGGAAAAAAATCCGAAATTGGATGAATTGTCATTGGATGAGATTAACGCTGTTTTGACACACAAATGGTTTTTATCACAACAGGCCCGCCAGGATGTCGGAATTGATTTTGCCTTAGACGACTGGTTTCAAAATCATTCAAAAAAATGGCGTGATGAGAAAATGAAAGCCGATTTTGAAGCGCAAAAAGCCGAAATTGAAAAACACAAGTGGTTTCTCTCTCAAAAACTTGGTTATGATGTCGGAAGGCAGCAGGCGGCGCTTGATTGGATAAAATCCGGATATGCGGAGGCGTGGCGGAACAAATCGGGACCCTATTGCGAAAAAAAAGATAATAAAATAGAAGCGGACAAACCCGCTTCTAACCATTAAAATGAAAGGTCGCTCACAAGCAAATTTTTTTGAGACGCTCGTCTGCCACTCGCTCTGCAATTTGCTCCTGGAACAAAGAAGTCGCAAATTGAGGCTCTTCAAAAATTTCTTGCTCGCTTCTGATAATAATGTAGAAATATGAAATACACAGTCGGCAATATCGGCAAAGCAATAGTTGCAAAAATAGAAAACGGTGATGATCTGATAGGGTGTCTTACAAAAATTACACTGAAAGAAAATATTAAATCCGGAATCGTTTTTGTTATCGGTGCAATTCATAAAAACAAAGCTGTCTGCGGTCCGATTAAATCTGTAATTCCTGCAAAACCTTTTTGGCAGAATTTTCCGGGTCCATCTGAAATCGTAGGTATTGGAACTATTTTCCAAAAGAATTATCAGCCGAAAATTCATCTACATTCGGCAATCGGAAGGGGAAAAATTACCCGTGTGGGCTGTTTAAGAAATAAAATGGGAGTGTTTTTGATAGTTGAAGCGGTCATACTTGAAATTAAAAATGTCAATGCTAAAAGAATGTTTGATAAAAAATTCGCTTTGTCTTTATTAGAGGTTTTGTAATGTCAGATATAAAAACTGAAATCATTGCCGGAACGACAACATTTATAACAATGGCTTACATAATTTTCGTCAACCCCGCGATACTTTCTGCAGCAGGTGTGCCATTTGAAGCAGTAGTACTTGCAACCTGTATCGGTAGTGGTTTGATGACTATTTTTATGGGGCTTTATTCAAATTATCCGTTTGCACTTGCGCCGGGAATGGGGCTTAACGCTGTCGTTGCATTCACACTTTGCGGCCAGATGGGACTTTCATATTCAGTCGCAATGGGAATGATTGTTATTGAAGGATTGATGGTAACGATTTTCGTTCTCACAAGAACACGAGAAGCAATAATGGATGCGATTCCTAAACCCATAAAACTTGCCATCGGAGTTGGTATCGGAATTTTCATCGCTTTTATCGGACTTTCACAGGGCGGAATTATTGAAAAAAATCCAGCAACGCTTGTTTCACTCGGAAACCTGAAAACAGATTATGCTCTGACGGCAATAATCGGGCTAATGCTTACAAGTGTTCTTCTCGCTTTCAGGCTGAAAGCATCAATTTTTATCGGGATAATTTTAACTGCAATTGTCGGATTTTTGTTCGGCGTTGTTTCGCTTCCACAAAAAATATTCTCATTTCCGACTGACTTTTCAGTAATGTTCAAGCCGGATATTGCCGGAGCATTAAAACTGTCGCTTATTCCTATGATATTTGCACTTTTTATGACTGATTTTTTTGATACGATGGGAACGGTCATCGGTGTTTCGGAAGAAGGCGGTTTTTTGGATAAAGATGGAAAGTTACCACGGCTGAAAAATGTTTTATTGGTTGACTCTCTCGCTGCTGTCTGCGGCGGACTTTCAGGCTCTTCGTCAATTACAACATACATTGAATCTGCTGCCGGCGTTGCCGAGGGCGGAAAAACAGGAAAAACATCCGTTGTAACTGGAACACTATTTTTGATTTCAATTTTTTTAATTCCAATTGTCTGCGTTATCGGCGGCGGTTACAAAATTGCAGAAGGCATCTACAAATATCCGGTGACCGCGCCTGCATTGATTATTGTCGGATTTTTAATGATGTCATCTATAAAAGGTATTGATTTCAAAAAAACAGAAGAAGGAATACCTGCATTTCTAACGATTATCGGGATGCCTTTGACATACAACATCTCACATGGTATCGGCTTCGGATTCGTCTCCTACACACTGATTAAACTTTTTACCGGCAAAGCCAAAGAACTCCATCCTCTTATTTATATTGTCTCTCTTTTATTTATCATAAACTTTACCCTGTAAAAATTTTTTTTGATAATGACACCAAATTTGTGTTATACTATTTTTGAGAAAATGGGATTGTTCACAATAACCTAATAATAAAAACAAGTGAACCGATTCAACTCCGTTGCAATGTTCTCGGACAATAAATACTTAAAATCAAGAATAATAAAGAGTAATGGAAATAGTGGCCGCACATCAGATAACAGGGGCATTGCGGTTTAGTTTCACTTCGTCCAAACTACCTGCAGCGAGTCAGTGGGGACTGGCTGAGTTTAGATAGGAAGGTCAAATTTTGATTGGTCCGAAAATCTACGAAAAAGTAATTGTTTTTTTATTATTCTGCAATATGGGGTGGGCAGAAATGGTTAATCCCATTAGAAATCTCAAATCTAATGAGGAACGAGTTAATTCCAAAAAATATTTACATAATTCCGACGGTATGTCTAACGGGGTAAATATTCAATTTACTGTAAAAGTTCCAAGTTATACTGTCAAGGACGATTCTGTTTTTATATCAGGGAATATTCCTGAATTTGGTAATTGGGATCCCGGAAAAATCAAATTAGACAAGGCGGGTGATTTTACTTATCAGAAAAAATTTTCTCTGCCGAAAGATATAAAAACAGAATTCAAATTCACCCGTGGAAACTGGGAAATGGTTGAGAAAGGAAAAGATGGGGAGGAATTGTCAAATAGAGAAATGACAATCGTGAAGGACGAAAAAATTGAATTCACCATTCTAAATTGGGCTGATAATATAAAAATTGAGAAGAAACATACTTTAACGGGGAATATAAAATTTCACGAGAATTTTCATTCCAAAAAATTAAATAACAAAAGGAGTATTATCGTTTATCTTCCACCGGATTATGAAAAAAATATAAAAAAGATATACCCAGTTCTTTATATGCACGATGGCCAGAATATATTTGATTCTGCAACTTCTTTTACAGGTATTGAGTGGGCGGTTGATGAAACGGTTGAAAAACTGATTTCAGAGAGTAAAATTAAAGAGATTATCATTGTCGGGATTTACAATAATTCTGACAGAGTAAAAGAATATACCCCTTACCCTGATAAAAAACATGGCGGAGGTGATGCCGATAAATATGCTGATTTCATAATAAATGACTTAAAACCGTTTATTGACAAAACATACAGAACACTCCAAGACAGAAACAATACCGCAATTATGGGTTCGTCCCTCGGCGGGATTGTATCACTTTATATTATATGGAAATACCCTGAAATATTCTCAATGAGCGGTGTTGTCTCCCCTGCTCTATGGTGGGCTGATTACAAGATTTTTGACGAGATAAAAAAATCACCGAAGAAAAAGATTAAGATATATTTTGATATGGGAACGAAAGAAGGAGATACTATGGAGAGTTTCAATTCAGCAATTTCTGATGTAAGAAAACTCCATGATATTTTAATTAAGCAGGGCTTTGTTTTGGGAAAAGATTTGGAATATTTTGAGGATGAAGGTGCTGTTCACAACGAATCTGCTTGGGCAAAAAGAGTTCATAAACCACTCCTCTTCTTCTTCGGCAAGTAAAATTCTATTGGGAAATGACACCCAGACATTTTCAACGCTCTCTATGAAAAGCGGTTTTTTGAAAAAAACGCTTTTTTTATTGCAATTTTTTTAATTGTTTTGTATAATAAAACTGTCAGAAATTTGGAGGCAAAAATGAACAAGTTAAAATTAGGATTGCCGAAAGGAAGTTTACAGGAATCAACATTTGAACTTTTTAAGAAAGCGGGGATAAAAATTTATACATCCGACCGTTCATATTTTCCGTCATCTGACGACGAGGAACTTGAAATTATGCTTGTTCGTTCTCAGGAGATGGCAAAATATGTTGAGGACGGCGTTTTTGATTGCGGAATTACTGGCTACGATTGGATAAGTGAATCGGGTGCGGATGTAAAAGAAATTTGCGAACTTCTGTATGCAAAAAGTGGTTTTCGTCCGGTAAGATGGGTTCTTGCAGTACCAAATAATTCAAAGATTAAAAGATTGAAAGATTTAGCAGGAAAAAGAATTGCGACGGAACTTGTAAATGTCGTTAAAAAATATCTGTTAAAAAACAAAGTGAAATCCGAGATTGAGTTTTCATGGGGTGCTACCGAAGCAAAAGTTCCCGTGCTTGTTGATGCAATTGTTGAATTAACGGAAACAGGTTCGTCTTTGAGAGCGAACAATCTTAAAATCATAGATGAAATTTTAACATCCACGACGCGGCTTATCGCGAATAAAAATTCCGTCAAAAACAACTGGAAGAAAAAAAAGATTGAAAATCTGGCAATACTCTTAAAAGGCGCACTTGAAGCGTCAGGGATGGTCGGGCTCAAAATGAATCTTAAAGAGGGAAATCTTGCTAAAATTATGAATGTACTTCCGGCACTTAAAAGACCGACGATTTCACAACTTACAATTCCCGGCTGGATGGCGATTGAAGTTATCATAGAAGAAAAAACTGTCAAAAAAATTATACCGGAATTAAAGCGCGCCGGAGCTGAAGGAATTATTGAATATCCGCTTAACAAGGTGATTTACTGATGGTTAGAGTTAGATTTGCTCCGTCGCCTACGGGTTTTTTACATATCGGTGGTTTAAGAACCGCCTTATATAATTATTTATTTGCCAGGCATAACGGTGGTAAGTTTTTAATCCGCATAGAGGATACGGACAGAACCCGTTATGTGGAAGGTGCGATTGAAAAACTTTTTGAGATATTGAAATGGTGCGGTCTTGATTGCGATGAAGAGCCAGTTATTCAGTCGCAGCGGCTTGATATTTATAAAAAATATGCAAACGAACTTTTAGAAAAAGATTTAGCATATAGATGTTTTTGCACATCGGAGCGGCTTGAAGAGATGAGGAAGTTGCAAATTACCAAAAAACGACCGCCGAAATACGACGGCTTATGCCTTAAACTCTCAAAAGATGATTCCGAAAAACTCTCCAAAGAAAAACCTTTTACGGTAAGAATGAAAATGCCGCAGGATGAGATTAAATTCACTGATATTATCCGAGGCGAAATAAAATTTCACGGCTCTTTAATTGACGACCAGATTATATTAAAATCTGACGGCTATCCTACATATCATCTTGCAAATGTTGTGGACGACCATTTGATGAAAATAAGTCATGTTATCAGAGGCGAGGAGTGGCTTTCTTCTACCCCGAAACACATAATTTTATATAGATATTTCGGCTGGGCGCCGCCGCAATTTGCACATCTTCCTCTATTGTTAAATCCCGATAAATCCAAATTAAGTAAGAGGCAGGGCGATGTTGCGGTAGAAGATTATCAGGATAAAGGTTACCTGCCGGAGGCATTGTTAAATTATGTTGCGCTTCTTGGCTGGTCAACAGAGGATAGCCAGCAGATTTTTACAAGAGATGAACTTGTGAAAAAATTCTCGCTTGAAAGATGCGGAAAATCCGGCGCAATTTTTGATACCCAGAAACTTTTGTGGATGAACGGCGAATACATAAGAAAAATGCCGGTTGAGGAACTTACACGACGGTCAATTCCGTTTTTGCAAAAAGTGGGATTTGACATAAATGATTTTGAATTTTTGGAAAAGTGCATTTTGTTGGAGCATGACAAAATAAAACTTTTATCCGATGTTCCGCATCTTATTGACTTTTTTCTGAAAAATGATATTATTTACGACGATAAAGCAGTAAATAAAGTTCTTAAAAAAGACGGCATAAATAAAATACTTACGGACATTGCCGACATTTATTCAAAAATAGAAAATTTTACTGCGAAGGCAATTGAAATAGAGACAAGAAAATACGCCGAAGTTAATTCACTGAAAACATCCCAAATTTTTCATCCCGTGAGGGTTGCGGTTTCGGGAAGAACAGAAGGACCTTCGCTTTTTGAGATGATTGAACTTATCGGAAA
>JACRDL010000011.1 GCA_016218625.1 Elusimicrobiota bacterium
AAGCGCGTGATATTCGAATACGTTGAGATGTATTATAACCGGAAAAGGGCGCATTCGTCTCTGGGTTATATGAGTCCTTTTGAATTCGAACAAAGGTTCTTTTTAACTAAATAAAGAGTCCACTAAACAGGGGAAGGTCAAACCGTGCTCATTCTGATTTAAGAATTGGTAATGGTTTTTCAAACTTCCTTGTTGAAAAGAGGGGAGAACATAAAGTAATGTATGTAAAAATAGATGTTGAAAAATTATTCAAATATTATGGACATATTAAATCCGACGAGTTTATTTCATTATCGTTGCCACAATATAGGGACTCTTTAACCGAACAACAAAAAAGCAATATCTATAATAAATTTGGCGGGAAATGTAATATAACTGGTATTAAATTATGTCAGAAATTAAAAGATATTCACTTTTTTTGTAAATCGCTTGTGCAACCCACATATGACCATCGCAGACCCGTATCAAAAGGCGGTACGGACGAATTAGAAAATTGGCAATTATTATCTATTTATGTAAATGCAGAAAAAAATAAAATTTGTAATATCTGCAATAAAAATGCCTGTGAAAAATGTGCTTTGGCATATCCAGAAAAATTTGATATAATACAGGCAAATAATCAGGATATCAGCAACTTAAAAATATGGAAATAATGTATTCCGACGATAAAATAAAATTATTTGCAGGAGATGTTTTTGAATGTTTAAAACATTTGCCTAAAAATACTATTCAAGCAGTTATAACAAGTCCTACTTATTGGGGAAAGCGGAACTTTACAGGCGATAAAAAAGAATTCGGAAGTGAAAAATTTGAGGATTATATAGACAGAAATGTTAATTTATTTTCTTCGCTATTACGGATAATGAAAGATGACGGCTCTATTTTTATTATTATACAAGATAGTTATATGGGTAGCGGGGTATCTCGTTCACATCATAATCATTGGGAACATAACAAAGATATATCGTATCGCAGATATGGATTAGATTCTAACGGGCAGGGGAATACAAGTTCTGTAACGGCTAAACATAATATAATTAAAAATAAATCGTTATGCGGAATACCTTATAGAATAGCAATAAAATTAGTTGATATGGGGTTTATTTGGAGACAACACATCATTTGGGAAAAACCCAATCCTATGCCTGAAAATGTAAAGGATAGAGTGAGGCAAAGTGCCGAGTATATTTTGCATTTTACAAAAAAAGGGAACTATAAGTTTAATCCAGAACATATTATGGTAATGGGACAAAGTGGAAAATATAGGTTAGATAATCAGGTATGGATAGCCTCACCGGAGCCGAAATCTGGACATACTGCGACTTTTCCAAGTAAGATAGTTAAAAAATTATTATTATCGGTTACAGATGAAGATGATACCGTTTTTGAGCCGTTTTTGGGCTCAGGCACTATGTTGGATTTATGCATTGCATATGGCAGGAAATTTATCGGTTGTGATATAAATAAAAATTTTGTAAGGGAAACTGTTGAAAAAATTAATACTTACAATAGTTTAATCCCGTCTCAAAATGAAATAAATAAAAAAACCAATAATAAAACAGAATATAGAAGAATTTCAACTCAACTTGCTTTATTAGAAGAACGGCAAAAATACTTGGTTAACAAAAATCACTTGAAAGGAATTCATAAATAATGTGAACCCAGCCCCTCATAAAAAGGGACTGGGCAATAGTTGTTTTAATGGTAATGACGGAGGGGCTGGGTGAACGCAATTGAGATAAAAAATCTTACAAAAGTTTATATTAAAAAACGGCTTATCAGAAATAAAAAATTTCTTGCGGTGGATAATTTAAGTTTTGATGTAGCCGAAGGAGAGATTTTCGGTTTTCTGGGACCTAACGGTTCAGGAAAAACTACGACTATAAAAACACTTCTGGGGCTTCTATATCCTTCGGCGGGCGATTGTTTTATATTGGGAGAAAAAGTCCCGTCACTTTCTGCTTTGTCAAAAATCGGCTATCTTCCGGAGATACCATATCTTTACGAGTATCTTACGGCAAAAGAGATTCTGTCGCTTTATGGTTCCGTTTCCGGAATCTCCAAAAACATTCTTATCAATCGCATTGATGAAGTTCTTGAAATCGTCAAATTGAAGACGGAAAAAGATACCCGTCTCGGCGAGTTCTCAAAAGGAATGCTTCAGAGGGTAGGCGTAGCACAGGCGATTATCCATCAACCGCAACTTTTAATTCTTGATGAGCCGTTTACCGGTCTTGACCCGCTCGGACTAAAAGATATGAGGGACATTATCCTATCTCTTAAAAAAGAGGGTAAAACGGTGTTTTTCTCCTCGCATATAATTTCCGAGGCGGAAAAAATCTGCAGTCGCGTTGCTATAATTTATAAAGGAAAACTTTTGAGGATAGTTAAAATAAAAGAAATCAAGCCGAATACGCTTGAAGATATTTTTATATCAGAAATAAATAGTCGCTCGTGAACAGATTTTTTTGAGATGCTCGTCAGAACTCGCTCTGCGATTTGCTCCTGGAACGAATAAGTCGCAAATCGAGGCTCTTCAAAAATCTTTCACTCGCTCCGCGGTCAAAAGGTGGGAAATTGATGAAAAATATATTGCCGATTGTAAAATACACCGTTAAAGAAAACATAAGACACAAGATTTTTTATGTGCTTGTCCTTTTTGCATTCGCCATCATCGGTGCGGATATGCTTTTCGGCGTTCTCGCCGGCGACGAACAGGTCCGACTGCTTCTTGATATGGGAATGGTTGCCATTGAACTTTTCGGATTGCTTGTTGCTATCTTTGTTTCTGTCTCTCTTATAATAGAAGAGATTGAGGCAAAGACAATCTATCTTTTATTATCCCGTCCGATAAAAAGAACCGAATACATTTTGGGCAGATATTTCGGTATGATTTTGACCGTCGGCATAGGTCTTTTTATTATGGTTGCTGTGCATCTCGGGTTTTTATTAACTCTCGGCTGGGAAAGCGAACTTGCCTATTTTTATTCCATTTTCGGAATTCTTTTGAAAATCATACTGATATCTACCGTCGCACTTTTTTTCTCGCTTTTTTCCACATCCGCCGTTGCCTCAATTGTTTTTACGATATTTTTCTGGATACTTGGTTATCTCGGCACCGAACTTAAATTTTTATCTTCTAAAATGGGCAACATTTTCTTGAAAACAGTTGTAAAGTTTTTCTTTTATGTAATTCCCAATTTCCAGTATCTCAATTTCAGAGACCGATATGAAAATATTGACTATCTTATGGCTGTTCCGGTAATATACACTTTTGTTTATTCAATAGCGTGTCTTATTTTGTGTTCAATACTTTTTTCCAAGAAAGAATTCTGATAAAAGCAGGATTAAGTGATAAGTAGTAGCGGTCGCATTGCTATGCGACGAATATAGCGGGATAGCAATCCCGCCGCTACATAATCCTTAAAGCGAAGCGACTTAATCCTTAATTCTAAAACAAAGGGGGTGATAAAAGTGGCTGAAACAGTTGTTGTTGTTTCAAAGATTAAGAAGATGGGTAAGGAAGCGGGTTTAAGAACCGGCAAGGACTATATTGAGGCGTTATCCGCAAAAGTGAACGGTATCGTTAAGGCATCTATTGAGAAAGCAAAGTTAGACGGTAAAAAGAAAACGATGGGCGCAGAAGATTTGATATAATACTGGAAAGTAGGGAGTGGGGAGTGGGAAGTGGTTTTGGTTTAACTACTCCCTACTTACTACTGCCTACTTCCTGTTTTTCTATGATTTGCACTCTCTTATTCCCGTTTGATATGGGGCTGGATTTGGATTTTTCCGACGACGAGTTGCGTGCCGTCGCCAAAACGCTTTATCGCCAGAAATTGTCCTCGTTAACTTTTTTTGATGCCGTTTACGAAAATGCGGAAGTTGAAGCCCGTATCTATAAATTCGGCAGCGGTTTAATTTCCGTTTCGTTTTTGGTTGACAAAAATCTTAAAACATGCACGCAGATATCCTGTATGTCGTCGCAAATAAAAATAAACGGAACGGAAATAATTGCCTATTGCCGAAAACTTTCAGAAGATGTTATTGTTAAGGCGCAGCAGTTTGCCACTCACAAATATGATCGTCGGCTTATGGAGACGGAAATTTTTCCTGTTTTTACTATGGACAAATTAACCTCAACGGCCGATATATTTATCACAAAAAATCTAAAAACTCTCTACGGAATTGTTTCGGCCGAGAGTAACTATGAAAAACTTTCCGGGTTTGTGTTAGACCAATCGCCGCTTGCAAATTACGGCTACTACGAGGATGAAATAATTATTGTTAAAAGATTCGGTGCGTTTATATCGTCGGACGAATCGGATGCAATCAAAGATATAATAAAACTGGCCCTTGTTCAGTGGTGGGTCTTAAAATCATATGATTATATTCTGCAAAAAGAACTTGACGATGCGCAGAGACATCTCGCCGAGATTCCGTCGGGCATAAAGATACTTAAAACATTTGCACAATACAATAAATTCAGCAAGGACTCACTGGATTTTGACAGGGATAAACTTGAAATTATATCCAGCATTCACACCGGCATTCCCGAGATAGAAAATGACTGGCATTTGAAAATGCTTCACACGAATATAAATAAAATTTTTAACACCGACGACATAGAAAAGTGGGTGGAGACAAAGATCACAAGGATAGAAGATTCTTATGAAAATGCCCGTGATTTTTTGTCGACAAATTTTTTCATACTTCTGGACATTATATTTTTTCTGTCGTTAGCGTGGAGCATTTTTGACACATATTTGCTGTGGAAAATGTCCGTGAAATAGGAGGATAATGTGTTTGAAAGTTTAGATTTTTTTCAACTTGTAAGTAAGGGCGGATATACGATTGTCGTTCTGATGATCTGTTCCGTGATTTCCGTAGCGGTTGCCGTTGAAAAGTTTATTGTTCTGTCAAAAATGAAAAACATGTCAAAAAAAGAAATTGATGCAATTCAATCCGCAGTCGCTTCATCCGATATAAAAGCCGCTTCGGAAATTTCCCAAAAAAGCAGAACTTTTTTAGGGGATGTCTTGGCGGAAGGGCTTAAAAATAAAAACGGTGTCGCCGTTAAAGAATCCGTTTTAAGAAAAATCTCGCAAAAAGTTTTTTCTCTTGAAAAATATCTTTCCGCCGTCGGAACAATCGGTGCCATTACGCCTTTTATCGGGCTTTTGGGGACCGTTGTGGGCATTATGCGCGCTTTTCATGATTTGGGGAAATACGGAGTTGGAAATCCTTCAATCGTCTCCTCCGGAATTGCCGAGGCGCTTATCGCTACTGCCGCCGGACTTCTGGTTGCGATTCCATCCGTTATACTTTACAATTATTTTTCAAAAAGAATAAACCGTATAGCGGCTGATGTGGAAAATACGGCTTTTGAAATTTTAAATCCTTTAATTTATGGTATAGGAAATTATAAACCACAAGATTAACACAAGATTTTCACAAGATTTTTCTTTTTCTTTCTGTGCCAATCTGTGTCCATCTGTGGCTACGAAGTTTTTTTGATGTTATATGGCAATATCGGATAATAATTCAAGAAGAATAATGTCGGAGATAAATATCACGCCTTTTACCGATGTGGTGCTCGTGCTTTTAATTATTTTTATGGTGACGACTCCTTTGATTATGCAGGCGGGAATTCCGGTAAAACTTCCCAAAACTCAGACGGTAAGCGACGTATCCGAAGCGGGACTTACCATTACGCTCACAAAAGATGACAAAATATATTTCAACGATGTTGAGATAAATAAAAATCATCTTGAAAACTCGCTGAAAAACCGACTTCTGAACGACCCGAATTTGCTTGTGATAATAAAAGCGGATACGCACACTTTTCATGGTAATGTCGTTGAAATTCTTGATATGGCAAAAACATTAGGAGTGAAGCGTCTGGCAATTGCTACCGAAGCCAAAAGCACGGAACGGACGCGGAAGTAGGGAACACGGAACAGGCACGGAAAGTTCCGTGTCAGTTCTGTGTACAAGTTCTGTGTCGGTTCAGTGTGAGGAGCGAAGCGACTATGAAAATTCTTGTCGTTGATGATGATGCCGAGATAAGAGAATTATTGAAAATTTTTTTAGAGTCCAACGGACACACCGTTGTTTTAATTGACAAAGGTGAGCCGGTGATTAAGACGGTTCTCAACGAAACATTCGCGCTGGTTATGCTGGATGTAAATCTGCCGGATATAAACGGTATTGAACTGCTAAAAAAAATTCGTAAGGTTGATGCGGAACTTCCGGTTGTGATGATAACAGGTTTCAAGGATGCCGAAAAAGTTATTACCGCTTTCCGGGAGGGTGCGGTTGACTGCATATTAAAACCGCTCAATTTTGAATATCTGAAAACAAGCGTACTTAACCGTGCAAGAGGAAAAACGATTTAGACAGATAAGAAACACGGATGAAAACGGATGGAGTCACGGATTCAGACAGATATAAATCCGTTTGCATCCGAAATAATCCGTCTGAATCTGCGTTTTTATCCGTTTGAATCGTCTTTATAATATCACGAGAGCGATATCCAAGATAAGAGTTAAATATACTAAGGGAAAACCGCTGAGATTTCTAACACATCTTGAAGTAGTGTCGGCAATTCGTCAGGCGGTTCGGCGTGCTTCTTTGCCGGTGTGCATGTCTTCCGGGTTCAGTCCTCAGCCGAAGGTCTCGTTCGGTCCCCCTCTTGCCGTCGGATATACTTCAAACTGTGAAATTTTTGATATGGAAATGTTCCGCAGAATTGGAGCAGACGAAGTTGAAAAATCCTTATCTTTAAGTATGCCGTCCGCCCTCGGTATTATATCTGCGTCGTCTGTTCTGATTATTTCCAAATCTGTTGACTTGATAGTAAATGCGGCAAAGTATTCGGTTGAGATGTCTTTACAAAATGAGGTCGCACAGATAAAGATAAAAGATTTTTTTTCAGCGAAAGAATTTTTAATAGAAAGAATTACGGATAAAAGCAGAAGAACTATTGATGTCAGACCGCTGATGGTTTATATGAAATATGCTGACGGTAAAATTGAAATACTTTTGAGGTTCGGTCCCAAAAAAACCGCCAAACCGGATATAATAATTCAGAAAGTTTTTAATTTATCCGACGATGAAAAATCCGAGTTAATAATAAACAGGGACCAGTTTTTTTACGAGACGGCAAACGGAGAATTAAGGGAGACAATGTAAACAGATGAGAAACACGGATAAAAACGGATGGAGTCACGGATTCAGACAGATATAAATCCGTTTGCATCCGAAATAATCTGTTTGAATCGTTGTTAATATGAAAGAAATTTTAGCGAATTGTACTGAGGATGAAATAAGGGTTGCTATTGTAGAAGACGGACATCTTACCGATTTTTTTATAGAGCGTCTCGGCGAGGAAAATGTAGTCGGCAATATCTATAAAAGTAAGGTTGTATCGGTTCTTGACGGTATTCAGGCGGCTTTTGTTAATATCGGCGTTTCTAAAAACGGGTATCTTCCGTTCTCGGAATTAACCACGGACAAATCCGAATTGAATAAAACAAAGTTTGTGCTTGTGCAGGTAACGAAAGGTCCGATGGGAACAAAGGGCTCAAAACTTACTCAGCAGATTTCGCTTCCGGGGCATTACCTTGTCTATATTCCGAGTTCTCTCCACATCGGCGTTTCTAAAAATATCACCGACGAGAAAGAACGGTTCCGGCTTAAATCAATAATTGAGGAAATTAAACCATCAACCGGCGGGTTCATAATAAGAAGCGAAGGTGCGGGAAAAGAAAAAGATGTTTTCAAAAGGGAGATAAAATATCTGGCTCGTCTTTGGGAAATAATAAATAAAAAATTTGAGACAGCCGCCGGTGTTGCACTTTTGCACAGGGATTTGGGGCTGGTTTTTAAGACGGTGCGGGATTATCTCAACGAAGATGTTTCTGCATTTTTTATTGATTCAAAAGACGAACACGAGGACACGCTGAATTTTGTGGAGATGGTTTCGCCGAAGTTCAAAGAAAAAATTCATCTCTATAAAGGCAAGGTCCCGATTTTTGAAATAAACAATATAGAACAGCAAATCACAAATATACAAAAACAGAAAATCAAATTACCGTCGGGCGGCTACATAATAATTCAGGAAGCGGAAACGCTCTGCGCTATTGATGTCAACAGCGGAAAATTTACAAAAGCCGGCTCGTTGGATGAAATAATTCTAAGAACCAATTTAGAGGCGCTTTATGAAATAGCTGCCCAGTTGCGTTTAAGAAATATAGGCGGCATTATCGTTATAGATTTGATCGATATGCACCGCTCTTCCGACAGAAAAAAAGTGTTCAAACTTCTGCTTGAACTAGTAAGAAAAGACAAAGCAAAAACTGAGGTTCTTCCCGTCACCAAACTCGGGCTTATTGAAATGACCCGGCAGCGTAAAACGGAGAGTATGGTTAATTTTCTCTCGGAAACCTGTCCTTACTGCGAGGGTAGCGGGCAAGTATTATCAAGGGAGACGATGGCTATAAAAATCAAAAGAGAGATATTAAAACTTGTTACCCGCGGCGGAGAACAGCCGGTCCGCCTGATAGTTCATCCGGATATCGCTGAAGTTTTTGACGAGGAGTATACAAAAAAAATAGAAAACAAGATAAACAGAAAAATAGTTGTTGAGGCAAACTCGCAAATTCATCGCGAGGATTACAGGATTATATTAGGGAATTAAATGACAGCAGAAATGAAACGAAAAATATCACATTGGTTTATACTTTTGGTTCCGTTTTTTTATATTTTTTTTCTCTCCAGAGAAATGATACTTTTACTTTTGGCGATTGCAATGTCGGTAGTTATAATTTTTGAATTACTCCGTCTTAAAAATGAAAAATTGAACCAAAAATTACTGAAAATTTTTGATGGAATCTATCGCGAAACCGAAGCAAAAAATGTCTCAACGCTTATTTTTACTTTATCCGGAATGTTTTTTACCATTCTTTTTTTTGAAAAAGAAATTGCTCTGCTTGCTATATTTTTTCTCACATTCGGCGACGGTTTTGCCGCCCTTGCCGGTGAAAAATACGGAAAACATAAAGTTTTCGGAAAAAAAAGTTGGGTGGGGGTTGCAACAAATCTGTTAACATGTTTAGTCGTTGGTCTGATATTTTCGCATTTTTATCCAATAAAAATAAAATTTTCACAGATTTTTTTCGGCTCACTCGCCGCAACAGTTATAGAAATCCTTCCCGTAAAAGACAATTTGTTAATCCCGATTATTTCCGCATATGTGATGACAATTAGTTAATATAAATCCAGCAAAAAAAATAAAAAAATTATTTTGGCGAAAACCCCTTGACAAAATAAAAGAAATACGCTATACTTAAAATAAGCAGTTGGGGAATCGGGAGGCACAATGAGAACAATAGATGTCAGACCTATAGGACCGAGGCACCAAGTTACACTACCGGCAGAGATAATGAGAGAACTTAACTTGCATTCAGGAGATATGGTAAGATTTACAGTAGAAAATAAAGCACTGATAATGGCACCGGTAGAAGTAATTGAAAAAGAAGAAGTTTTGAGTAAAGAAGACATAAGGGGGATTGAAAAACTGGTATCCAAACAAATAAAAGACGGACAGTATGTGACAGTTCCCGGTAAAGAAGCAGTGGGTTATCTCCGTAAAAGGATGAAAAAATGAAAGTCACATATCTAACTTCTTTTTTAAAATTGTTTGACGAACTCACAAAAGAGCGACAGGCAGAAGTAAGTAATATAGTTTCAGATTTAATAAATTTGTTTGTCAAAAGAGAAACGCCGGTAAAAGGACTGGGGTTGAAAAAACTGAGAAAAAATTTTTGGGAAGTTAGGTTAGGATTAAAGCGGATGATATTGTTTAAACTTGAGGCGGCTCATCTGATTTTTATAATACTCGGTAATCACGAGGACATTAGAAGATTTTTACGGAAATAAAATCTCAATAATTTCCGCATTTGTAATGACAATTATTGTAGTGGCTTGATTATTGTAGTGGCTTGATTTATCAAGCCCGATGTAATTTCTCCGATTTATGTAGTTGCTGATTTATCAGCATTGTATCGGCAGAGCAAATCTCTGCTTTTTTATTTTTTCTTTAAGATTTGTTTAATAACAGTAGTAATGATTTGTTTTTCGGAGGGGCTTGCATCTTTCAAAAGCCAAATAAATTTATCAGTTTTAGAATCTATTTTGTAAGAAATAGATTTATGCTTTCCAAATAGGTCTGGAAGTGAAATCTCAAGAGGGAAAAAGGGGACAGGTACTTTTTTCTGCCGCATATTTTTAAAACCGAGATTGTTTCCCCCGTATCAAGTACGGGGTCACAATGACAAATATGCGGGACTCTCGCAATGACAACAAAACGGCTGGGTTGATGACGGTCGCTTTTTTATTTGAAAGTTTGACAATTTCCTGCCGATTTGATATAATTTTGTCGTGATAAAACTTACCAATCTTACGAAAAAATTCAAAGATAAAATTGCCGTGAACAACATAAATCTGGAAATTCCGTCGGGTGAGATTTTTGGTATTTTGGGACCTAACGGCGCCGGGAAAACCACGACTATAAAAATGATTTCCGGGCTTCTGAAACCGACGACGGGAAACATAAATGTCTGCGGTTTTGATATTCAGAAAAATGCAATTTCCGCAAAAAAAATCATCGGACTTTTGCCCGACACTCCGTTCGTTTATCAGAAACTTACAGGGCGGGAATTTCTGGAATTTATCTGCGGAATTTACGAAGTCGGTTGCCAAAAAATAGACGAATATCTGGAATTGTTTGAACTTAAAATTGTTGCCGACGAACTTGTTGAATCATATTCCCACGGTATGCAGCAGAAACTGGTGCTCGCCGGCATTTTAATAAGAGACCCGAAAGTAATTTTGCTGGACGAGCCGCTTGCAGGGCTTGACCCGAAATCCGCCCGCCTCGTAAAAAATATCTACAACGAGCAATCAAAAAAAGGAACGACCATTTTTCTGTCAACCCATATTCTTGAACTTGCCGAAAAATTGTGCTCCCGTATTGCGATAATAGATAAGGGAAAAATAATAGCACTCGGCACCCTTGATGAATTAAAAAAACAGGCATCTATGGAAAAGGACTTGGAGAGCGTTTTTTTTAAGTTAACCGAAAATGTTTAAGAATTTTTTGCGGCTTGAAATAAGAAGTTTCGTTAATATAGTAAAATTTGTTTCATGGCCGGATTCTTTCAAGTCATCTTTTTTGCTTATTGTCGGTTTTATTTTTTTATGGCTTCTTTATCAGGGGTTTTTCAGAATTCTCGTTTATCTTAATACTGTTGAATTTATCGGCGGGCTTCTCATAATAAAACTGTTCGCTATGATTATGCTTACATTTTTCGTGATGTTGATTTTTTCAAACATGATAATTTCGTTCTCAACCGTATATTTCTCAAACGACCTTGATTTTCTCATATCTATGCCGCTATCCGTAAAAAACATTTTTATATATAAATTTATTAAAACAACTTTTTTCTCGTCGTGGATGGTGCTTCTTGTCTTTTTGCCGTTTTTATTCGCTTACGGCAGAATAAAATTTACCGGTGCCGGTTTTTATGCATCGGTTCTGTTGCTTCTAATTCCTTTTTTTCTAATTGCTTCGTCAATAGGCACTCTAACAAGTACCGTTTTTATGCGGCTTTTCCCGTCGCAAAAAATGAGGGATATTTTTATAATTTTAGGTGTTGTTGCGGTCGGTGCGGCATATCTTTTTGCGAGATTTATCCAGCCGGAGGATTTCTTAAAAGCGGATAAACTGGACGAGGTCGTTCAGTATATTTCCGTCATCCAGATGCCTACTGCAAAATATTTACCGTCGTGGTGGTTCACATCCGCTATATTTCTGTATGCCTCCAAACAGTGGAGTAATTTTTTTGCTTTCTCATCTTTGCTGATTGTTGTTTCAATCATTACTGCAATTATTGTTATTTATATTTCCGATAAATTATATTATGAATTATTGGCTTCTTCCCGTGAGTCAACCGGTTATAAATTTCTTTCGAAGTTAGATATAAAGGGTAAACCCTGTGTTATCGGCGCTCGCTCGGAAATTCAAAAAACTTCATTTTTGATTTCACTCGCTCGCTTGATAATAAAAAGCAGAGGAATTTTTTCCGTATTCGTAAAGGATGTAAAAATATTTTTCCGTGATACAGGGCAGTGGTCTCAATTACTTCTGCTTCTGGCACTGGTCGTTGTCTATCTTTTTAATATCTACAAACTTCCACTGGATACATTTTTTTTGAAGTCCCTTATTTCATTTTTAAATATAGGTCTCGCGGGATTTGTTCTCGCGGCGGTTTCACTGCGTTTCATTTATCCGTTGGTTTCTCTGGAGGGGAAAAGTTTCTGGCTGATTAAGGCGGCACCGGTAACAGTTAAAAATTTTTTATGGGAAAAATTTTTTATGGCAGTAATTCCGCTTGTTTTTTTCGGAGGGTTGCTTGTCGGTATCTCTAATTATCTGCTTAATGTTGAGAAATTTTTATGGTTCTTGTCTCTTTTAACGATATTGTCCATTTCAATAACATTAACGGCCATGGCTGTCGGTTTTGGCGCTCTTTTCCCGAAATTCAAGGTTGAAAATATCTCGCAGATAGAAAGTTCCATCGGCGGGATGATTTATATGATTTTCTCTATGTTCTATGTTTTTTTGACTATTTCTTTACTTGCGATTCCCATGCGGTTATGGTTTTTGTCGCGGTTTTACAATAAAAATGTTATGCACCCTGGAATTATTGCGACGGTTATTATATCGTTGATTGCTATTAATTCGGTCGCTGTTTTTTTGTCTATGTATCTCGGCAAAAAAAATCTGGAGGTATTGGATGTTTGATAAAAAACGCGGAACTGATGCGGAACCCCAAAGCAATCCCTTCGGGATGCTACGGGGCAGGCGCCACGCGGAACTGGCGTTGAACATAAAAATTTGTGTAGTATTTCTTGCTTCTTGTTTCTTGCTTCTTGCTTTTTCTAGTTGCAGAACAAAAACTGAAGACAAAACACCGTATGGTACATTTTATACCGACGGTCTACCGTCAAAAAAATGGATTGCTTTGACTTTTGACGACGGTCCGAAACCCGAAGTGCTTGACAAAATTTTTGAAACACTCAAAAAGGAAAATGTAAAGGCAACATTTTTTTTAGTCGGTGTAAATGTGAAAACCTATCCGCAATATGTAAGCAAATACTTACAATTGGGACACGAAATAGGCAATCATACCTATTCGCACAGGAATTATTATCAGTTGAAAGAAAAAAAGAGTATTGAAGATATAGAAAAAATATTGTCACAGGAACTGGACGATTGCGAGTCCGCCATAAAAAATGCCGCCGGCATTAAAACGTTTTTTATGAGAATGCCTAACGGATTTAATTCGCCGACGGTAAAAAAAGTAGCAAAAGAAAAAAAATATGTTGTTGTCAACTGGACATTCGGCTGCGATTGGCACGGTTATACGAAAAATGAACTTGTAAAAAAATATTTAAGAAGTGTTGAACCCGGCGCAATTTTTCTGCTTCACGAAAAAAAGGTTACTGCGGAGGCACTTCCTGAAATAATAAGAGGGATTAAAAAAAAAGGTTATGAGATAGTAACACTGAGAAAGATTTTGGGAATAGACGATGCAGACAGATAAGAAACACGGATGAAAACAGGTGGAGTCGCGGATTCAGACAGATATAAATCCGTTTGAATCGTTGTTATATGCCGGAGGAGGGAATTGAACCCACACGACTCCATAAGAGCCGGCAGATTTTGAGTCTGCTGCGTCTGCCAGTTTCGCCACTCCGGCGGTAAAGTCAATGAAAAATTAAAAATTAGCAATTAAAAATTGACAGTGAAACTGTCATTCCCGCAAAAGCGGGAATCCTGAATCAAGTTCGGGATAGATTCCGTGTCAAACACGGAATGACACTTTGTGTCATTTTTCATTTTTAATTTTACATTTTTAATTGCCTCTTGTCAATATGCGTTTGGGATTTCATTGTTCGGTAGGAAAAGGGTTAAAAAATACGATAGAGGAAGCAGTTGCTCTTAAATGCGAGACAATACAGATTTTTTCCCGTTCTCCCCGCGCGTGGTATCGCCGGGAATTTGACGAAAAGGAACTCGCCGAATTTAAGAAATCCCTCAAAGAAAAAGACATATATCCTTTGGTCGTCCATATGCTTTATCTACCGAATCTTGCCTCTTGCGATAAAAAACTTTACAAAAAATCTGTTGATGTCTTGATTGACGAGTTAAAAAGATGTAAAATGTTAAATGCTCAATATCTTGTAATTCATCCGGGAAGATATTCAGCCGGCGATTTTGAAACCGGAATAAAAAATATAATTTCTGCCATAAACTTTGCGTTTACGAAGGTTAAAAATAAAACAATGCTTCTTCTGGAAAATCTTGCCGGCGGGAAAACCGACATTGGCTGGCAGTTTGAAGAACTCCGACGGATTATTGATAATGTAAAAGAAAAAAATCGGCTGGGTGTCTGTCTTGATACCTGCCATTTATTTGCTGCCGGTTATGAAATTTCTAAAAATAGCTTTGATAAAACGGTAAACGAATTTGATACGGTAGTCGGACTTAAATATCTTAAATTTTTACATCTTAATGATTCAAAAAATATTCTTGGTTCAAAAATTGACAGGCATACCCATATAGGCGAGGGTGAAATCGGGCTTGAAGGTTTCAGGGCGGTTGTCCGTCATCCTAAAATTAAAAATCTTCCGGGGATTCTTGAAACACCACGAACCAATTTATCAGATGACTTAAAAAATATAAAAAAACTTGGGGATTTAGCGAAGTAAAAAAAGGAGGGCGGGCTATGGTTGATTTTAAGAAGGTTTTGAAGAGTGCGGAAAGGGGCGTGATGAATTTGCTGGAGATATTGAAAGAGGATCCTATCTACGGCGGCCGTCTGAGAAATTTGAAATCAAAAGAGATGGGATATGAAAGAAGAAAATTCCATCATATAATTGAACTCGGAAGAAAAACATACCGCCTATACTATCAAAATAAAATTACGGACCCGGAACTTTTGTATCTGTGCAAAAAATTGAGAGTGATTGATCATCAATCAAAAATCCATCACGGCACCGAAAGAAGAACTAAAAAAAGGGAATAAAAAATGAACCCCGCCTCTCCTAATCAGACGAGGGGATTGGGGTAATGGAATAGAGTTGATAAAAAGGAGGGGCGGGGTGAACTCTTTAGTTGTCGCGATATGCGGGATTGTTTTACTAATTATAGGTTATAGATTTTACGGTACTGTAATTGAAAAATTATGGGGAATTGATAGAACGAGAAAAGTGCCATCAGAAACACTTTATGACGGTGTTGATTATGTGCCGGCAAAACACTGGACGATTCTTTTCGGTCATCATTTTTCCTCAATTGCCGGTGCGGGTCCGATAATAGGTCCTGTCCTTGCCTGCGCATATTTCGGTTGGATGCCGTCACTTTTATGGATTGTATTAGGAACTATTTTTATCGGAGGTGTTCATGATTTTTCCTCTTTGATTATTTCTATAAGGAATGAGGGTAAATCAATCGCAGACATTGCACAGTCAGTGATGGGCAAAAAAACTAAAATAATCTTTTCAATTTTTCTTTTCCTTGCTTTAATTCTGGTAATTGCCGTTTTTACCGCTACCACCGCACAGACGCTTATATCAGAGCCCAAAATTGTCGTTCCGACCTTCGGACTTATTTTTGTCGCTGTTCTAATCGGATTTATGATTTATGTATGGAAAAAAAATTATATCCTGTCAACCGTTATCGGGTTAGTACTGCTTGTTTTACTTTTATTTTCCGGAAATTATTTTCCGATAAATGTCGGCAATATCAAAATTTGGATGATAATACTTTTAGCATATTCTTTTATTGCATCGGTTTTACCGGTTAATCTTCTTCTGCAACCGCGTGATTATCTTTCAGCGTTCCTGCTTTTTTTTGGGATGGTTTTCGGTTATCTTGGTTTGATTTTAACCCATCCGAACATAAACGCGCCTGCATTTACGGGTTTCGGAAGTTCTATCGGAAATCTCTGGCCGATGATGTTTGTTTTTATTGCCTGTGGTGCAGTCAGCGGATTTCATGCCTTGATTTCTTCCGGAACAACTTCAAAACAAATCTCAAATGAAATTGACGCAAAAAAAATCGGCTATGGTGCTATGGTGACGGAAGGGGCGCTCGCTATTCTGGCTTTATTATCGGTAAGTGCGGGGCTTTACTGGACCGGCGGTGAATGTTCCGCACAGTTTATTTATCCGGAATTGATTAAATCCGGCGATTACATAGGAACATTTGCGCTCGGCTACGGCGAAATCACAAAAATCCTTTTCGGCTCTTCATTTGGAAAACTTATCGCAATGCTGGTTCTCAATGCATTCGTTATGACTACTCTTGACACTGCCGCAAGAATTACAAGATACATTGCAGCGGAACTTTTCGGCGATGGTTTCAGAATGAAAATTTTTAAGAACAAGTATTTTTCCACTTTTATCGTGATAATTTTATCGGGACTTTTGGCTTTCGGCGATTGGAAAAAAATCTGGCCTATTTTCGGCGCCGCCAACCAGTTGATAGCCGCAATAGTTTTGATTGTTATTTCACTACTCCTTTTAACACTCAAAAAACTGACCCGGTATACTTTTTATCCCGCTATTTTTATGCTTGTCACAACCGTTTCTGCGATTATTTACCAGACGGTTCAGTTTTTTTCAAAAGGAAATTATTTACTGGTGTTTGTCGGAGTTGTCCTTATAATACTTACGGTAATAATAGTTATTGAAGCGATAACAGTTTTTAGAAAAAATAAAAATGCGGTTAAAATTTAGTATTATTTTTGTTGTTTTTTTTGTTGGGAATTTGCTTTTTGCTGCCGATATATTCCCCAAATATAAAGATGCAAAAGTTCAGCTGAAAGAAGCGCAATTTTGGGAAAAACTTCCGAATGATTATGTAAAGTGTGGGCTCTGTCCGTGGAGATGTACAATTGCTCCGAAGCAGAGAGGGTTATGCAGAACCAGAGAAAATATAAACGGCAAACTTTATACGCTTAATTATGCCCGTGCTACAACAATCAATATTGACCCTATAGAAAAAAAACCGTTTTTCCATTTTTTACCGGCGGCGGAGGCATTTTCAATTGCGACCGCCGGCTGTAATGTCGGATGTAAGTTCTGTCAGAACTGGCAGTTGTCAAAAATTACTCCCGAAGAAAGCGAATCCTTGTACATCCCGCCGGTTGACATCATAAAACTTGCCAAGAAATCAAAATCTAAAATCATTGCCTATACTTATAACGAGCCGACAGTTTTTTACGAGTATATGATAGAAATTTCATCACTTGCTAAACGAGAGGGATTGAAAAATGTTGTGGTGTCCTGCGGTTATATAAATCCCGAGCCGCTGAAAAAATTATTAAAATATGTTGATGCTTACAAAGTGGATTTGAAGTCGTTTAATGAAAAATACTACGAAGATGTCGTCGGTGCAAAACTTGAACCCGTTTTGGAAACGATAAAAATTGTAAAAAAATCAGGGGTGCATCTTGAAATCGTATATCTTGTTGTGCCTACCCTTAATGATAATCCTGATGAAGTAAGACAAATGTGCAAATGGCTTGTCAAAAATATTGGAACAAATGTTCCACTTCATTTCACGAGATTTCACCCGGATTACAAAATGCTCAATTATCCGTCAACCCCGGTTTCCACCGTTGAGAATTTAAGAAAAATTGCAATAAGCGAGGGCTTGAAATATGTTTTCGTCGGCAATGTCCCGCCAGGAAATGCCGGCGAAAACACATATTGTCCTAAGTGCAAAAAAATTCTGATAAATCGGCTTGGCTTTGGTGTTGTAGAAAACAATGTTAGCGACGGCAAATGCAAGTTCTGCGGCCAAAAAATATACGGGGTATGGAAATAGAGATAAAAGTTTTTATAGAATTATTTATTGCAGGGATAACGCTCGGGTTTGGTCCCTGTTTTTTATTTTGCGGCCCAATAATTTCTTCGTATATTTTTGCGAAAGGACTTAATCATAAAAAGGGTTTATTATTTACAGTAATTTTTTCTTTAGGACGAATAATCGCCTACAGTATTCTCGGACTGATTGCTGTTGCTTTTGTCAGTACTCTCGGAATTCAAAAAAATATTTTTAAACAGATTGCCGGAGTAATAATACTCATTATGCTGCCGATTTATGATTTGGCAAAAGATAATAAACTTTGTAATTTTTTTCAGCGCTCTTTCGGCAAAAACACAAAAACAAACTCTTTTCTGCTCGGTTTCTTTATCGGGCTTACACCCTGCGCACCGCTTATCGGAATCCTTACCTATATCGCCTGCAAGTCGGAGAATGTTTTCTACGGATTTTTCAACGGGTTTGTATTCGGATTGGGAACATTTTTTTCGCCCTTGATTCTTATCGGATTATTCAGCGGAATTTTTACTTCATATATTTCAAAAACTGAAAAGATTTCTTTGATATTTAAGATAATTGCCAACATTGTCCTTATTTATTTCGGTCTAAAATTACTCTTATGATTTTTGCATTTCTATTTTTATTGGGTTTTGTTTCACTTGGTTTCCAGACATTGCTTTTGAGGGAATTTTTGGTTATATTTTCCGACAATGAACTGATAATAGGCATATTTCTTTTTAACTGGCTTCTTACGGTCGGCGTTGCTTCTTATATCGGTGAACTTTTCGTGAGGTGCATCAAAAACATAAAAAAAATTTTTAAACACTTGGTTTTTTTTACCGCATTTATTATTCCTGCAGACATATTTTTAGTCGGATTGATGAGAAGATTGTTTCAGAAAACCCCTACCGAAATACTCGGATTGGTCTGGGCATTTTCGTTTTCATTTTTTGCTGTTTTTTTGGTTTGTCTGATTTTCGGATTATGGTTTGTATATTGCGCAAACATGCTAAATCTTTCCGAAAAGGATGTCGCTTTGCCGTCGGGTAAATTATACGCTGTTGAAGTAGCGGGATGCGTTTTCGGCGGGTTTTTGACGAGCATTTTGTTGGTTAAGTATTTTAGCCTGTTTCAAATAGGTCTGATTTTTTCTGTTTTGGTTTTTATTTTACTTTCAGTTTATTTCTCAAAAAGATATTTAATATTTTTGATTTTTTTTGTGCCGCTATTTTATAAATCAGACAGGTTGGAAAAATTTTTAATATCATATCAATGGAAGCCGTTTAATGTCATTGAAACAAAGGACTCTATCTATGGCAAAGTCACTGTTTTGAAAAATGAGGATGCAATTGATTTTTACGAAAATTCAAACAAAGTTTATTCAACCGTTTTATCCGCTAAAAATGAAGAAATAATTCACCTGCCGCTTTTATTATTTTATAAATGTAAAAATATCTTATTATTAGGCGGGGGTTTGAATGATGTAAAAGAAATATTGAAATATCCCGTTCAAAAAATTGTTTATGTAGAGCAGAATCCCGTTTTTGTTGAATTGTTGGAAAAATATGCCGATGACCGGACGAGAGGTTTATTAGATAATCCAAAACTTAATGTTATCTCAACAGACGGCAGATTTTTTATAAAAAGAACCGCAGATATATATGATTGTATTATTTTGGATGTTTCGCCGCCTTTAACAGGAATTGCCAACAGGTATTTCACAAAAGAGTTTTTCTCGGAAGTAAAAAATATTTTATCGGAAAAAGGGCTTTTCATTTTTCCGCTTTTATCATCTGAAAATTATATGTCGGATGAACAGAAAAATCTAACCGCTTCTGTTTTTAAGACGGCAAAAAGTGTTTTTAGTTATTGTGAAGTTATTCCCGCATCAAATAATTATTTTATCTGTTCCTCAAAAAAATATAACATAAGTTCCGAGGCGGTAAAAAGAAAAATCATAGAAAAAAACATTGAGTTAAAATATCTGACCCCTTTTTATGTTGATTATATTTTAAGATGCGACAGGTTAGAGAAACTTGAGAAATGGGCGAATGAAAAACAAAAAGAGGTCCCGTATAATACAGATTTCCATCCCGTAAGTTATTTATATGGGTTGAAATTGTGGCTTTCTATTTTCGGTGAAAAATTATTTTTAAAAACGGATATATATTTCGTCGCAAACATTATGTTTGTTTCCATGATTTCTTTATATCTTTTGACAGTTTTATTATTTGTAAGGATAAAAAAAAGGACTTGCGAGTCGGTTGTTGTCGTAGTCAGCTTTGCTTCTATGGTATTGGCGCTGGCAATAATTTTTGCTTTTCAGTCGGTATACGGATATATATATCAGAAAATCGGAATTCTATTATCGGTTAATCTTTTAGGAATAAGTGCCGGGAGTTTTTTGTCGGAAAAGTTTTTCAGGGGAAAATATAATAATATAGTTGCAATTAAATTAGTGATAATTTTCATGGCGATTTTTTCTTTGATTTTGATTTTTATATCTGAAAACGGATTGTTTATAACCGCGTATCTTTTTTATATATTTGTTTCCATATCAGGTTTTTTTATAGGATTTATTTTTCCGCTTGCGGTAACTGAAAATAGAATCGGGAAATTTTATGCTCTGGATTTGTTGGGGGCGATTATCGGTTCAGTTTTGGTAAGTTTAATTTTCATTCCTTTGTTCGGTATTACCACTACATATTTTTTTGTGTCGTTATGCTTAGTTTTATTGATATTTTTAATTTTTTTTGTAAAATAGTCCCTGAAAGGAGATGAAAATGAATAAAGAATATCTGAATGTAAAAAGTATAGCGGGACCTTTGCTCTTGGTTGAAGGAACGGAAAACATAAAGTACGGAGAACTTGCCGAGATTATCACAAAAGACGGAATTAGACGCGGTCAGGTTTTGGAAGTTCACAACGACAAAGTGCTTCTGCAGTTGTTTGAAGGACCAATCGGGTTAAATACGACTCAAACTCGCGTAAAATTCAGAGGAAGAGGAATGGAACTTGCTGTTTCAACGGATATGTTGGGGAGAATTTTCAACGGCTTGGGAAATCCGCTGGATAAATCCGCACAGATAATTCCGGAAAAACGACTTGACATAAACGGAAGTGCGATAAATCCGTACAGCCGTGATTTTCCGATGGAGTTTATACAGACGGGTATTTCTGCGATTGACGGAATGAATACGCTTGTCAGAGGCCAGAAACTTCCGATTTTTTCCGCGACCGGTCTTCCGCATAATCAACTTGCCGCACAGATTGCAAGGCAGTCAAAGGTTTTGGGCAAGGAAGAAAAGTTCGCGGTTGTTTTCGGGGCAATGGGCATAACTTTTGAAGAAGCAAATTTTTTTATATCCGACTTCAATAAATCTGGTGCGATTGACAAAGCGGTGCTTTTTATTAATCTTGCCGACGACCCCACAATTGAAAGAATAGCAACGCCGCGGATGGCTTTGAGTTGCGCCGAGTATCTCGCATATGAAAAGGATATGCATGTTCTCGTTATTTTGACCAATATGACCAATTACTGCGATGCGCTGCGCGAAATTTCGGCTGCAAGAAAAGAAATTCCTGGTCGTCGCGGATATCCCGGCTATATGTATACCGATCTTTCAACTATTTACGAGCGTGCGGGAAGAATTAAGGGCCGGGTCGGTTCTATTACCCAGATACCTATTTTGACAATGCCTGACGATGACAAAACGCATCCGATTCCTGATTTGACCGGGTACATCACCGAGGGGCAGATTATTTTATCCCGCGATTTACACCGTTCAGGAATTTACCCGCCGATTGATGTCTTGCCTTCCCTATCGCGTCTTAAACAAAAAGGAATCGGCGAAGAGCATACCCGCGAAGAGCATGCCGGTGTTTCCAACCAGTTGTTTGCCTCATATGCTCGCGGAAAAGAGGCAAAAGAACTTGCCATAATTTTGGGTGATGCGGCATTGACGCCTACCGACAAACTTTTTGTAAAATTTGCCGACAGATTTGAAAAAGAATTTGTCAATCAGGATAGTAATGAAGACAGGACCGTTTTTGAAACGCTTGATTTGGGATGGAAACATCTTTCGGAGATACCGAAGAGCGAACTAAAACGGGTAAAATTGGAAGAGATAGAAAAATATATGCCGAAGGAAATTGAAACGGCTGAGTTATAAAAATGCGACAAGATAAGCCACAGAATGTCACAGAATTTCACCGAAAATATTTCTGTGTTGTTTCGGCGACTGTCCCGCTTGCGGGATGATTCTGTGGCGCCTTTCAAATTCCGATATTATAAAAAATGCGATTAAATATAAATCCCAACAGGATGGAGTTGCTTAAAGTCAGACGCCGTCTTATTCTTGCGCGCCGCGGTCACAAACTGTTAAAAGACAAGCAGGACGAACTGGTAAGGCAGTTTATTTTATTGATAAAAAAGACATCCGATTTACGGGACGAAGTTGAAAAAAAACTTTCGGTGCTTTATAAAAACTATATTATGACAAAAGCAGTCCAATCAAAGGTCATAACGGACTATCTGATTTCATCGTCGGCACAAAAGGTTGAAATCAAACGACATCAGAAAATTTTTATGAATATCCCGCTTGTTGAATTTTCCTTAAATTTTTCGCAACCTGATGAACAGTATAATTTTTTTAATGCGTCTTCAAAGATGGATTTTGTAATATCTGGCGCAAAAGAGTTGTTGCCTCAAATCATAAACTTGTCACAGTCGGAATTTCAATTGCAGCTTCTGGCTCTGGAAATAGAAAGGACCCGCCGTAGGGTTAACGCGCTGGAATATATTTTTATACCCTCCCTGATTGAAACGACAAAATACATAACGATGAAAATGTCGGAACTGGAAAGGGATTCAATTACCCGACTGATGCGGGTAAAAGAAATAGTTCGTTCTCATTAAAGGTTGCCCCTAAAGGGACTTCCTTCGGGCGCTCGCAAGCAAATTTCTTTGGTCGCTCATCCGTAAAAGAATAACGGCGGTGATATGTTGATATGCTGATATGTAAAATCGTATTACCGTATCACCGTATAAGCATATAAGCAAAAGTAATTTCTTGCTTCGCTCCACGATTAAAGGGATAGATAGATAGATAAAACGAATGGGGGAAAATTATGATTAAAATAGTTGTGTGCGGCGCCGCTGGAAAAATGGGAAATATGGTAATTTCAAGGATTCTTTCTGATAAAGAACTTATTTTATCAGGTGCTATTGAATGGCGAGAACACCATGCTGTCGGTCAGCAGATTGATGAGATAGAGATTACGGACAATTTTTCGGAAGCGTTGGAATTATCCGATGTGGCTATTGATTTTACGAACATGGATGCGACATTATACCATCTGGATATTGCAAAAAAACAGAGAAAACCGATAATTATTGGCACGACCGGCATTACAGATGAAGGAATTGAAAGAATAAAAAATGCTTCCAAGGAAATCCCAATTATATTTACTGCTAATATGTCCGTCGGAGTTAATCTTTTATTCAAACTCGTTGAAGAGGTTGCTGTTGCAATACCTACATATGATGTTGAAATAATTGAGGCGCATCACAACCAGAAAAAAGACGCTCCGTCCGGCACGGCGCTGAAGATTGCCGAAATAATTTCAAGCAAACTGAAATTGGAACAAGTTTTCGGCAGGCACGGTAATGTTGGAGCAAGAAAAAAAGAGATAGGGATTCACGCTGTCCGCGCGGGCGATATTGTCGGCGAACACACAGTAATTTTTGCCGGCGAGGGCGAACAGATTCAACTTATTCATCGTGCGCACACGCGCGATACATTTGCCGCAGGCGCAGTAAAAGCCGCAAAATGGATTTTCGGCAAAAAACCCGGACTTTACACAATGCGCGATGTTTTAGGGTTATGAAGATTTTAAAATTCAATAAAAAGCCGTCAAAAATTGTTGCAGTCGGACTGAATTATATTGACCATGCGAAGGAACTCAATATGAGAATTCCAGATGAGCCGGTAATTTTTCTGAAGCCGCCGTCGTCGGTGATTTTCAACAATGAAAAAATAAAATATCCCAAAATGTCAAAACAGGTTGATTACGAAGCTGAACTTGCAGTTGTCATCGGCAAAAAATGCAAAAATGTCTCCGAAGAAAACTCAAAAAAATATATTTTGGGCTACGCCTGTCTCAACGATGTCACGGCGAGGGATTTACAGAAAAAAGACAGACAGTGGACAAGGGCAAAATCCTTTGATACATTCTGTCCGGTAGGACCGCACATCGTTTCGGGAATAAACCCGGACCAGCTCAAAATAGAACTTTTCTTAAATGGCAAACTGAAACAATCATCCAATACAAAAAACCTTATTTTTAAAATTGGTAAACTGGTTTCGTTCATCTCAAAAATAATGACGCTTGAAAAGTATGATGTCATAGCAACCGGCACGCCCGTCGGCGTAGGACCAGTAAAAATCGGCGACAAAATAGAAGTAAAAATAGAAAAAATCGGAACATTGAAAAACTATGTAGTTTCTGAAAAATAAAGGGTATTAAACCCTGTGTTATCATCGCTCGCTCGGAAATGAAAACAACTTTTCATTTCACTCGCTCGCTTGATAATAAAAAATTTATTGTCGGTGAGTATTTACCAATTGGTAAATACTACCGTCTGATAAAGTGAGGGCAAAAATGCAGAAAATTATTAAAAGCACATGGTTGTGGATTCAGGACATTTTTTCGGATGAGGAAGACCCGAATGAGCCGATTTATGACCCCGTTCATATCGCATCAATGATTGTTTTAACGCTTTTCGGAATTTCAATTTTGTTCTGGCTTTTCTGGTCGCTGCTCGTCTATAAAGGCGGTCTTATCAGCAAAATAATCCCTTTTTTAAGCGTAATTTTTACTTCAAAAACGCTTGCCGATTTCGGTTACGAGGGTTATCCTTATGAAATGGGTATATTTGACGGCTGGATAACAAATGTTATCGCACTTCTATTTTTATGTTTTTTAGTTTGGCGTATTGTAAGAATTTTAAAAAGACAAAAATAAACTCTTAAAAGGAAATTTAACAAATGAAAAAACTTATTGTAAATGCAGATGATTTTGGTTATTCAGAAGAAATCAATAAAGGTGTGATATATGCACATACCAAGGGAATAGTTACGAGTGCAAGTTTATTCGTTAATAAAGAGTTCACAGAAGATGCTGTAAGGCAAGCGAAAGAAAATCCCGGTTTAGGTCTTGGCATTCATTTAGATTTAGATGCTTTTTTTGAAATTGATAATAAAAAAGGAGTAATTGTAAAATTAAAAAAGCCACAGCAAGAAATTAATGAGATTAAAACTGAAATTAAAAACCAGATTGAAAAATATCTTTCATTCTCGTTACAATGTGACCATTTGGATAGCCATCATCATTCGCACCTTCATCCATCAGTTTTCTCATCTGTATGCGAGATTGCGAGTCAATATAAAATTCAGAAAATAAGATTTTTCAGAAAGATTTATTCTTCCACAGAAGAATTTGAGAAACTGAAACAGGTTTTACAGGGTTACAACCTGAAATTTATTCCACATTTTATTGAGGGCTGGTATTGGGGTAATATTGACGAAAACTATGAGGTTGCAGAACTTATGACACATCCCGGATATGGTGAATTATGGCGTGAGTTAGAGATCGCACGTTGTTGCCAGTTTGATTTAAAGTCCTATTTATCTAATAACGATATTTATCTAATAAAATTCACAGATATTTAGGAGATAATGAAAATGGAAATTGAATTTTCAAGACGGTTAAAAAAACTGCCACCGTATCTATTTGTTGAAATTGACAAAAAGAAAAAATCAGCAATTGAAAAAGGGATTGATATAATTTCTCTTGGTGTGGGCGACCCGGATTTGCCAACTCCGAAACATATTATCGATGCGATGAAAATTGCAGTTGAAAAACCAAAACATCATCAATATCCATTTGGCGCAGGACTTATTGAGTTTAGAAAAGCAGTTGCAGATTGGTACAGAAACAGGTTTAATATGAACTTAAATCCTCAAAATGAGATTCATTCTTTAATCGGTTCAAAAGAAGGTATCGGGCATATTCATCTCGCTTATGTAAATCCGGGCGATATTGTTTTAGTTCCTGAACCGGGCTATCCGGTATATAACTGCGGAACAATTTTTTCAGACGGAACGCCGCATTTTTTACCTTTAACCGAAAAAAATAATTTTCTGCCTGATTTGGAAAAAATTCCAGAAAAAGTTGCGAAAAAATCCAAAATTTTATTTATAAATTATCCCAATAACCCGACTTCGGCAACAGCAACTTTGGAATTTTATGAAAGAGTTGTAAAATTTGCCCAAAAGTATAATGTGATTGTTTGCAGCGATTTGGCATATTCGGAGATTTATTTTGACGGTAAAAAACCGCCGAGTTTTCTTCAGGTTAAAGGCGCAAAAGATGTCGGTGTTGAGTTTCATTCTCTTTCTAAGACCTACAATATGACCGGCTGGCGTCTGGGTTGGGCTTGCGGAAATAAAGATATAATTGCCGGGTTGTCAAAAGTTAAGGACAATTACGATTCAGGCGTTTTTGGCGCTGTCCAGGAAGCGGGAGTTGTTGCTCTTACATCGTCTCAAAATTGCGTTGAAAAAATGCGAAAAATCTATCAAAATAGAAGAGATATTTTTACCGATGAACTGAATAAAATCGGCTGGTCTGTGAAAAAACCGGAAGCAACATTTTATGTCTGGACAAAAGTGCCCAAGGGCTATACATCCGCTGATACTGTCGGAAAACTTCTTGATGAGGCGGGAATTATCTGCACGCCCGGAAATGGGTTGGGTCCATCCGGCGAGGGATATGTCAGGTTTGCTTTAACAGTTTCGGAAACCCGTCTCAAACAAGCAGTTGAAAAAATTTCCAAAATAAAGTGGTGAAAAAATATATTAAAGGCTCACTCAAAAATACGAAAGATTACTTTGAAAAAATGGCAGGAGTTTTAAAAATCAAAGGAAAAAATTTCACCCAAACATTATTAAAGGAAAGAGAAAAAGATAGAGAATTGGAAGAAAAGAAATTGTCAAAGTTTAAAAAACGAAATAAAAATTCTTACAAGTTCTAAATTAGATAAGAATAACAAATCTTAAAGATGAAAACAATGGACACTAAAACACAAATACTTGAAAAAGAATCAAATCATAAAAGACGAACTTTCGGCGAACATTTTACATCTACGAATATTTTTAATAAGTATATTTTGCCTTATATCAAAGATAATTTGTATAAATATATCTGGATTGATTTATATGCCGGTGAAGGAAATTTAATTTTGCCGATGTTAGATTTAATTCCCAAAAATAAGAGATGCGAATTTTTTAAAGAAAAGATTTATTTATTTGACATACAATATAACAATGTTAATAAAGCAGTTGAAAAAGCAGTTTCATATGGCATTCCAAAAAAAATTGCTGAGAAAAATATAATTCAACAAGACACTCTTATAAACTTTCCCAAACGATTATTAAATCTCAAATATCCTATATTTCACATTACCAATCCACCTTATCTTTATATCGGGTATATTGTAAAACACGGCGGTAGAAATTTATTATATTTTCGTGGTGAAAACGAGGGTTATCAAGACCTTTATCAGATTGCCCTTATGAATGACACAAGAAATTATTTAGATAAAATGATTTACATAATTCCGTCAAATTTTTTGTTTAGCGATTCAGGTTCAAATAAAATTCGAAAAGATTTCTTTAAGTTTTACAATATAAAAAAAGCATTTCTTTTTGAGGATAAAATTTTTGAACACACTGGCACCAACGTAGGTATTTTCTTTTTTGAAAAGAAAAAAATATTCGGCGATAGTGAAATTAGTTTTTCAGGTGTGAAAATAAAAAATGGGGATAAAAAACAAAAAAAGTATATTTTGAGATCGGAAAATAATTATCGGATAGAAAGCGAATTTGAAGAATTTATAAGAAATTATAAATCAAATAAACCATTAGAAATTAAATTTTATATTACGAATGATGACATAGCACAAAATAGAGGACAGGAAATTGTGAAAGTAACAAATGCCAATAATTATAACGGCAAAATTTATGAAGAAGAAGAAATCCAAGTTTCAAATAGATTTAAAAAAGAGATTTTGTCAAATAATTTATTTACAAGAACTGTTGATACAGGAAGTTCAGAAGGCAGGGCGGGATTATACAGCATAAAAGATGTTTTTAGGACTGACGGTATATTTGCCGCCACTCCTTTTAGAACTCATCCGATACAGATTTTTTTTACACCAAGTTTAAAGTATAACGAGCAGAAATTACTCTTAGAATATTTTAATATTTTATTGGAATATTTTAGGAAAATCGATGACAGCGAATTTTTAACAACATTTAAGTATTCGGAAGCCGAATATACAAGAAAATATTTAGGGTTGACAAAAGTAAAACAGCTCATTCAAACTTTTCCTATTTTAGAATTAACAGAAAGCCAAAAAGAAGAATTTGCCAAAATAATTAAAAGTAAAAATGCCGAAAATTTAACAGAATTTGTGAAGCAAAATCACAAAGATTTATCTTTGTTCTAGAGAAGCATTATGAACGAGTGGATTAAAAAAAGTATTGAATTGGCTTTTGGCGAATTTTATCTCGATAATCTTTTGGAAATTTACCCACCATATGAAATAAGCAGAGGATTGTCTGTTGATGAAGAAACCAAAAAATTAAAAGAATTTTATAACTCTCATACAGCAGATGAGTTCTTGAAAGAACTAATTCGCTTAAAAAAGAAAGGTTTTAAATTTCCCGTTGACCATCCGTATATTAGTTTTCTTTCCTATTCTGATGGTGCCATCAAAAATAATCCGAAAACAGTTGAAGAAATCTGCAAGGTTTTGTTTAAGATAAAGTACGACGACTTAAAACAAAAGTTAGAAGCACCAAAAAAAGCAAGCCGAAAAATGGGACCAATGTTTAAGGATTGGCTGGTAAAAAATTTTCATTTTGCCAATTTAGAAGATATTAAAAAAAGTAGTAACATTACATTTCTCAAAGGTAGTGATGCCGTCCTAAAAGAATTTGCTGAACAGGAATTAAAATGTAAATTTGGGAAATTAAGCAAGGGGTTGGATTTCATAGCGAAAGTCAAAAATGATTATTTGGTTGGTGCTGCAAAATTCATAACAGATTTTGGCGGAACACAGTATAATCAATTTTATGAGGCGGTAAGATTAATCAGAGAAAGTTCAGTGCCTGAAAATATTAAAAAAGTAGCAATTATTGACGGTGTCGCTTGGCTTGGTAAAAATAACAGAATGGCAAAAGAGATTCAAAAAATTAAAGATGACGAATTTTGTTTCAGTGCTTTATTGTTAAAAGATTTTTTGATAAAATATTTCTAATAGAAAAAAAGATAAAGGAGAGTTATCAATTATGAGTACGCTTATTCTAAACAGGGTAATTATTCGTGATGAAAAAATTGAGAAAGTAATTTTGGTTTCATTTTTTGTATTGGCGACGGCTTTCGGCGCATATGCGAGAATCCCGCTTCCTTTTACGCCAGTACCAATTACACTTCAAACATTTTTTGTTCTGTTGAGCGGTGCTTATCTCGGTAAAAAACTTGGCGGGTTATCGCAATTTTTGTATTTTTTGCTCGGCGGGCTTGGACTTCCACTCTTTACAAGTATCGGAGCTTTGTGGGGACCGACAGGCGGTTATATCATCGGGTTTATTTTTGCAAGTTGGCTTGTGGGGTTTCTGATTGAAAAAAACTGGAAAGTTTTTTATGCTTTGATGCTCGGTGATTTTCTTTTGTTATTCTGCGGAGCGATAAATCTTTCCTTTTTTGTAGGTGGTTTTAAGAATGCGATAATTTTAGGTGTGTTCCCGTTTATCGTCGGCGATTTATTAAAAATTTTCGCTGTGAACTCCATTTTGAGATTGCTTCGTTTCACTCGCAACGACATGACAAAATGCCGTTATCTGTGTAATCGCTTTTCAAAATCTGCGTAATCTGCGTTCTAATATTTATACGAACTCCCGCCGATAAACTCTCTGACCAGCGAATTTGCCGGCACCAGCGCCTCGTCAAATTCAACGAACTCGCTTAAAAGTTTCTGAACCCTCTTCGCCCTCATATATGCGTCAATTTTTTTCGGGTCGCCTTCATATACTTTAAGAATTTCCGGGAATTGATTTAACATTTTTTTTCTGTGAAGAGGGAGTTCGTAAGGCATCGCGCCGTTGAAGACATAATCAACTTTATTGATAAAAGGCACGATGTATTTCATTTCAGCCCGTCTTACATAATGCCAATGCCCGACAGTGCGGAGTGGATTGTAAGCCCGGTGCCAACTGTCCCTGACCATCCGCCGAAGCATTCTTAAGTCCGACCATCGGACAAACTCGCCGTCTTTATCCCTTATCTGACATATTGCCTCAATGTAAAATTTGAACTTCATATTGTGCGGTATGCTTTTGGTCATTTCGTCGTAAAGTCCGTGCAGCGAATCAATGAGGAGAATCTGATTTTTTTCAAGTTTGAATTCGGTCCTGTCCAAAAATCTTTTACCCGTCTTAAAATCGTAATAAGGCATTTTAACAGTTTTACCTTTCAGTAAATCAAACAAGTGCTGGTTAATTAGAGGTAAATCCAGCGCCTGGGGTGTTTCAAAATCGTAATCGCCGTATTCGTCTTTCGGATGCTCTTCAATGTCCTTAAAATAATTGTCAAGATTGAGAAGCACAAAACTGATATTTTCTTTTGAAAGAACCTCGCTGATTTTTGTGGTCGTCGTTGTCTTTCCGCTTGAAGAAGGACCGGCGACTATTACCAGACGGATTCTATCCCTATTTTCAATTATCCGTTTTGCCACTTTGTTGATTTCTTCGTCATAAAGTGCTTCCGCATCCGCTATCAGTTTTCCTATTGTGCCGTTTTTAATCCGCTCGTTCAATTTTTCGGCGGTGTCGCAGTTGTGGTCAACATTCCATGCGAAGTATTTCCAGAGAATTTTATACGGGATATTATCCTGAACAATTATTTTTTCATTTTTTCCTTCGCGAAGCCGTTTGTGTTCATCTCTATATAAAATATATGCCTTTGCGGTTATAAAATGCCCGTTTTCACTAAGCACCCTTTCGGTTAAATCCTGAATTTCTTCAACGGAGGGAATTACATCCGGCGTGTAGACCTGGTTCATCATGGCAACGACTTTATTCGCAAGTGTATCTGCCATTTCTCTGTCGCTTCCGCCCACTTCAACGGCCGCCCGGAAAATAGCGTCGGTGATTTTGTCCTTGTTAAAAGCGACAATCCGTCCGTCTCTTTTGATGACTTTGTTCAATTTGAAACTTATTATTTCTTTTTCCGGAAACAATCCGTTTATTTCTTCCATACAAGATAAGCCACAGAATTTCACAGAATTACACCGAAGTTTTTTCTGTGTTCTTTTTCTGTGTGATTCTGTGGCGCCTTTCAAATTCCGATTTTAAGCAATTATATAATTTTTTTTTATGTTGTCAATAAAAATCTTGCTTTTTTCTATTTATTGTGTAAAATATAATTATTATGAAAAACTTAAAAAGGTTGTTGATTGTTTTATCAGTCGGGATTGGGATCGCCGGGTATTTTTTCTATGCTGAATTAACGACAACAAGTATAACGGTTTATCATACAAACGATGTTCACGGGCATATAGAAACAAGCGCAGTGCTGTCAAATTTTTTGAAGTTGCAGAAAAAACCGTTTGTTCTTTTGGATGCCGGCGATATTTTTCAGGGAACTCCCGAGGGTGATTTAACCAACGGAGAGGTTGTCGTAAAAATTATGAATGAACTCGGGTATGACGCTATGGTTGTGGGCAATCACGAGTTGGACAAGGGACAAAAGCAGTTAAAAAAACTTATAGAGATGGCGAATTTTTCAGTGCTTGGCGCTAATGTTGTTGATAAAAGGACCAGGCAGAAAGTTATCTGGCTTGAACCCTATTACATAAAAGAAATTTACGGCGTAAAAATCGGCGTTTTGGGACTTACAACCTCTGCGATGCCGTATCTTACGATGCCGGAAGTCCGTCGGGGATTAGAGTTTCAGCGAGAAGTTGATGCCGCAAAAAAATATATTCCGGAGTTGAAACAAAAAGCGGATCTGATTATCGCACTTACCCATACCGGTCTTTCAAAAGATTCGGAAGACGATGTTTTTCTCGCAGAAAATACCGACGGGTTAGATATTATTATCGGAGCACATACTCACAGTTTTTTGGAGAAACCGATAAATGTTAAAAATAGTATGATTGTTCAGGCGGGCTGTTACGGAAAATGCGTCGGAAAATTGGACTTAAAAATAAGGAACAAAAAAATCGTGAGTAAAAAATATGAACTGATTTCGCTGAATAAGAAAAAATTCGGCGAGGATGAAGAACTCAAGAAAATTATAGAAAAACTGACATCGGCCATTTCGGCGAAAATGGACAGTATCGTTGGCTCGTCGTCGCAGAACCTGTCGCGTTCGGCAACGGATGGAAGCGGAGAAATACCTTTGGGAAACTGGCAGACCGATGTATTCAGAAAAATCACAAATTCCGATATTGCTTTCCAGAATGCCGGAGGTATCCGCGCCGACCTGCCGGAAGGCAAATTAACCATGAGGCATATTTACGAACTCGCACCTTTCGGTAATACTATTTTTACCATGAAACTCACGGGCGGGCAGTTAAAAGAAATTTTAGAAAAATCCGTTTCGGGAAAATTCGGGATGTTGCAGGTTTCGGGATTAAAATTCAAATATGACAAAAGTAGAAAAGAAGGCGACAGGGTTGTTGAAATTGCCGTCGGTAATAAACCGCTCAATCTAAAAAAATATTATAAAATTGCAACCAACTCGTTTGTAGCAAAAGGCGGCGACGATTTCAACATATTCAAACAGGGAAAGGAAATCCGCGATACGGGAATCATAGACAGAGACGCCCAGCTTTTATTCGTAAAAAAATACTCGCCGCTCAAAGCGCAGTTAGAAGGCAGAATGGTAAATATCACAAAGGAATGATATTTTTCACAAATAAAAAAAGCACTTGACAAGATTTAGGTAATTTGTTACAATCAAATCGGAGGTAATAGTTATGTCTGTGATTGCGATACCCAGAATTTTGAGAGAAAAACTTTCCGACGAAGGTGCAGATGCATTAGTTGAAATTATCAATAAGGCGGATGGGAAGAATAAAGAAGATGTTATAACCATAGTTGAAGAAAAATTTGAAAGACGTCTTGCTGAAGAAATTGGTAAAGTTAGAGCAGAAATTATCAAGTGGATGTTCATCTTTATATTCGGTCAGTTCTGGGCGATAGTCGGCGTATTGTTTGTTTTTTTCAGAAAATAAAAATGAAAAAGATATTTTTTTCTGATGTCATTCTGAACGAAGTGAAGAATCCCGTCTTTCTCTCTGTTAATAATTCAAAAATTTTCGGGGAGGGGGCAAGATTTAAAAATTTTTCCGACGGTAAATTCCGTCCGTGCAGAGAAAAATCAGAATAAAAATTTTTTTGTAAAAGCAGACATTATGTCTGCTTTTTTGTTTTTATAGGATAAATGTTCTACAAGTGGAGGTTTTTTATGCGTAAAATTAGTTGGCGGTTAGTTGTTAGCAGTTGGAGGTTGGTCTTCCTTTTTTATCTTTTCACCTTTTCACTTTCTCACTTTCTTTTCTCTGCCATACCGTCAGCGGTCAAGTATCAGGGTGTGCTGAAAGAGAAAGGGGTATTGGTCAACGGGACGAAGACGATAAAGTTCAGGATAACGAATTCTAACGGTGACACAGAATACTGGACCAGCGGGAATGTTTCGGTGACTTTTACTCAAGGTGCGTTTTTTTGTAGACTTGAGCCGACAGGAATTAACTGGGGAACAGGCGATTATTATTTGGAAGTGGCAATCGACGGGCAAATACTTTTACCGAGAGAAGAAATCGTATCAACCGTGTATGCTTTACGGGCGAGCAAAGTTGACATTATTCCATGGAGTGATATTACAGGTATGCCTGCGTGTTTTGCGGATGGCACGGATGACGGCGCCGGCGCCTCTCTGGATACAATCGGTTCCTATCATATAATTGATTCAACAATAACTAATGCCGATATTTCACCTACTGCGGCAATCGCATATTCAAAACTTAATCTTGCTAACCAGATTTTAACGGGTGATATAAAGGATAATGAGATAACCGCAAGCGACTTAAATCAGTCAAATGTAGCGACCGTTTTTCTTATAACATCATCTGCGACAGCGACATATGTTTTTAAGAGCGGCGATACGATGACGGGTGATTTGAACTCTAACTATAAAATTATCGGCTCAACGATGGGTGATACGAATACAAAACTTTACGGCGATGGCTCGTCTTTAATAGGGACAAGCCAGGTAGATAGTGCTTGCCGGAGTTCCACCGGGACAATCCAAACGCAGTTAAACAATGTAGCGTTATCAACGGGGACGTTAAGGAACGAGGTGATAACATCTACCGCAAGTTTGGTTGCTATGGATAACACCATAAAGACATCAACTGGTACGCTTGTTATGAAATCAGGCGATACGATGACAGGCGATTTGAACTCCGCATATAAAATTATCGGCTCAACGATGGGTGATACGAATACAAAACTTTACGGCGATGGCTCGTCTTTGACAAAATTGCCTGTGAGACAATTCTATAATTTAGCAGTCTCAACATCGGTTAATGGATGGATTGGAAAAGCAACAACTAGTTCAGGAGTAGCGACTTTTTACCCTACAAGTGATGGACTGGTCAGCGGAACAGCGCTTTTTACAGATGTTACTTCGGTTCAGGCAACAGCAGAAATGGATACAGCAACAGTGATAGCCGTTCCTCTTGCCTCTGTAAAATCCATTTCTGCGAATAAAAAAACGATTACGGTTAATGTAATAACCGGTAAGAATTTAGCAGCATTAGGTGATACAGTGGCTTTCGCACCTGATGGAACGGTTGTATATTTAACAGTATTTGGGAATTGAAAATAATAAAAGTTGAGGGAATTATGCTGAATAAAAAAATCATTTTAATTATCGGGTTGATATTTCTTGCGGGAATTACCGTTGCGGTGATTTCAAACCATAACTATCTCATTTTACTTGGTGAAATTGTAGGCATTACATCAAAAACAGCCGTCGGTGATTATACTCTACAGCAATCAATCAAAAGTGACCTTGGTGCAACAAAAATGTCCGGCGGCGATTATGAGATGACCGGCGATTTATCCGTAGCGATGGAATCTAAACTTGAAAATGACTTAACAAAAGTTCATTGTTATCCGAATCCTTACAAGCCGTCTAAAGGACATACAAAAATAACATTCTCACGGCTGACAACTCACACGAAATTAAAAGTGTTCAACATCGCAGGCGAATTTGTGTATGATAAAGAGGAAGATACACCACAAGGCGAACTCTCATATGATGTTGTAAATAAGGATGGCGATAAACTTGAGTCAGGTGTGTATATCTATCTGCTCACGGATAATTCAGGCAACAAAGCAAAAGGCAAATTTATGGTAATAAAATAGCGAGTGAGCGAGCAGTAGTTGCCAACCTTGGTTGGCTTATTTTCAGCCGAGCGACCGAAGGAAGTCCCTTTAGGGGCAAGATCGGCAATTACAAACTATTTTCTACTCGCTATAAATCGTGGGATTATGAAAAAAACATTCAGATTGATTGTAGTCGCCCAATTTATTGGGCTTATATGCTTGATAAATCAAGCAACTACATATGCCTCAGGACCAGGGACTACCGCGGCTTCATTTCTCAAAATAGCAGTTGGCGCAAAAAATATCGCTATGGGCGAAACCGGTGCGACATCTGATGATGCCAATGCGGTATATTGGAACCCTGCCGGTTTAAACGAGGTTTATTTAAAACAGGTTTCTCTGATGCATGCAATCTGGTTTCAGGATATAAGTTACGAACATCTTGGGTATGCACATCCTACGAAAATAGGCACGTTCGGGCTTGGGCTGAATTATCTTAGTATGAAGGCAATTGAGGGATATGACGAGAATGACAATCCGCTTAATGAAACATACAAGCCATCCGATATGGCGGTAACTATTTCATATGCAAGGAAAGTAAAGGACATCCCGGCTGGTGTGAACATAAAATACATCTCGTCAAAATTGGAGGATGAGTCAGCAACTGCTTTTGCAGCCGATATCGGCGGAATTTACGACAAATTAAAAATTAAAAATGAAAAATTAAAAATTGGGTTGGCTGTGCAAAACATCGGAACAAAAATGAAATTTATTGACGAGGGCGGCCCGCTGCCTCTCAATATAAAACTCGGCTGTTCTTACAATATTTTGCGCAGAAAAAACCCTGCGATTATATTAGCGTTAGATATAAATAAAACAATAGATAGTGATATTCGCGCAAATTTTGGGAGCGAATACTCCCGCAAGTTCGGCAAAAACATTATCTGTTCAGGAATGGTCGGGTACAAAACAAACACAGAGGGCTACGAAGCAATAAACGGACTTTCTGCGGGTTTCGGATTTTCATTTAAAGAATATTCGCTTGATTATGCGTTTGTTTCTTTTGGTGAGTTAGGCGACACACACAGAATATCACTGCTTGCAAAGTTTGGCGGCACTGGTGAAATGAAAACTGTTCCTGTAAAAAAGATGGAAAATTATGTTACGGGTGAAATTACGGGAGAGGACAACAAACCAGTGCAGGGTGCAACTATAAAAATTATACAAAATAATAAAGGGATAGCCGAGGTTTATACCGATGACAACGGAAAATATCAGACCGAACTTTTGCCTGCGAGTAAATATACCGTTAATGTCCGGAAAGACGGCTATATTACCGACGAGGCGGAAGTTGAAGTAAAAGAAGCCCAGCCGGTAAAAGCCGACTTCCAACTGAAAAAAGTCGCCGAGAAACCTGCCGAGCCGTCAAAAATCATTATTGTTAAAGAGGAAAACAGGGGGCTGGTCGTTAACCTTGCATCCTCGGTACTTTTTGATTCAGGTAAGTCAAAATTAAAGCCCGCCTCTTATTCGGTTATGAACGAAGTGGTAAAACTTATGCAGGATTACCCGGAAAACAAAATTTTGATTGAAGGA
>JACRDL010000010.1 GCA_016218625.1 Elusimicrobiota bacterium
CCCCGGAACTGTTGATACTTGATGAACTGGGCTACAAAAAATTGAACCCGAATGTCGTGGACGAATTTTTTGAGATTATTTCCAGACGATATGAAAAGGCATCCACTATTATCACCTCAAACAAAAGTTTCAAGGAATGGGTCGAGATATTTAACTATTACGTTTTGGCATACGCTATTATTGATAGAATCGTTCATCACTGTAATGTGGTAATTATTCAGGGCGAAAGTTTCAGGATGAAAGATAAAAAACTGAAAAAGGATATGGTGAAAAGCATTTCTTAACTGTGCTTCCGGGGTGGATACTTTTCTTGACCATAAATGGCACTTTTTGCTTGACAATAACACAGATTGTCCATCGGATATAATTTCTAAGTGAGAGATAAGAAATAATATAAAAAAATCTGTTCTGCTTTTTCGGTAGGGCAGATTTTTTTGTTGATATTTCGCTTGAATTTTCATATAATAAATTTGTTATGTTACCTAACAAAAATGGATATTACGGGCAGTTCGGCGGAAGGTTCGTTCCCGAAACATTGATGTCGGCTATTTTTGAATTGGAAAATTTTTACAAAAAGGCAAAATCGGATAAAAATTTCAAGCGGGAACTTTCTTTTTATCTCAAAAATTACGCGGGAAGACCCACGCCGCTTTATTTCGCAAAAAATCTTTCCCGAAAATTTGGCTCAAAAATCTATCTCAAAAGAGAGGATTTATGTCATACCGGCTCGCATAAAATTAACAATGCGCTTGGTCAGGTTCTTCTTGCCAAGAAAATGGGAAAAACCAGAATTATCGCCGAGACCGGTGCCGGGCAGCACGGCGTGGCCACTGCCACCGTTTGCGCTCTTTTCGGAATAAAATGCGATGTTTATATGGGGACGGCAGACATAAAAAGGCAGTCATTAAATGTTTTTAGAATGAAACTTTTAGGTGCGAATGTTGTCCCTGTTCATTCGGGTAGCCGCACCCTTAAGGATGCCATAAACGAGGCAATGCGCGATTGGGTGACCAATGTAAAGACGACATATTATCTTCTCGGCTCGTGTGTAGGGCCACATCCATATCCAGAGATTGTGCGTGATTTTCAGTCGGTAATTGGTAAAGAAACACGAAAACAAATTTTGGAAGTTGAAAAAAAATTACCGGATTATTTAGTCGCTTGCGTCGGCGGCGGTTCTAATTCAATCGGACTTTTCCATCCGTTTTATAGTGATAAAAATATAAAATTTATAGGGGTTGAAGCGGGCGGTCTGGGTTTATCGTCGGGAAAACATTCGGCATCGCTTGAAAAAGGTAAAACAGGAATTTTACATGGGACAAAAAGTTTTGTTTTACAGGACAAAAACGGTCAGATTTTACCGACGCATTCCGTTTCAGCAGGACTTGATTACCCAGGTGTCGGACCGGAGCACTCATTTTACAAACAAACGGGCAGGGCAAGTTATGTTTCGGTTACAGATTGTGAGGCGCTTGACGGATTTAAGTTGTTATCCGAGACTGAGGGAATTATTCCCGCATTGGAATCGGCGCATGCAATCGCTTATATTCCAAAGCTGGCAAGAAAAATTAAAAAATTAAGATTTTATCTGTGTAAATCCGTGTAATCCGTGGTTAAAATTAAAATGACAAAAATAGAAAAACTGCTTGCTGAATTAAAAATAAAAAACAAAAAAGCTCTGACCGTTTTTTTAACGGCAGGCTATCCGGATATAAAAACGACCGAAAAAATTATTTTAGAGATAGAAAAACATTCCGATATAATTGAACTGGGGATTCCGTTTTCAGATCCGATTGCTGACGGCCCGACGATTCAAGAATCCTCGCAAAAATCACTTGAGAAAAAAACAAATCTCAAAAAAATATTTTCAATCGTGGAAAATATCAGAAACCGAACGAACATTCCGATTATTTTGATGGGTTATTTAAATCCGATTTATAGATTTGGATTGAAAAGTTTTTTTCAAAAAGCCAAAAAAATAGGCATTGACGGTTTAATAATTCCGGATTTGGCTTATGAAGAAAATACGGAAATAGCAAAACTTGCAAAAAAATATAATATGGCATTTATTCCGCTTGTTTCTCTTACTACGGAAAAAAACCGTGCAAAAAAAATCGCTAAATCATCAACCGGATTTGTGTATGTAACGGCGGTTACGGGTATCACCGGCGCAAGAAAAAGTGTGTCAGATGATTTAATCCCGTATCTAACAATGATGCGTAAGGAAACAAAAAAGCCGTTATTGGTCGGTTTTGGAATATCTAAACCGGAACATATAAAGAAATTAAAAAATTACTGTGATGGTTTTATCGTCGGAAGCGCTGTAATTGAACTGATTAGACAAAAAAAATCGGTTAAAAATTTCTTAAAAGGTTTAAGGTGTGCTATTAGTAATTTTTAATTAGTAATTTTTAATTTTTAATTTTCAGTTGTCTTTAACGGGGGTATTTATGCCGGTGGAAGAGCCGAATGGCAAAGTGTCAGTTCCCGAGGGCTTGTGGAAAAAATGCGACAGTTGTCATAATATAATTTACAATAAAGAACTTGAAGAAAATTTTTTTGTCTGTTCGAAATGCGGTTATTATTTTCGTCTTACATCAAAAGAACGGATAAAACAACTCTTGGATGAAAACAGTTTTAATGAAATGTCCGCTGATTTACAGTCAACCGACCCGCTATCTTTTAGCGATACTCAAAAATATTCTTCGAAAATAAAACATGCTAAAAACAAAACAAAACTTAACGATGCGGTTGTTACGGGTTTTGGAAAATTAGACGGCAGAGATATTATCATAAGTATTATGGATTTTGATTTTATGGGCGGGAGTATGGGAAGTGTAGTCGGTGAAAAAATAACCCGAGCGGTTGAAACGGCAGTTAAAAAAAAACTACCGCTTATAATTGTTTCATCTTCCGGCGGTGCAAGAATGCAGGAAGGGATGTTTTCTCTGATGCAGATGGCAAAAACATCCGCATCACTCTCAAAACTATCCGAAGCAAAACTTCCGTTTATTTCAGTTTTAACTCATCCTGTAACGGGCGGTGTTGCGGCTTCTTTTGCAATGTTGGGTGATGTAATTATCGCCGAACCGAAAGCACTTATCGGTTTCGCGGGTCCCCGCGTTATTGAGCAAACTATCAAACAAAAACTTCCCGACGATTTTCAGTTATCGGAATTTCTTTTATCACACGGTCAAATTGATATAATTTCCGAAAGAAAGGAACTGAAAAATACGATTTCAGAAATCGTTGATTTATTATACAACGATTCAAACGGATAAAAGTGCGGATGTAGACAGATTTGTCCGTCTGAATCCGTTTTCATCTGTCTGAATCGTCGTTATTATGAAATATGAACAAGCATTGAAGTATGTAGAAAATCTTGGCGAGTTCCGATGTGATTTTGACTTAACACGCATCGGAAATTTTTTGGAAAATTTGGGGAAGCCTCAGGATAAAATTAAAATTATTCATGTCGCCGGAACAAACGGCAAGGGCTCCGTTTGTGCATATATTTCAACAGTTTTACAAAAAGCGGGCTATAGGGTTGGGCTTTATACATCACCTCATCTTTTGGATATAAGAGAACGACTTCAGATAAACCGCAAAAAAATTCCCAGAAAATATTTTACTGAATTTATTACTCGTTACTCGTTACCCATTACTCGTTACCATCTCACCTATTTTGAACTTTTAACAGCGATGGCTTTCTGGTATTTTGAGAGAGAAAGAGTTGATTTTGCGGTAATTGAGGTTGGTTTGGGCGGGCGGCTGGATGCAACAAATGTTATAAAAAATCCGCTAGTTTCTGTCATCACAAATATATCTTTGGAGCACACCCAATATCTTGGAAATACCGTCTCAAAAATTGCAAGAGAAAAAGCGGGAATTATAAAAAACAACAGTTTTGTTGTAACGGGCACCTCCGGAATTGCATTGCAAACAATAAAAAAAATCGCAAAAATAAAGAAAGCACGGGTTATAGTTAGCAAAAAGCAAAAGAATTATGAGACATCACTTTTTGGAGAACATCAGAAACAAAATGCCAATCTGGCTATGGGAGTTTGCCGGTTGTTAGACATTCCCGAAAAATATATTATTGACGGCTTACAAAATACCGTCTGGCCGGCAAGATTTGATATAAGACAATTAAAAATTAAAAATGAAAAATTAAAAATTGTTTTAGATGTTGCTCACAATCCGTCGGGAATTGAGGTGCTTAAAGATTCAATCAAAAAATACTTCAGAAAAAAGATAAATTTTGTATTCGGGGTTTTGGCAGATAAGGACTATAAAGAAATGATAAAAATAATATCATCCGTCGGTAAAAATGTTTTTATTTCAGCACCGAAGAACGAAAGGGCGTTGAGCGTTGAAACCACAAAAAAAGAATTTATAAAATATATTTCTCAAAAAAATATATTTGTTTTTAATGATATAAAAAATGCGGTTAAGTCGGCAATAAAAAAATCCGAAGATTTTTGCGCAACGGGTTCGGTTTATACGGTAGCGGAGGCAATGAGATGTTTAAAAATTCAATAGGAAGCAATGGAGTGTGCGGGATTGATATAGGAGGAACAAAAATTCTTATTGCGAAAATTTCCAAAACTGGGATTTTGAAAAGAAGTATTATGCTTCCGATGTCGGATGGTAACTACCGAAAAGTTTTAGAAAAAATAATTGCCGAAATAAAAAAGTTTGGAAATATTTCTGCTGTCGGTATTAGCATAGCGGGTGATGTTGACGGTAAAAAAGGCATTTTAAGATATTCACCTAATCTTCCAAAATGGAGAAATGTTAAATTAAAACAATACTTTGAAAAGAAATTAAATGTCCCGACAGTTGTTGATAATGACGCTAACTGTGCCGTTTACGGTTCTTATATTATTGACGGAAAAAGAAAATATAAAAATTTTATTACTGTAACGCTCGGCACGGGCGTCGGCGGCGGAATAATAATTGACGGCAAACTTTACAGAGGTTCAACCGGCTCAGCCGGGGAAATCGGACACATAACCGTAAATCCCGGCGGCCCGAAATGCAGTTGTGGGAATCGCGGCTGCCTTGAATCGTATATCGGAACAAAAGGCATAATTAAAACGGCAACCGGACTGGGATTGAAAAATATAACACCTGCAATAATCGCATCTAAATCAATGAAAGGCAATAGGCAAGCAATTAGAGTTTACGAAAAATTTTCCGAATATCTGGCAGTCGGCATCGGCAGTTTAATCAACATTTTTAATCCGGATATGATAACATTTTCCGGCGGTGTTTCAAACAACTGGGATTTAATTGAAAAAAGATTTTTTGATGAACTACAAAAACGGGCATTCAAAACCCCGCTTGAACATGTAAAAATAATAAAATCTAAAAATCCCGAAAATCTCGGAGCAATCGGCGCCGCATTGTTGTCAAAAACATTCAAATGAAAACAAAAAAGATAATACGGTTATATGTTAATATGCTGATACGGAAAAACCCTATCATCTTATCACCGTATCACCGCCGTTGCCTTATTGCTTATCACCGTATCACCGTCGTTGTCTTATTACTTATCACCTTATCACCTTATCACCTTATCACCGTCCTTTACGCAGAAGAAATCAACATCACCTCCGACAAAATGGAATATGACAAATTGAACAGTAAAGCAGTTTTTACAGGTAATGTGAAATTAAAAGCAGGCGATATCTCGTTAAGTTGCGCTCAAGCCGAAATGGATATAGAAAAAAAAGACATCTGTCTTGAAAATGCCTTTTTTACATCGTGCAATCTTGAAAATCCGCATTATCGTCATTATGCGAAAAAGGTTCACTTAATTTTAGAAAAAGAAATAACCGCAAAAAATGTGGTTTTTTATATTGATGATATTCCGTCGGGGGCTCTTCCGTATTATTACAAATCGCTTCGCGAGAAAAAACTGAAAATTGACTTCAAACACGGTTACAACCAGAGAAATGACTATTTTTCAAAGGGTTTTATCGGTTACCGTTTTTCAGAACAGTTTTTCAGCAAAATCTACATAGATTATTATTCTTACAAGGGTTGGGGGCACGGGATAGAGGAAATTTACAGCTTTGATAACAAGATACAGGGTACAATTTACGGCTATCACATCTGGGAACATGATACTAAAATAAGACGGTGGAATGCCCGTATTTATCATCAGCAGAGATTTACAGATATATGGTCGGCGCAAATAAATTCAAACCTTGCCAGCGACGAGTCGTTTAATAATTTTTACACTCGCGATTGGATAAGGATTTACCGGGATGTCAATTCATCTGTTGCTTTTACGAGAAACACAGGTATGTCAACAGGTCGTATTTTGTTTTCCCGCCGTGATGTTTTCAACACGGACGACAATAAATATCTTTTAACCGGGATGACCGTTCCGTCTGTATCTTACATAACCAATCAGATAAAAATAAAAAAACTTCCATTATATTATGAATTCTCGGCTAACGGTGCAAAAACATGGCTTCGTTCGGAAAATTTTTACAGAACAAACGCAGACGGCTCTATAAAGTTCACAAACCCGCTTCGCCTCACCAGAAAAATTACTCTCACCTCGGCCGCGGGAGTAAAAACGAACTTTCAGGACCGACTTAACAAAGAGGACACCAAAGATATTTACCGCTGGACATACAATACCGACCTCAATTTTGACATCCGCTCTTTTTATTTTCTTAATCACCAATTCGGTTATTATTTTGAGCAGGAGCCGGACAAAAGGCATGATGATTACCGCGGCGTTATTGCGGATAAATTAAGAACAAAGCACTCGGCTTATATTGATAATTTAACGGTGCGGGTTTGGACGGGACTTGACATCCGACGGAAACTCAATGAAAAAATCATCAATTTCAGAGAATGGCTTGACGGTATTACTTCCGAATTAGAGTACAATCCATATAATTTCCTGAACATTTATTACAGGAACGATTACAATGTTCTTTATGAAAAACCCAATTCCGTCCGGTTAAATTCCGAACTGCGGCTCGGTCCCGACCGTTTTGACAAAAGCAAGGAAATTGCTTATCTGAAAAACGGTTTTTCATATAACCGTTCAACACCGAACCGCCTGACATTATCCTACGAAGTGGGATTAAGACCGACGACGAATTGGCAGGTCGCTTACAAAATGCAATCATCTTTCAGTTATGATTTTACGGAACACAGAAACAATTTTAAGGATTACAGATATTACGAGCGTGCTGTAAACATTTATCGCGACCTTCACTGCTGGGAAGCAAACTTTTCATATCTTGACAGAGTTCCGTTATCTTTCGGTGAGCCGAATTTTTATGAACTCTGGTTTAACATAAGGATAAAATCGGAACTCGGTTGGCAAAAATCGGCGGCGGCGGAACTGGAAAGAGAAAGAAAATGGTATCCGTGGCGAAAATAACACGGAACAAACACGGAATAAAGAAACACGGAACAGACACAGAACAGTTCCGAGTCAGTTCTGTGGCTGTGATAAAAAACACCTTGACTTTTCAGGTAATTTGTGTTATAAATATAGCGAAACGCAAAACTGACGCAGAACTCCGAAACATATGGGGCATGCGCCACGCGGAACAGACACGGAACTACTTATGAAAAAACTTACTCGCTTACTAACTTACTCACTTACTCACTGCCGTCATGGCTTCAGTCAGGTTGAGATAGTGATAACTATTCTTATCGTCAGCATTGTTATTTTAGGTGTAATTACCACTTTTTCAAGTATCGGTAAGGGTCTTATAACCGGTAAAACCAGAACTATCGCAAATAATCTGGCGCAGGAAAAAATTGAGATATTAAAAAATGTTTCATACTCGAGGCTTTTGACTACTTCACAGGACGACCTTACTACCTACGGTTATGATTATACGAACACCGACTATACCCCCGAAACACTCAATGTCGGCGATGCCAATTATACGAGATATACGACCGTCTGGAAAGCGGAGGAATCAGGCACGGAGATTTCCACGATGTCACCTACCGCGACGGACCAGGGTATAAAAAAAATAAAAATAGAGGTAAAATGGACGGAAAATAATGAGCAAAAATTACTTGTTCTGTATAATTTGAGGGATGACCCGAACAGGTCAACATTGAACGGAAAAGTCTACGGGATTATTTCTTCAACGGTGGGGATTACGGATGGAATTTCCGCAGCAAGGGTTGAGGTAGTTCAGGATATTAACAGGAACGACACCACATCCACCACCGGATATTATATTATAAAAACAACCTCGCCGGCAACCGTTCAATTAAATGTTTCAAAAGACGGCTACTGGTCAAAGACATCAGTCAACTTTTCAGTCGGCACAAATCCGCAGAATCTTCAACTGCCGGCAAAAGAAAAAGGAAACGCTTACGGCTTCGTCTACAAAAGAGACCATCTTGTTATTTCCAGAGTAGTTGCGGAATGGTCAGGCACTGACGGTAGAGAATGTGTGGAACTTTTTAATCCGACAACCTGGGCATGGACGCTTAACTCATCAACAATAAAACTTAAATATGTTAACTCATCTGATATAGTAGAAAATCCTACAGTATATTTTAGAAATAATACAATTCCTGTGAACGGCTACTTTTTGTTTCTTGGCTCCACGGATAGTTCATCTTCAACAGTGACCGGGTTAACCGCCGATGCGACATATTACGCTACAATAATAGCCACTGATAGAGCCGGCGTTGCTATACAGGATGGTTATGGTATATGGATAGATTCTGTTGGATGGGGAAACGTCGGGGTTGCAAACACAGCACCTTCAAAAGCAATTGAAACGACAGGACTGGACTTAAATGCACCAAACTACCTTCCGACAACATACTGTCTTGAAAGAGGAACAATCACTACTGCTGGCTATAATGCATGGGATTCAAACATAAATAGTGATGACTTTACAAGGCATACAATACTTACAGATATACATAATTCTGCTTCAACAGAGACACCGCAAACAGGAACGCCGGTCGGCTATGCGGTTGTTTCGGCAAACGACGGGCTTTCTTCGGCTGTAAACGCTTCCTCAACCGGCTATTATTATCTTACCGGAATTGCAACCGGAACTGTTACGCTTTACGGTTCATCTTTAACTCTGATGGGACTTGAACCAAATACAACTATCACCACCGGCGGAAAAATAAATCGTGATATAATACTTTCGTCAACTTCCGAAGGCGGATTTATTTCGGGTTATGTTAAAAATGGAGCGAATAATTCTGCTATTGCAAACATCACCGTTTCCGCCGGGGTCTATACCGCTGTCACGGGTTCAGACGGCAAGTTCAGTTTTTCCGTAGATGTCGGCTCTTATACAGTTATCGCCAACCCGGATTATACTTCCGTGCCGGACGGTGCAAAATGGACATCAGGGACTTCGCAGGCAGAAGCAAACAAAACGGTAGAGGTGAATTATGGTGCGTCGGTTTCTGCCGGCGACTTAAAACTCTATGCTGCGGGATGGATTTCCGGGCACACTTACAACGCTTCCGGCGGCGACCTGCCTTATATCACCGTAAGAACTACAAGTCCAACAAGCAATTTTTCAACGGATGTGGTTTCCGCCACAGACGGCACTTATATAATAAAAGGCGTCAAAATCGCAACCGATTATGATTTATATCCTGTTCTGGATGATGCGGATACTTACTCACGCACAGGTGCATGGGGTACATGGACGGTTCCCGTTACCGTTACGCAGGGAGTTGAAACATCAGGCAAGCATTTCAAAATATCATCCGCTTGGGGAAAAATTACCGGCTCCGTTTCCGATACTGCCATCGGCGGCAATATCAAAACCGGCGTTTTGATAATTGCAACTACTGCTTCTATGCCGGCTGATTCGCCGCCGACAATATCAGCCGGAAGTGTCGGAGGCACCAACACAATTTACTACGGAACAATTTCGGACTCAAGCGGTAATTACAGCGTTTCCGTCCGAAAGGGCTGGACATATAACTTAAAGTCGTGGTACACAAAAATTTCCGGCGACACCGTAGCGGTGCAGCCGACAAAGGAAAAAGCCAATTTAATATACGGTGTTTCCGATTCCTCGGCGACCGTTTCGTTTGAATGGCCATAGAAATGCGGAGAATGGAGATTAGGAGATTGGGAGATTAGAGATGAGACCACATAAGAAATTGGAATTGTGGAAATTTGTGATAGAATTTGTCGGTGGTATATATGAATTAACAAAAAAATTCCCGGGTGAAGAAAAATACGGTTTAATTTCACAGATAAAAAGAGCGGCGATATCGGTTGCTTCAAATATAGCCGAAGGTGCGGCAAGAAAAAGTGCAAAAGAAAAAACGCAATTTTTTTCTATTTCAAAAGGTTCATTAAGTGAAATTGATGCTCAATTAGAGATTGCTCTACATCTAAAAGTTATAAACGAAGAGGAATACAATACCAATATACAAAAATTAGAAAGGATTTCCAGAATGTTACAAGGATTGATAAATCATTATGAAAAAACCTAATTTCCATTTTCCCAATCTCCCAATCTCCGGTTTTACCATCGTTGAACTTATGATAAACGTTGTAACCATATCCATCATAGCGGGGGCGCTTTCCGCGTTGTTTTTTAAGTGGATACAACTTTGGTATCTTTCATCCGCCAAAGCCGAAATTCAGCGAGACGCAAGAACCTGCGTCTCGGCGGTGGATAAACATTTACGGCAGGCGACTGCGTCATCGGTCGTTATTGACAGGTATGATTCAAACCAGCCGCCGTATTCACGACTTTTTTTTACAAAAGCCGGGCAGCAGTTTATCTATTATCAAAAAGGACAGGAATTTTATGAGGTTATTAATTCAACAAAAACTATTGCAAAATGCGTCAGATGCGTTCAGTTTATTTATCCCGAGACAGCCGACGATTCAATCATAGCGATGTCAATCGCTTTTGAAAAAAAGACATATTCGTCCCAAACGAAAGCGCTCCAGTTGTCGGTGGCAAAAGTCAGAATCATGAACTGAAAAACGGTGATATGGTGATACGGTGATATGTATAAAAGGTTTGAAGAATTAAAAGCATGGCAGGAAGCAAGAAAATACAGACAGGATATTTACGAACTATCTAAAAAATTTCATAAAAAAGAATTGTATGGACTAACAAGCCAAATATGTAGGGCTGTCAGTTCTATCACAGCGAATATTGCTGAAGGATATGGTAGATATCATTGGCAGGAAAATATACAGGCATGCAGGATTTCGCGTGGTTCTTTGAACGAAGTTCTGGACCATTTATATACAGCACTGGATTGCAAATATATAACGCAAGAAGAATTTAATAAATACTATAATAATGGTCGAAATTTAGAGCAATTGCTTAATGGTTATATCAGGTATCTGGAAAAATGTAAATCCTAATTTTTTCCGTATCACCGTATCACCGTATCAGCATATCACCGGAGATAGTTATGAAACTTAATTGCTTAATCGCAAAATCGCCTAATCGCTCTAAAGCACAGATCGTCGTCATCATGCTCATCATCGCTATGATTATCGGCATCGTTATTCCGGGACTTGTTTTTCTGACGCAGCACGAGGCGAAATGGACGGTGAAGGAGATAAAATCTACAAGGGCTTTTCATCTCGCGGAGGCAGGAATTGACAGAGGTATTTTTAAGATGAATGAGAGTTCCGACCTCTGGAACCAGGTAAAAACATCGCCAATCTCTAACTATGCGAATGATACTATTTATACTGATGTTGAAGGCGGTTCTTACAGAATCAATATCACAACCGGTGATATAGACAGTGAACGAAAAATCGTTGCTACTGGTAAAGATACAGCAAACAAAGAATATCGCACAATAGAAGTCGTATTATCCAAATCGCAGGTGAACGCACCTTTGCAGGCAGCAAGTATAAATAATTCCGGCTCATCTGCTGTTTTTTGGGGACCTATGATGTCACTGGCAGATCTTGACCTTTCAGGTTCTGCGGACGTGTTCTATCCAAGAAAAATGGCAAGAGGTGCAATACTGGGAAACCCTATTCGTGATAACGATGGTGTCGCATCTACTGACGGACTTGAATGGTGGAGTTATAACCATCCTGATAATCCGGTTCCTGACCCGCCGGATATTCCTTTTGAGGTATTAAAAACTTCAGCACAAACCGGGTTCAACTATACAGACCTGAATAATGATGCTGCTATAATAGCCGACCTTGCAGGAAATCAAGCCGCACCTATCAAAAATGTTTATGTAAAATTTGTTACCAAGAAAAGCCTTATCATAAATAACCTGAAAGATAACAAAGATAGAATCTACTATTTTGATGATCAAAACCCGGGGTGGGATATATCCGTTAAATTTGCCGGCACAAAGCATTTTCGCGGAACTGTGATTATAGTGGGTGATGGTGAGATATCCGGCAGCGGTGATTCTACGGATGACTATGGGAAATATACTTGGACACCGCCTTCAAACGCATGGAAAGAATACCTGAAAAACACGCCGATGAAAGGTGATCCTGATAATGGTTATGGAGCCGATTCGGCATCAGTTAATGAATATCCAGGCGATGCCGGCTATCATACTGTATCCGCTTATAATTTCGTTGATGGTCGTGTTGCCGGCGGTGCTGACCCGAAAGGCGGTGCTTCGGGTAACCCTGTATCTTTTAAGGGATATATGTATATTCATCTAAACCTTAGTTTAACAGGAAGCAATGTTTTTCACGGCGCAGTACAAGTTACCGGTTCTGCATCAGACACAGGAAGTACAGAAATTTTTTATGATGATACCGTAACAGTACCCGGTTCCTCGTCCGATTTCACAAGAGAATCATGGAAAGAACTTCCGCCTCAAACTGGCTGGTAAAATAATGGGGACGGAGGAAATTAAAAGTTTCATTGCATAACACAAAAGTTTTGTTGAATCATACAGAAGTTTTATGAGAATAATGGGGACGGAGGAAATTAAAAAAATGGAGGTGAAATATAAATGAATGCGGTGCAAGAAATTGAAAAAGCAATTACTCGGTTACCTAAAGATGACTTATTAGTTTTAAGGGAATGGTTTGAGGAGTTTGAGGCAAAAATGTGGGATAACCAATTTAAAGAGGATGTCCAATCAGGAAAGATTGAGAAATTAGCCGATGGAGTCATAGCGGATTTTCGGGCTGGTAAGTGCAAAGAGTTATGAAACATTTTGCCAACCCGTCATTTTGGGACTGTTATAAACGACTACCGGCATCGGCTCAGGATTTGGCGGATAAGAACTTTGATCTTCTCAAAACCAACCCTGAACATCCTTCTTTGCACCTCAAGAAAGTCGGTAGATACTGGTCAGTTAGAGTGGGTAGGAAATACCGAACTATTGGAATAGAGATAGATAATAATTTAATCTGGTTTTGGATTGGTACTCATTCTGAATATGACAGATTACTTTCAAGATAGTGAATAAATTCAAACTTGTATCAAAATTCAAACCCGCAGGCGACCAGCCGTCTGCCATCAAACAAATTGTTGAGAACATCAGAACATCAGAACATCAGAACGCCCATCAGGTTCTACTTGGAGTCACAGGCAGCGGGAAAACATTTACCGTCGCAAATGTCATCGCACAGATAAACAAACCTACGCTTGTAATGTCTCACAATAAAACGCTTGCAGCACAGACCTACGCCGAATTCAAAAGTTTTTTTCCGGAAAATGCCGTTGAATATTTTATTTCCTATTATGATTATTATCAGCCCGAAGCGTATATTCCTCAAACGGATACTTATATAGAAAAAGATGCCTCAATAAATGAACACATTGACCGACTCCGACTGAAAGCCACAACCTCAATTTTATCCCGTAATGATGTTATTGTAGTTGCTTCCGTTTCATCAATTTATAATCTCGGCAGCCCGTCTGATTTCAAAGATATGTGCGTTGTTTTGGAAAAAGGCAGAATTATAAACCGTGATTTTTTGCTTAACGAACTTATAGGTATTCATTATGAAAGAAATGATGTTGAATTTATTAGAGGGAAATTCCGTGTTCATGGCGATATTGTAGAAATTTTTCCCGCCAATTCAGAGACGGCCGTGCGCGTGGAATTTTCCGGCAATGAAATAGAAAAAATCACCGAGATAAACCCATTGACAGGTAAATCACTTACCACTTCCCACTTTCCACTTCCCGCTTTTTACATCTATCCCGCCAAACATTTTGTTACATCCCGCCAAAAATTGGAAAAAGCAATTGAAGAAATCCGCCGCGAATTAAAGGGACAGGTCCAATTTTTTAAAAATCAGGGCAAATTGTTGGAGGCACAGCGTATTGAACAAAGGACTAATTACGATATTGAAATGATGTCGGAGATGGGTTATTGTCACGGAATTGAAAATTATTCAAGGCATCTTTCCGGTCGTCCCGCAGGCAGTCGTCCGCCGTGTTTAATTGATTATTTCCCGCATCAGCCAGGTTTTTTAACCATTATTGATGAATCCCATGTTACAATTCCTCAAATTTACGGGATGTATAAAGGCGACAAAGCAAGAAAGGAAACACTTATTGATTTCGGATTCCGACTGCCATCAGCACTTGACAACCGTCCGCAAAAATTTAAAGAGTTTGAATCGCTGGTCGGAAATGTTATTTATCTTTCTGCAACTCCGTCGGATTATGAACTTAAGAAATCAAAAGGCGTGATTGTTGAGCAGATTGTTCGTCCTACCGGGCTTATTGACCCGGAAATTGTCGTCAAGCCCATTCACCCCGTTAGAAATGGCGTATCTCGCCGAGATATTTCTAACGGGGTAAAAAATCAGGTTGATGATTTAATTGCCGAAATAGAAAAACGAGTTCACCCCGTTAGAAGTGGCACATCGTGCTACGATACTTCTAACGGGGTAAAAAATAAAGAGCGGGTTTTGGTTACAACTCTCACAAAAAAAATGGCGGAGGACCTCGCGGAATATCTCTATGAAAAAAAGATAAAAGTAAAATATCTCCACAGCGATATTGAGGCGCTTGAAAGAATAGAAATTTTGAATGACTTGCGGAAAGGTAATTTTGATGTTTTGGTCGGCGTAAATCTTTTGCGCGAGGGTTTGGATTTGCCGGAGGTCTCGCTTGTTGCAGTTCTGGATGCTGATAAAGAGGGCTTTTTAAGAAGCGAAACATCTTTAATTCAGGTTTCGGGACGAGCCGCAAGAAATATAAACGGTTTCGTAATTCTTTACGCAGATAACATCACCGGTTCAATGAAAAGGGCAGTGGCCGAGATGGACCGTCGTCGGAAAAAGCAGTTGGATTATAACAAAAAGCACAAAATCACGCCGAAAACAATCGTCAAGAAAGTTTTTGACCTTGAAGAATTTCAATATAAAGCGAAACAGGATTCAATGCTTTTGATTAAAGAGGATATTTCAAAATATTCAGCGAAAAATATTTCTCAACTTGAAAAAGATATGAACAATGCAGCCGATAATCTTAATTTTGAACTTGCGGCGGTGCTGCGGGATAAAATATTTGAACTGAAAGAAATGCAGGTTGATAATAAAAGAAAAATTTGATAGAATGAGTTTATGGTAGTATCGGAATTTCAATAATTTTTTAACCACGAGATTTACACAAGATTTTCACAAGAAAAAAAACTAAAAATCTGTGTTAATCTGTGTAATCTGTGGTTATGAAGTTTTTCTTGGAGTCCTTGCGAAAGCAAGGTTATCTTGTGGACACAAAAACTATTATTAAACTCGCACTGAAAGAGGATGCACCAAAAGGCGACATTACCACGAATGCGTTGATACCAAAAAATAAAATTATTTCGGCAAGATTTGTTGCAAAAGCGGCGGGTGTAATTTGTGGACTTGATATTGCAAAAACGGTTTTTCAGCAACTCGATAAAAAAATTGAATTTGTGAAAAAGACCAAAGACGGACAGTTTGTAAAAAACGGTCAGGTTATTGCCGAAGTTAAAGGGAAAGCCCGTGCGATATTGACGGCGGAAAGAACCGCATTAAACTTTTTACAACACCTATCGGCAATTGCAACTACAACGAGAATGTTTGTTGTCCAAGCGGACAATAACTCAAAAATTTACGATACGCGTAAAACGACGCCCCTTTTAAGAAATTTAGAAAAATATGCGGTACGGGCCGGTGGCGGTTACAATCATCGGCTTAATCTTTCGGATATGGTTTTGATAAAGGATAACCACTTAAAGTTAATTAAAAATGAAAAATTAAGAATTAGGAATTTGCCCAAAAATAAAAAAGTAGAAATTGAATGTCAAAATTTTGAGCAGGTTGAGGAATTTCTAAAATTAAAACCGGATATAATTATGCTTGATAATATGGATTTCGGGTTGATGGAAAAGTGTATAAAATATATCCGCGGTCATTCAAAATGTGAAATTGAGGTTTCAGGAAATGTTAACTTAAAAACGGTGAAAAAAATCGCATCTCTTAAACCCGACAGAATCTCCGTCGGCAAAATTACCCACTCGGCGCCCGCCCTTGATATAAGTTTGGAATTTTAATGAAAATTTTTGATAAAAAAATAATCCGCTTTGCGAAAATCAATTCAACACAGGATTATGCGAAAAAAATCGCCGACAAATCACCGTCTGGAACGATTGTCGTCGCCGAAAGACAGACAAATGGTCGCGGGCAATTTGAAAGGGACTGGAGTTCATCAAAAGGCGGACTTTACTTCTCAATAATTCTTAAACCGAGAATTAGTCCCGATAAAATTCCGGAGTTAACCCTGAAAATGGCTGCTGCAATAATTGATGCGCTCAAAATTGAAAAGCCGAAAATTTTTATTAAACTGCCGAATGATATAATGGTTAGTCCGAAGTCCGAAGTCCGAAGTCCGAAAAAAATTGCGGGGATTCTGACAGAAAGTTCCATAACTGGCAATAAAATTGATTGGGTTGTCGTCGGTGTCGGCGTGAATATCAACAATAAAATTCCAAAGGAACTCAAAAAGATTGCGGTTTCATTAAAAGAAATTACGAAAAAAAACTGGAATGTTAAAAAAATTTTCAAGGAAATAATAAAAAAATTCGTAAGTACAAATCGTATTGATTTTTCCGGGAAATTTTGATATAATAATTTAAGGAGAAATTTTAGAGTATCGGAATTTGAAAAGCGCCACAGAAAGACACAGAAAAGAACACAGAAAAAACTTCAGTGTAATTCTGTGAAATTCTGTGGCTTATCTTGTGGAGAAATTTTATGGGTATTTTGGACGGACTCGGTAATCTGAATGCCTTGTGGCTTGTTATCATAATTGCAATGGGATTATGTTTTATAACGGTATCCGTCGTTCTTCTGCTTCTTGAAAAGGCAAAACGCGCAACTGCCGAAGATTTTTCGGAAAAAGACAGGGAACTTATTATCGGACTTGTGGAAGAAAGGATTGATGAACTTACCGCTAAATTTGACCTTTTCAGAGAAGATATGGATTCCGCTACACAGACGGTTTTCAACAAAATTACCTCAAAAATTGACGATTTGAAAACAGCCCAAAATCCTTCGTCTGACCAGAAACATGCTGGGAAAATAGACGCACTTATTCCGATTATTTCCAATCTCACCGAGCATATTGAGGGAATTTCCAAAAAGGTTGATGCCGTCGTGGAAAAACTGGAACAGGTTGAGTCGCGCATTGACCTGGAATTACATAAACATAATGGATAAAAAACTTATCTCATATATAGGACTGGCAATAGGCGTTGTGTTGATTTTTTTGGGCGGAGGGCTTTTGTATCTGAAAGAAAAAAGTGTCAAAAAGATCGTCGTAAAAAATCCGAAAAAGATTGAAGTAGTAATATCGTCTCAGCCGACAGCATCAGTAAAACCACAGATGCCGGCACCGTTAGTTTCCAAATCTTCCGCCGCAGCAGGAAAATTACAATCTTCAAAAACCCAAAAGAGAAAAATTGCTTTCAAATACAGAAGTTCCAAGCCGAAAACGGTATTTCTCGTCGGTGATTTCAATAAATGGAATAAAAAAGCCAATCCGATGAAAAAGGGACAAAATTTTGTTTGGGAAACGGTTTTGATGTTACCTGTCGGTGAATACAAATATGCTTATATTGTTGACGGGAAAAGAATAAACGACCCAAATAACAGAAAAACGGTTCATCTTAAAACCGGCAAAGCATCCGTTCTGAAAGTTGAACCGCTTCCATGAATAGTCGCTCGCAAGCAAATTTGTCGGAAAAGTCCCTAAAGGGATTTCCTTTGGTCACTCATCCGACCGCCCTGTCGGATTTCGCTCTGTTCGTCGCTCCTGAAAGCGAAGTCGCTCCTCAAGGTTCCTTACAAATTTCTTGATTCGCTCCGCGATTAAAAAAGGTAAATTATAAGTGAAACTTCTTGCGATTGATATCGGAAATACAACTATAAATTTCGGGCTCTTTGAAAATAAAAAGTTAGAAAAAGCGACAGTATTTATCAAAAAGTTCAAAAAAATTCCTTTCGGCGATTATGACGGTGTAATAATTGCATCCGTAGTTCCTGATGCAACAAAAAAAATAATCCGACTGTTAAAGGTTAAGCCAGTAATTCTTAACAGCAAAAATATTCCCATAAAAATTAAAGTTAAAAATCCGCAAAGGGTCGGGGCTGACCGTTTGGTTAATGCCGTTGCTGCAAAAGAAATTTATGGTGTTCCGTCGGTAGTTGTTGATTTAGGAACTGCTACGACTTTTGATGTCGTCTCAAAAAACGGTGATTATATCGGTGGCATAATTGCTCCGGGAATAAAAATTTCGGCAGAATCACTTCATGAAAAAACTGCAAAACTGCCTAAAATAAAACCCGAAGTTCCAAAAAATATCATCGGTAAAAATACAAAGGAAGCAATATTGTCGGGCATATTTTACGGACACCTCGGACTGATAAGGGAGGTGATAAATAGAGTTCAGAGTTCAGAGTTCAGAGTTCAGAAATTAAAGATTATTCTGACGGGAGGGTATTCGGAGTTTTTCTCAAAACATTTTCCGGATTTCATAGTTGACGAGGATTTTACATTAAAAGGACTTGAAATAATTTCCGGTAAAATAAGGGGGAGAGTGTGAAAAAAATTTTTATCTGTGTAATCTGTAAGATTGCTTCGTTGACACTCGCAATGACATTTCTGTGTAATCTGTGTGCAAGTTTTTCTTTTTCGGAAACGCTTGATTTTGGTAAACTCATTGACGAACTTAAAAAGACATCCGTTGAACCTTTGGCAAAAGATGTCGGTGCTGTTTTAGGCGGCGGAATGTTTCATTCGGGAAGAACACTGGCGCTTGTTCCGGGGATTGATGTCGGTTTTTCTGCATCAGCCGCGATGCAACCTTCCGATGATGATATTATTCTAAAAAATGCAATCGGCAAAAAACCTTTCGGACTTCCATATATTCAACTATCAAAAGGACTTCCGTATAGTTTTGACATAACGCTTCGCGGTTTTCCAGAATCGCAGGGTTTGAAATTACTTGGTGCAGGGCTTAAATACGGAATCATTGAAAAGGAAATTGCTGTTGTAAAACTCGGTCTCTCGGCGATGTATTCATATAACCAGTTGCATCACTCTGATTTCAAAGCGACTACAAATTCTTTTGCAGGAATTTTTTCCGTAAAAATACCCGTAATAGAACCGTATCTTGGGGTCGCAATTGACAGCACAAAACTGGAAACCGATTTTAGCGTTGCCGAACTTGGGGTAAAAACAAATGTTGATGTCAACGTTTCGGAGCCGAGATATGTTCTGGGATTAAATTTTTCGCTGTTACCGTTTACCTACATAAATGTAGCAGGAACATACTCGGTTGACCATTACGGGGTTGATTTCGGACTCGGCTTAAAATTTTAACTTGACATTTTTTTAATTTTAAGTATAATAAAAAAACTTGAAACTTTTTTTGATGAAGTGCATCTAACAAAATTTGAGGGGAGGTGATTTTTTATGAAGATTAGACCGCTCGGCGACAGAGTAATAGTCAAGCCGGCAGAGGAAAAAGAGGTAAAGAAAGGCGGAATTATAATTCCGGATACGGCAAAGGAAAAACCGCAGGAAGGCGAAGTTATAGCGGTGGGACCCGGAAAAGTTGACGATACAGGTAAAAAAATTCCGATGGACGTCAAAGCAGGCGATAAAATTCTCTACGGAAAATATTCCGGAACGGAGATAAAAATTGACGACAAAGAATATCTCATTATGCATCAGGAAGATATTTTAGGAATAGTTGAAAAATAAATATCGCTCGGGAACAAATTTCTTTGAGACGCTCCCCTGTGGTCGCTCTGCAATTTGCTCCTGCTGGGTATAGGTCGCAAATTGAGGCTCTTCAGAAATTTTTCCCTCACTTGGCGATTTAAGGCAAATAAAATTTGGAGGTATTCAAAAATGGCAAAACAGTTGAAGTTTTCTGACGAGGCAATGCGAGCTATCAAATCAGGCGTTGATAAACTCGCAAATGCAGTAAAGGTAACTTTGGGACCAAAAGGCAGATATGTAGTGCTTGATAAAAAGTTCGGTTCACCGACGGTAACTAATGATGGTGTAACAATAGCGAAGGAAATCGAACTTGAAGATCCGTTTGAAAATATGGGTGCGGAACTTGTAAAAGAAGTGGCATCAAAAACAAACGATGTGGCGGGCGACGGCACGACCACCGCTACTCTTCTGGCACAGTCAATCATAACGGAAGGTTTACGAAATATAACTGCCGGCGCGAATGCAATTCATGTAAAAAGAGGAATTGACAAAGCGGTTGAAGCGGCCGTAAATTACATCAAAAAAGTTGCGAAAAAAATCCCGCAGGACGATCTCGGCAAAGCGAAAGATGAAATAGGTCAGATTGCAACAATTTCCGCGAATGACAGAGAAATAGGAAATCTCATAGCGGATGCAATCTTAAAAGTCGGCAAAGACGGAGTCATCACCGTTGAAGAAGGTAAAACCGCATCCACCGAATTAAAAGTGGTTGAGGGTATGCAGTTTGACAGGGGTTGGATTTCTCCTTATTTTGTCACCGATGCAGAAAGAATGGAAGCGGTTTTAGAAGATGCCTACATCATCATCACCGATAAAAAACTTTCATCAATGCAGGACCTTCTTCCTCTTTTGGAAAAAATCGCGCAAACCGGAAAACAGTTTCTGATAATCGCTGAGGATATAGACGGCGAGGCACTGGCAACGCTGGTCGTAAATAAACTTCGCGGAACGCTTAAATGCGCCGCAGTAAAAGCGCCAGGTTTCGGCGACAGAAGAAAGGAAATGCTTGAGGATATAGCGTGTCTTACGAAAGGGCAGGTTATTTCCGAAGAGTTGGGGCTGAAAATTGAGAAAATCGGACTTGAAATGTTAGGCGCCGCAAAAAGAATTGTCGTTGACAAGGAAAACACAACTATTGTTGAGGGAGCGGGCCACAAAGAAGACATCAAAAAGCGAGTCAACCAGATAAGAAAGCAGGTTGAGGATTCTACTTCCGATTATGACAAAGAGAAACTTCAGGAACGGCTTGCGAAACTGGTCGGCGGAGTAGCGGTTATAAATGTCGGTGCATCAACCGAGACCGAGATGAAATCAAAAAAGTTCAAGGTTGAAGATGCGATGCATGCCACCCGCGCCGCAGTTGAGGAAGGCGTTATACCCGGCGGAGGAGTTGTACTTTTGAGGGCGATTCCAGATGTTGAAAAACTGAAAGGCGGCGATGCCGACGAGCAGACCGGTATAAACATTGTCAAACGGGCGCTTGAGGATCCGCTCAGGCAGATAGCCGAAAACGCGGGCGCCGAAGGTTCGGTTGTGGTTGAGAGAATCAGAAAAGAATCAAATGTTAACTTCGGGCTGAATGCCGAGACAGGCGAATTCGTGGATATGATTAAAGCGGGAATTATTGACCCTGCAAAGGTTACCAGATTTGCATTACAAAACGCATCGTCAATATCCGGACTACTTCTTACTACGGAATGTCTTATTACCGACATTCCTGAAAAAGACAAAGGACATATGATGCCTCCGGGCGGAATGGGGGGAATGGGCGGCGGAATGTATTAGAAGCAATTAAAAATTAAAAATTGAAAATTAAAAATTTTTAATTGATATTAAAAAAAGGGCCGGAATTGTCTTCCGGCTCTTTTTTATTTTTAGATTTCTCATCGGAAACTAAAAAAAGTACTTGACAAAATGTCTAAAATACTTTATAATTATAGTGCCGAAGCCGATGTAATTGGCGAGGCGCATAATTATATCGCTTTTGATATAATTATAAGGGGTAGATAGATGATCTATTTACTCACAGAAGCGAAAAAGGCAAACCCCCGCATTGTTGTCTTGTGGAGTGAAAAAGCGAGGGGGCGCAAAGCTGCGGAACCTTAAAGGTTGGTCCGGCTGCCGTTTTTTGAGAGTAGGTCGTTGTGAAAAGTCAGCCGGATTGTTGTAAGGTCAGCCGAGTTGCCGAATAATATCGTAAGTTAATAGTAGTTAGGTGTCAGAATTTCTAACTTACGATAATTATAAGGTAATTCGGTTTTTTGTTTAGAAAGACGATTCAGACAGATGTAAGCGGATTCAGAAAAAGACAATGCAAACGGATAAAAGCGCGGATGTAAACGGATTTTTATCCGTCTGAATCGTAGTTATAATCCGTTTGAATCGCTGTTAACACGATAAAGGCAAACCCGTCGGTCTATATGACCCAAGTCCCGGTAATTCGGGATTACCAAGGCGGGGGCGCAAAGATACAGAATCTAAGGAGCGCGAATAGTTGTAATCGCCAATTTTAATTGGCGTGTTATTCGTGATTTCAAGATGGCTGAACTGCCGAAAGATGTTTTAGCCGCACACAGCGGAAATAATCATTTTGCCGCTAAAAATAAGAAAACCGATAAAATGTCGGCTTTGGAGCGGCTTTTTTATTTGATAAATGACGGTATTAAACTTAATCCGGATGAGTATAAGATTTCATTTGTGAAAATCATTCTTCTGGGTTTTTTTATTTTTGAATTAAACTCTCTTTGGGCTATTTCTAACATTTCCTCTCCGAACAAATCCGCTTACAGTTATCAGTATATTCCCATAAATGGCGCTGCATCGGAAGATTCAAAAAAGATTGAGGTGCAGATTTGTCAGGTTGAATCAAAGACATACTGGGATGGCAGGTGCTGGGTCGGGACGCCGAACTGGCTTTTTTGTAACGGCACAACTTCGTGGACATATCCGATTTCAACATATTTTTCAGAAAATCTCAGTTATAACATAAAGTCCCGTTCAACAGATATTTCCGGAAATGTTGAAGTCCCATCCGTTGGCGTTACATTTTTCGTTGATAAAAGACCCCCGACATCTTATATCTCTTTTCCCGAAAGTGGAAAAACATATTCCGATGTTCCGAAAATTTACGGTCAAGCGTCGGATTGGGGAAGCGGAGTGGCTTTTGTTAGGGTGCGACTCAATGACTTAACCGACGGAACTTATTGGAATGGAAATGGTTGGACCATAAACGAGGTCTGGGTAAAAGCGGAAGGCGTTTCGTCGTTTTCTGTGTCCGTAGACATATGGAAAATAAACCATCAATATAATGTAACTTCACAGGCGGTTGATTTTGCGCAACTTGAACAATCACTGTATTCCGGTTGGAATTTCTCTGTCATCTGTGCATTAAAATTATCCGCAAAAACATCAAAACAAACATATAATTACGGCGACCCGGTTGAAGTCGAGATAAACTTGGAAAATACTTCACAAAGCACCCAGACTCTTGAACTGCCGTCATCAAAAATTTATGATTTTACAATTGATTCTTTGTATAAATATTCCGACACTAAAATATTCACGCCGACAAAAACACAGTTAGTTTTTAATCCCGGGACTAAGTTATATTCTGAAAAGATTGATAAAATAATTCCCAAAGGTCAACATCTTCTATCGGCATCAATTGAGAGCATAACACTTGCATCAAAATATATTTTTGATGTTATTGCGGACACAATTTCCCCGTCAGTTGCACTTCAACCGGTTGCAGACGGTCAATATAGATATTTTTCAATTCCGGTTGCCGCAAATATAACGGATAATTCGGATATAAAATCGGTAACGCTTTTTAGCGGAGCAAATTTCTGGGAAATGTTGAAAACTTCGGATAATTTATGGACGGGCGCAATTCCTGCCGATTACAATACTGCAAATACGCTTTCATATCATATTGAGGTAGTTGATATGTCCGGAAATAAAACAATAACCGAAACAAAAACAATTTCAATAAAAGATGTTCCTGCTCCGAAACCCGAAGATATAACGGTTGCCGTTCAACAGGAATGTACGTATCTTATCGGACTTAAAAATTTTGCCGAACTTTCCGGCGTTTATTATAGGGTCTATTATGATAAAGGCACCGGTATTGTTGATTATTCAAACTCTCTTGGAGCAATAAATGAAAGCACAAAGACAATAATCACCCCGAAGTTAACGCCGTCAACCGACTATAAATTTATTATCCTACCTGTTACGGAACTTTCGGAAAATAATATGGATGCGATGAAATCTTCTGATATTCCTGAGATATCCATAAGAACACCCTCAAATGCAGAGGAAATCAAGACTCCTGATGATGACGCCAATGGAGGCAGAATAAAAATACGCGTTCCCTTACCGCCGTTGGTTGAAATTTCAACGGATGTAGTTTCTATCGGTGGAACCAATGATGGCGGTGGTGTATCTATTCTTCCGATTGTTCCAGACCCAATTCCAATTCCCGAATACCAGACATCACCCGAACCGACATTGCCTAAAAAACCCACCGATTATTATTATTATATTGAAGTTATACCGGCTCCGCAACCGATTGTGCTTGATTATATAGACGATAATCAGGACGGTTTTTTGGACGGAACTTTCATAAAAGAAACCACGCTTGTAATTTTGAAATATAATGAATTTGAAAGAAAATGGGTGGGCGGATTTGAGACAACCGTCAATACAGAACTTAACAAATGTTTTGCATTCGTACCCGGGGAAGGAAAGTACGCTTTGTTTTCGGTCTTTCAGATTTATCCCGTTCCGGTTAGCAATTTAACGGGTGAGGCAACCGAAAAATCAGAAGCAAAAATTAGTTGGCAGCCGTCACCATCCGCAAATTCACAGCAGTATAATGTTTATTACGACCACAATCTTTATCTTGAAAAATTTTATTCCGCAAAATACCGCATTTACTGGGACAAAGGAACGGGAATCGTTGATTACTCAAGAGTTATTGTCGAACTTCAAAATCCTGCGACTTCATTTATTTCTAATCCGCTTGAAAAAGGACTTTACAAATTTGCGGTTCGGGTTGTTGATATTGAAGGAACGGAGGAAAAAAATACAAATTATGTTACTGTAAATATCAATGTAACCGGTTCTGCGACTGCCAATATAAGAATCCCGAAAGAAGGAAAACGGGTTAGGGGCAATGCGGTTACCGTTATAGCGGATTCAACTTCGGAAACGACGGCGGTTATGTTTCAATATAAAAATTCGGATGGCAAATGGATAGATATTTCAACCGTTGACAAAAAACCGCCTTACGCTGTCTACTGGAATTTGTCTTCTTTACCAAATGGTAAATATCTCATTCGGGCAATTGCATATGATTCACTGAACCTGCCGGACACTAATCCCGCAGAAACAACCGTCCATATTGACGATGTTAATTGGGACATTTCTGAAGACGGCAACCCGTCTATGCACCCGAATGTTCAGCACATAAAACAGGAAAAAATCCCTGCTGCTTCGCAGCAAACAAATGAGACGGAAGTAATGACCGCCGATGGAACGGGCGCTATTGTGCCCGAAGGTATCGTTGAAAAAGAAAGCGTTCTGGAAATAAAAACCCTCGCACAGGAAAATTTACCGCTTCCGACGGCTTCTTCGCTTCAACCTATTGATGTTTTTCGCGATTATAATTTTAGCGACGGTAAGTCCGAGTTTGAAAAAGACCTTACAATAATTCTGCCGTATCCCGATGAAAACAACGATGGAATTGTTGACGGAACCGATGTAAAAACGGAATCGCTTGAGATTTATTATCTTGATGAAAAAAATAGCGAATGGAAAAAAGCGGACAATCGTTCGGGCCTCGGCGACGGTACAAATCCGGGACAGGGCGACGGCAGGGATAATTCAAAAAACGACGGGACGAATAATCCCAACAATAAAAAGGTAGCGGGCGAATTGCTATTCGCCCAATCCATCAATCACAAAACCGTTTCTGCAAAAGTAAACCATTTTACAAAATTCGGAATTTTTGCGAAAACACCGAAAACAAATCTTGATACTGTGAGTGTTTATCCTAACCCGTTTAAGCCCTCATATGGACACACCCAAATAACTTTTGACGGACTTACGGCGAATATCAAAATAAAAATTTACACAATCGCCGGCCGACTTGTTGATGAATTTGAAACCGAAACATCCGGCAGTTATAACTGGAATCCCGGCGATACGGCATCAGGCGTTTATATCTATTACATTAAGGATAAAAACGGCACCGGCAGTAAAAAAGGCAAACTGGCTATAATCAGGTGACTGCGATGAAAATAAAATCGTTGATATGCTTATATGTTGATATGCTGATACGGGTTTTACTTATCACCGTATCACCGCATCACCTTATCACCTGCCTTTATGCGGCAGGGCAAACTTCTTCTGAATTTCTTTTAATTTCTAAAGATGCTCGGGCAAACGCCTTGGCAGGTGCGGTTTCGTCGGTGGCAGATGACTCAACGGCAATTTTTTACAACCCCGCCGGGACGGGATTTTTGAAAGAAAAAAATGCAACGCTTTCTCACAGCGAATGGCTTGAGGATATAAATTTTGAGAATGTTTCATATTCAATGCCATTACAGAAAAAACTCTCGCTCGGACTTGGTTTTGAATATCTCGGAATTGGCGATATTCAAGGGCAGGAAAGTATGAATTCACCAACAAGAAAGTTTAACTCATATGATTTTTCGCCGATAGTCGGATTGTCTTATCTGTTTAATAAGAATTTTTCGTTCGGCGGGGCGGTCAGATACATAGAGGAAAAAATTGATGATGAAAAATCTTTTGCTGGTTCTTTTGATATCGGAACTATTTACAGAAAAAAAATAAATTCTATCAAAAGTTTTTCGTTGGGTGTGGCAGCACAAAACATCGCACTTAAAAAACTGCAGTTTATTGCTCAAAAAGAAGAACTTCCGACTAAATTTGTTGTCGGCGGGGCGTATAAACCGCTCGGCGAAACGCTGCTTTTGTCAACGGATATAATTCTGGTAAAGAACTCAAAACCAGCCGCAAATTTCGGGTGTGAGATTCTGATTTATGATATTTTAAAGATTCGTTCGGGTTACAAACTTGACCCCGCTTTTGAGACA
>JACRDL010000013.1 GCA_016218625.1 Elusimicrobiota bacterium
ATTCCGTCGGTTGGGTTGCCATCGCCATTGGGGTCCATCCAGCGTTTTGTGATATCAAGAATATGTTTTTTGACGGGTTCAACAAGCCCGTTTTCATTTTCTTGAAATTCAGGCAGCCCGCCATAACCCGCCCAGCCGGAATATCCTCTGCCTTGATTAGAGTGTTTTCTGAATGTATCCCAGTCGGTAACGATATACCAGTCCTTGTATTTTGATTTCTCATTTTTTTCTTTTAAGTCATTGAATGCCCAAAACTGCTCGCCTGAATGGTTAAACACACCGTCAATAACTACTTTCATTCCAAGTGAATGCGCCTGTTTTAGAAATTCAAGAAAAAGTTTATCTGTATCAGTCCATTTCCATGTCTTTGGGTTTTCCGTCTCACCTAATGCCGAATAATCCGTTTTATAGCCATAGTCCTCATCAATATGTCTGTAATCAGAAGCATCATATTTTTGATAAGAGCCCGCTTCAAACACTGGATTTAAGTAAATTGCTTCCACTCCGAGTCCTTTTAAGTAAGGCAGTTTTTTAATAAGACCTTGCAGGTCACCACCAAAAAACCTACCCCAGACATAGTTGTAAAAATTACCTTTTTCTGTAGTATATGGTTTAGTAAAATCCCAACTCCAAGGTAAGGTATTTTTGGGGTCGTTTGCTTTTTCACCGTTACAGAATCTATCTAACATTATCTGATACCATACACAACCCTTTGCCCAATCAGGCGTAGAAAACTCCGGCTTCAATTCAAACGAAATATCTTTTTTTGACGGAAAAACGACTGTTTTCTTTCCATCTTTTATTTCAAAATATCCGTTTTTCGGATTTTTTATTTCAGCAATATCAGAGTAATAATCAAATCCCACTGCTGTATTTGTTTTGTTAAGAATAATTTTCTGACCTGCAAAATCGGCGGAAACATTTTGGACATCATTTTTTAAGGTTCGCAGTTTTAACTCGACCAACTGTGGTGATATAACATTTATCTCATATTTTAATGCGGGAATGTTTACATCGTTTGGTTTAGCAACCCCGTGTTTTTCACCTTTTTCACCGACGAAAACCGCGGAATTAAATCCACCGTAGCCATCAGATTTTCTTAATGTTTTATCTGCAAGCGGATCCTCAATCCATTGATTATCGTCTATAACAAACTTGTAAAAATAGAGACCATCATTTAATAGAATTTCTGTTGAGTATTTCCCGTCATTTTCTTTTTTCAGAATGTTTGCGTCTTTATACCAGTTATTGAATGATCCTGCAAGAGATACTTTCTGAACAACTTTCCCGCCAGGGCCATAAACAAATTTTACAAGTGTCTTTGAAAAACACAGAGTACACAGATTAAAAATACAGATTACACAGATAAAAAACTTTTTCATAAAATCTCCCGTTTTTTTATATTACAGCGACTTCAGTTTCTTTATCAAAAATATGAATCTTTCTCATATCTAAAACAAGTTCAATATTCTGGTTTTCTAATACATTTGTATGAGCATCAACTCTTGCCACCAATTTATTAAGTCCCGTATCAAGATGGAGAAACGCTTCAGAACCCATTGGCTCTACTATCTCAACAATTGCAGTAATTGTGTTATATGGTGTTGCGCCGCGGGCATAGAGTTTATCATAAACAGATTCAGGTCTTACTCCAAAAATAACATTTTTACCGATATAATTTTTTAATAATTCTTTGTGCTCGTCTAATACTCCGACTTTTATTCTACCTTCATCAATCCATATCCCATCAGAGTTTTCTATGATTTTACAATCAAAGAAATTCATTGGTGGTGAACCAATAAACCCCGCAACAAATTTGTTTTTTGGTTTATCATAGATTGTCAACGGCGTATCTATCTGCTGTATAATTCCGTCCTTGACAACGCAGATTTTGTCACCCATAGCAATTGCTTCTGTCTGGTCATGTGTCACATAAATTGTTGTAGCATCAAGTCGTTCGTGTAATTTCTTGAGTTCAGACCGCATCACAACTCGTACTTTCGCATCAAGGTTACTCAATGGCTCATCAAACAAAAAAACCTTTGGTTTTCGGACAATCGCTCGGCCTACTGCAACCCGCTGTCTCTGTCCGCCTGAAAGTTGTTTTGGATACCTGTTTAGTAACTGAGACATTCCTAAAATTTCACCTGCGTCTTTCACGCGTTTATCTATTTCTGTTTTTGAATAGCCCCTGAGTTTTAAGCCAAACGCCATGTTGTCGTACACTTTCATATGCGGATAGAGTGCATAATTCTGGAATACCATTGCAATATCCCTGTCTTTTGGCGGGACATCATTCATTTTTTTACCGTCGATAAAAAGATCGCCAGATGTAATCTCCTCAAGCCCGGCAATCATTCTTAAAATTGTAGATTTTCCGCAACCCGAAGGTCCAACAAGGACAAAAAACTCTTTGTCTTTAATTTGGGTTGTAACATCCTTTACTGCAACCACATTTTCCGAGTACACCTTGCTAACATTTTTCAACATCACTTCTGCCATACCCCCCCCAAAAAAACAACAATGATATTGTCAAAACCTTACCACGGAAAGATTAATTTTTTGAATCTTTTAATTGCTTTTTATTATACATAATCTATACTGGAATTTCAAATATAAATTTTGAACCCTTGCTTAATTCGCTCGCCCCGTTTCCCTCAACGCTCCCCCCTCCCCCCACTCCGACTGATTCAGCCCTTATGTTTCCGCCATGTGCTTCAATTATATGCCTACAGATTGTCAGCCCGAGTCCTGTTCCTCTTTTTTCAGTTCCTTTTACTTGCTGGAATTTATCAAAAATTTTATCAAGATAATCTTGGGGAATACCACTGCCCGTATCAGAAACGGAAACCCGAATATAGTTCGTAGTTCGTGGTTCGTGGCTCGTAGTTTTTTCACTCTGAACTCTGAACTCTGAACTCTGAACTAAATTTGCATTTATGCAAATTTTTCCGGCCGGTGGTGTAAATTTTGCGGCATTTGAGATAAGATTTGAGACAACCCGTTCTATCTGTTTTTCATCAGCAAGTATTTCCGGTATATCGGATGAGATATTGGTTTCCATTTTCAAATTAAAAGTTTCTAAGTCAGGCTTAAAGAGTTCTATAAGTTGCAGAATCATCTTTTTCAAATCAAACCTTTTTTTGTCAAGCAGTAGCGGTTTCCCCGCCTCAATTTTTGCTACATCAAGTATGTTCTGGACAAGGTCTTTCAACTTCTGGGTTGATACCTTCATAATGTTTAAGATTCGTTTCTCCTCGGAAGTCAACAAAGCGATTTTTTCCGTCCTTAAAATATCCAGATACCCAACGATTGCTGTAATCGGTGTTTTCAAGTCGTGTGTTATCGCCTGAAAAAAATTCATTTTCATCTCGTCAAGTTCTTTTTCAAGTGTGATGTCGTGAACAACAGTCGCGGTTCCAATATACTCATTCTTTTTTGTTTTCACAGGAATAGAGTCCGTTCTAAAAAATCTGGAATAAGATGGAAATTTGACCTCTATTTCTTTAAATACTCTTTTTTGAGGACTCTTTGTTACCTCTTCTATTGCCGAAATTATTTCAGGGTATGGTAGAATTGTATTTATGTTTTTGCCTTCAGAAAGAATATGCGCTATCCCAAAATGTCTTTTTATTTGTTCATTGCAAAGAATAATGTTGCCCTTAAAATCGGTCAGTATTATTCCATCCTCAATTGAAAAAATGATTGCCTCTGTTTTTGTCTGTTCTTCAATAATTTTATCAATCTGCATGTCGCGGTATCTTTTTATCTCATGCGTCATAAAATTAAATGTCTGTGCTAAATCTTGAAGTTCATCTTTTGTTTTTATATCAACCTTCTGGGTATAGTCGCCTGAATGCACTTTTGTCATTGCGTCATCAAGTTTCTTGATTGGCGAAAGCAATGCAGATGAAAGTACAAAAGCGATTACGCCGGAGATAACCACTACAATAAACAAAGCGAAAAATTTATTGGCGATATATCTATTTCGTTCACTCTTAAACCTAATCCAGTCATAATCAACAACGAGATAATACTCAATTTTGTCCTGTATCGTGGATTTCAGTCCGCGTTTTACAGGCAGGATTGCGACAATGTCTGTTTTCAATATTTTGTGAAGTTTGAACTCGGTTGTTTGCGGTTTTAATTTTTTTAACGCCGAAAGTATATCACTTTCTCCTTTTACCCGTTCTTCAACAATTTTTGAGAGGTCAGCGACGAGCATTTCGCCGTTAGCATTATAGATAGCAGCTGCCTTAATTCCTGTATTAAATCTGGAACCACTCTCTTGTGAAGAAAACATCATATTTTCCAGAACCGCTTTAAGTTTCTGCTCCGGATAAGGTGTTTGTAATTCTGCGCAGGTTGAAAAAAGCCATGCATCCATTATATTTGTTGCGATTCTAAACTGGTTTTTAATTGTTGTCTCACGCTCTCGTGTTTCAATAAAGATTAAAATAAAAGAAGTAATAAAAACAACAAGAACAATTACAAACACCAACTTAACAGTAAGTTTCAATTTAAGTTGCATTATTTTTTCAGTAAGAAACGCAAAAATAGACGAAAAAGTCAGAATCGATACCAGTGCGATAAAAAATATGTCAAAAAAGAACATAAAGTTTTTGAGCGTTTTTATCTCAACAATTGAGTTTGTCTTTCCGTATTCATCTTTTGGTGTTTGTTTTGCGGCGGGGTCTATAAACCATGATTCTCTTTCTGCAATTTCTTTCGGATTGACGACGAACTTATAGGCATATCTTCCGGCGACAAGTTCAATTGCAGTCGTCCATTGATTTCCCATTTTTTCCATCGGATATTTGTTAAATTTCCAATCGTCAAAATCACCCGTGAGATAAACCTCTTTTGCATATTCGGGTGCTTTGAATGTAATTACTATTTTTGTTTTTTGTTGTAATTTAATTACTGAATTTTTTCCGCCGTAACCATCGTCCTCAAAATATGCAGAATGTTCGTCTGAAAACCATCTTTTTACAGTATCCTGTTTTGGTTTCACATAGAATTTGTATTCATAAATTGATGGTTCAAGTTTCAATATAATTTTTGCGAGACATCTGCTCATTTCCATTTCATAGTCGGTGTCTTCATAATTCCAATTATTGAACGAGCCAGTAATATAAACCTTTTCAGCATAATCGGGATACTTAAATATAAATGTTTTTGGAGATGTAAGTTGCTTATCCTTTTCTACAAGTATAAATCTTACCCCTGCCCAAAACACCAGAATTAAAACAGCAAGAAACAACCTTTTTTTCATAAAATTTTTCTGAATATCAAGGCACACTTCGGTGGAATTTCTATATTTTCCAATTTCCGTTTTTTCCCTGTGAAAAGATTCAGCCAATTCCCGTCCAAATGTAAGCGTTTGCTTACATTTTCGTCCGACCTGTTTAATACAACAAGCACTTCATTATCAAACCAGACATTTTTGAACGCATAAAAATCATTGGAAACTTGAACCGTTTTATTTATTCCATATCGCAATGCAGGATTTTCTTGCCTGATTTTTATTAACGCTGAAACCCAATCCAAAACATCTTTTTCGCTGTAAGTTATATCAAACTTCATCAGCCGGCGATTATCAGGGTCACCACAACCAGCAAGCCCGATTTCATCGCCGTAATATATCGTCGGCACTCCGGGATTCGTCAAAATAAATGTGAACGCAAGTTTCAATTTTTTATATGTATCTGGCTTATCAATTTCTGCGACTATTTTTTCGTCTTTGTCATTCTGGCCGGGTTTAATATCGCCGTCGGCAAGTGTTGAGAATCTCGCGAAATCGTGATTGCCAACAAACGCTGACATCAACCCATTTTTGTAAATTTTTTGCGACTGTTTTAGTTCACCTTCTAACCGCTGAAATCCCTGCGTTTCCCATGCAAAAACATCTCTGAGTGCCCAGTATAACGGAAAATCAAACTGCCCGTCAAGTTCTTCGGGCGAAACAAACTCCATAATTTTTTCGCGTGATGATATTGTTTCACCAACCATATAAAATTTTTTATTTTGCGGGATTTCAACTTCACCTCTGATTTTTGTCCGAAGCGCTTTCCAAAACGAATGCGGAACATGTTTTACGGCATCCAGACGGAAACCGTCAATATCAAATTCTTTTATCCACCAGAGCGCGTTTTCTATAATATAATTCTGTGCATCAGGATTTTTTTCAAAATCATAAGTCGGATTGAACGAATCAAACCATGTTGTTAAAGGATACTCATCAAACAGCCGAATATTTTTTCTACCGTCAGGAAGTTCAAGCGTTCCAAACCACTGCGGATTTTTTTTGTAAATCTCATTTTCTATAATTGCATGATTAAAAACACCGTCAAGAATAACCTTTATATTATTCTTGTGAGCGGTCTCAACCAATTCTTTTAGTTTTTCAGATGTTCCAAAATGTTCTTCAACTTTATAAAAATCCTTAGGCCAGTAGCCGTGATATCCGGTATATTTTTTATTGGGCGGATTATCTTCACGATAGGCGATTTCAGGATTATCAATTGTTGGTGAGAGCCATATGATGTTGATACCAAGTTTTTTAAAATAACCCTCATTAATTTTATCAATCACACCTTGAAAATCACCACCCAAATAATTTGCAAGTTCTGAAACGGAAGTTTCTGAAACCGGGTTATCATTTGTTTTATCACCGTTATTAAACCTGTCAATGAAAACAAAGTATATCACACCATCCCGCCATGAATTGTCGGACAAATAAAATTCGTTTGAAAAATTGCCATCTTTGTCACAAGCAACGACCCGAAGCCCCCCGAACATTTGTTCGGACCCGAACATTTGTTCGGATGCCAGTTTTATTTTATTTTGCTGAATTTTTGGCAGACAGATTTTATTATCTACAGTTGCGAGACATTTAGTAATTTCTTTAGAGCAATCAAACATCAGTTGCCCCCTTTGTTTTGAATACGGAATAATTTCCAAGTCCTTCCCCCCTCCCCCAACTGTTAAAATTGAGTTTTTACCACCGAAACCGTCAGGTACGGTATTCGGATTTTGAGGATCAGCAAACCAGTTGCCATCAACAACAAATTTGTATTGATATTTGCCAGATGGTATATCAATATGAACCGAATAAATCCCATTATCATTTCTTATCATTCTTGTCGTCTTGGGATTCCATCCGTTGAACTCGCCTGCAATAAAGACATCTGACACAGCACTGTCGGGCTTGTAAGTTACAACCGTCTCGCTTTTCTGCTTCACCTTTACTATAATATCAGCGGATGCGGTTTCATTATCTTGGTTTTTTATATTGATATTAAAATATGTCAAACCGAAAAAACTCTCTTTCGGTTTTATCAACAGAGCATCCGACCTATAAATACAATCAACATCCTTTATCTTACTAAACTCAATATCTAATTTTTTATCTTTTGCGGTATTGTAGATATACGGTAAAAGATTGACTGATATCTGCGAATTTTGTTTTATCTCCAGAATAGGAATATTGGAAAATTTTAGTTCGGCATAAACGGCAGTAGTAAGTGGTAAGTGGTAAGTGGTAAGTAAAAGAAAAAACTTAATACTTAAAGTGAACGAAGTGAACGACTTAATCCTTACTACTGATTTTATTTTCATTTCACTTCCATAACAGAGTTTTTGCCGCCGAAACCGTCATCCGCTGTATTCGGATTTTCAGGGTCAACAAGCCAGTTACCGTCAATCACAAACTTGTATTGATATTTCCCTTTTGCGAGTTTTTTTATGATGGCCCAGTTACCCGATGAGTCCTTTTTCATTGCATCCTGAGATGTTGACCAGTTATTAAAACTTCCCGCAAGATAAACGCTTGAAGCGTTTGGTTCCGTTACTGTAAATTTTATTCCGTCTTTTGTTACAACAGGTCCCTTCGCTTTGATTGCACTTTTTTTCACCTCTTTCTTAATTTCAACTACCGAATTTTTCCCACCAAGACCATCGTCAGTTGTATTTGGGTTTTCAGCGTCAGTAATCCAGTTGCCATCAGTAACAAATTTATACTGATATTTTCCGGCATCCAAAGGAAGCACTATTTCCCATACATCTTTTTTTACTTGTTTAAGCGGATTTTTTGATATGCTCCAATCATTAAACGAGCCGGCGACAAAAACATTTTCCGCAGAACCTTTATAGACGAACTTTACACCATTCTTCGTCTCAACAGGCCCGCCTTTTATTTTTGTTTCTTTTTTTGCTTCTGCACCTTTTGTAACTTCTACTATTGAATTTTTCCCACCCAAACCGTCGTCAGTTGTATTTGGGTTTTCAGCGTCAGTAATCCAGTTGCCATCAGTAACAAATTTATACTGATATTTTCCGGCATCTAACGGCAATACTATTTCCCACACATTTTCTTTCACTTTTTTCATCGGGTTCTTTGTCGTTGACCAATCGTTAAAAGAGCCGGCGATAAAAACATTTTCGGCAGAACCTTTATAGACGAACTTTACACCACTCGTCATCTCAACAGGACCGCCTTTCGCTTTCTCTTCCGCTTTCACTCTTGAACCCAAACCAGCGGCTTCAATTTGCATCATCACGGATGATGCACTCCATAAACAAAACAAACCAACAAAAACCAAAAATCTTTTAAGCATACCCTTTCCTCCTGTAAATTACCTCACGAATTTTCACGAATGAGATTGCCACGCCCTGCGGGCTCGCAATGACATATTGCCGTTATTCGTGTCTTGTTCGTGATGTTTGCCTTTATTCGGTGCCCTTATTCGGGTTTTTTATTTCACTATCAACAGTGAATTTATATTCCCGGCGATATCCTCAATCGTATAGGGATTTGCCGGGTCCAAAATCCAACTTTGATAATCAATAACATACTTGTATTGGTATCTTCCGGGTTCAATTTTACTTGTCGCCGTCCAAATATTTTTTTCGTTTTTTTCCAGCCGTATTGCTCTCGGCTGGTCCGATTTATATTCCCATCCATTGAACTCGCCGGCAACGGAAACATTCCTCGCCGATGAAGATATATATTGAAACACAACCATCCCGTTTTCGGTATGCGGCTGAGGAATCCGTTCATGGAGAGAGGCGCAACCGGAAAAAATAGCGAGTAGGAAGTAGGAAGTAGGAAGTAGGAAAAAGCGGGTGATAAGGTGATAAGGTGATAAGGTGATATGTAAAAACCGTATAATCGTATCATCGTATAATCGTATCATCCTTTTCTCCCGTTAAAATCTTATTTCCGTTTTCAGTGAAATCCGTTTTTCTAATTGAAGTAATTTTTCTGCCTTGTGGATTGAACTTGTGGCTAAATAATTATTATACAAAAATTCTTCCCGTTTGTCTATGTCTTCATAAATGTCCTCGTCAAACCCTTCGGGGTCCACACCCCAGCCGAGTTTTATAGAGACATTCTTTTTCAATTTAAGTGCTGCTGCCAGATAACTTGAAATATACGACCGTTTTTTTGATTCAAGGGCAAGATAAGAATATCTGGTTGAACCGTCAAAATAAAAAGGACCATAAACGCTTACGGAATGTTCCAAAATAACTTCCTGTGTTTTTACAGACAATAACGGTAGTGACCGGTTCGTTGATAGTACACCCCCTGTCTTTGTTATATCTCGCGTTTTATAATTATGAAACTCTGATTTAAGTGTTGCCTCAAAATTTTTTAAGTTCACGGATATTACCGGCATTATGAAAAAATCTTTTTCAGGTATAAAATATACCGATGTGGATGTATGGTTCGTGTAAGCCGCTCTGTAATATGGATAGATATCCCCGTCTATAATTATTTCTCTGTCAATCTTTTTGGATTTTTCTTGCGAAATAATCAGCCCCGCCGAAAACTTTTTCACTTCATATTTTACTTTTCCCGATATCAAATCCGTCCCCGCTTCATAACCGGAATAAAGGACACTGCCTAATTTTTGTTTCTTGTTTCTGTATGAAATTTCGGAAACGACACTTTCAACCGGCATCACTTTGAAACCTGAAATTACATCGGTAATATTTTTCAAATCCCAACTCTTATCAACTGCGACATCAGTGCCTCTTGACTCGTTCCATCTTGTAGCAACAAGTTTTTCATCACCCGTCAGATATTCACAGAAAAACAGAACTTTGTCGTGCATCACAAAAGACATATCATATGCGGTTTTTTTCGCCTCCCTGTAACCTTTATACCATGGCTGAGTGGAGACACTTGCATCATAACTTCTGCCTTCCGGGGTTTCGGGATTAGGGAACCATTTTGACGAAGATGAGTGAGCCCACGGCACGCCACGATTGGAAATAAATGAAACACCGAAAGAAATTTTTTCACCGAACACCGGCGACTTTATTCTCAACCCGATATCATCCTGGGATGTTGTTTCTACATTTGACCAGAAAAATTTGCCGCCGAAACCGAAATGCTCCGCCGAAAGATGGACGCCTTGCGTATAAAATCCGTACGCTTTGTGGATATTCGCTTCATCAAAAAAGTTTATACCATCATAACGAAGCGAAACATCTTTATCCAAAATTTTCAAGGGATTGTCAAACCGGATAAATTTTTCATTATAATACGCTTTAAGATTAACTCCCACAGGCGTGAAATTGAAATCACCTTGTTTGAATTTCAGGGTGTAATCGCCGCTCTCAGATTTCAAATACGTCCTTGCATAACAGTTCGCTTCCTTGAATGCGGTTATGTTCCAATCAAGGTCAAAATGGATTGCGGATGAAGCAGTATCCAGTTCCCACCTTTTTTCATCGTCATCATAGACGGAATACAACAAACCCAAAAATTTCCCGCCGAAGCGAATTTTTCCGGAATAGGATGTTGCAGTTCCTTTTACTTCGGGTAATTTAGGAATGAAAAGTTTTCCGTCCTTACTTTTTAATTCCAACACGAGATTGGCACCGTCCATCCAGACGCCGTCGGTTAAGAATTTGTATTCGTATCTGCCTTCTTTCAGCGGATAAATAATTTCCCAGATACCTTCGGGATTTTTCTGAAGGGCAATTTTGTCGGGCGACCAGTTATTAAATTCGCCGCCGAGAGTCACCTTTTGGGCATCCGGCGCATCAAATAAAAACTTTATGCCGTTTCCTGCGACGACAGGTTCAAATGATTGAGCGTAAAGAGAGTGAATAAGTGGATAAGTGGATAAGTGGATAAGTAGCGGCGGGATTGCTATCCCGCATATAAGTCGCATAGCAATGCGACCGCTACACCACCTAACCACATAATCACATAACCACTTTTTAGTTTTCATTTTTTCCTCCGTTAGAAACTTAATTTCAAAATCAGTTTTATTACATCGGTTGTATCCCGTTCCGTATCCGTTATATCTATATCCCATGCAAGATTATCCGTCGCCCAACCGTCGCCGTATTCAAGATATGTTTCTAAATCCCATCCGATATTATAACGGAGTTGATAAAACGCTGTGAACCAGTTCTTGTTCAAAAAATTGGATTGAACATTGACCATCCGCCAGTATGACTGCAATCGGTCAGTCAGATTGAGACGCAATTCACCACCGTAAATAAACCGTTCGCCGTAATTTAATCTGGACTTTTTATCTTTTAGCCGTGCCGCAATGCGTGCAAACGCATATCTATCTTCGCAGGATATTTCGGAAAAGATTCCGGGAAAACTTCCGTATCTGTTCTTCAGCGATTCATAACCGACTTTCCCTTTTACACCCTTCACAAATTCAATATAAAGTTCGGCATAATTATAATAAATCTTGAAATAGTCCGATGAAAAATACACGATATAATCCGTCCCGAGCTCATGGTTGTTGGAAATATAATCAACCTTCGTTTTATATTCCATTCTTTTGTATTTAAGATTGACCATTTTTTTGGGATACAGATATGAGAATTCAGTATAATACCCGGTTCTTCCGAATTCTTTGTTGTCAGCCGACTCACCGGGAGTCCTTGCGAATTTTGATGAGGACTCGGACCTGAAATTTTTCCCGTAATCAAAGTATCTTCCGACCAGCCAAAACGGTCCCAGATGCAAATCCCTCATCTCGCAACTAGCCGCATTATCTCTCTTTTTAATTACCGATGCGGTTCCAAAAGAGGATGAATTTGCAAATTCGGAAGTTAAAGATACGCCGTGAAATATAAACTTCCCATCAACCGAAACAACCTCGTTATTTATATTTATCGTTTCATCCTGCGTCAAACCCACTATCGCACCGTTTGTATCTTTCGCTATTATGTATTTTTCTAAATCTCTTTTTTTTGATATATAATTTGTGCCGATGTCAAAAGACGAAACCGTTTTGGTATTCTTGTAAAGATTTTTTTGAACTCTGGCGATATAAACATTTGTATCTCTGTCAAAACATTTACCATACCATTCCGTTTCGTCCTGCCCCGAAATTCCATTTGTATGCCTCACAGGTCTATCCCTTGAAACGATACAGGTTGACTTAAATCCGTAAACATCTTTTACATCAAGTCGTGTCGCCAATGAATTGTCCACAACTCTTCCGGTATCCACAAGATTGAGAAGCGGCGAATTTATCCAGTGTCTCTCTTCCTTTCCCAAAAACATAAACTCCAAATTCTTCTGCCAATACTTTGCCCATGACCTTTCTAATTCAAAATTGTATTTTTTGTTCCATGACTCATTAGTTCTCGCCGCAAATTGTCCGTACAGGTCAACACCATTAAACGGGTTTGACCAGAACCTCGTCTGAATATAATGTTTGGGAAGCGACATATTCCATGTGAAGTCGGAATTGCGGTAGATATCAACTTCGGACTCATAATATCCGCCGATACCGGTAGCATAAAGGCAGTTCATAGTTAATAGTTCATAGTTCATAGTTAAAATCAACAACACTGCAGTTCTACGAACTATGAACTCCGAACTCCGAACTAATTTATTTTTCATAAGTTAAAAGTTATACCGGTTCTGTAAAGAATTCCAAGTTCTTTATGGAAAAAGAAACCGAAATCCATCCGAACTTTTTTCAACTTCATACCGAAACCGGCTGTGGGTGTTCTCTCGCACATTCCGAGACGGAACGATAATAAATCCGAAAACTTTATTTCGTCTCCGAAGTTTAAATTCTCCTCTAAGTTTGAAAAATCATTTATATCATATGTAAATATATTTTTATGGATTGTGAATTTCATCCCGACTTTGAATTTTGAGGCGAGTTTTTCTCCATCGGAGGAACTTAAAAGTTTTATTTTCGGTTCATTGATATTTTCAAGTTTTGCTCCTATTGCAAACCACTTGTTGATAATATTGAGATAGCCGATATCATATGCGAAGGAGTACCTGCCGCCGGAATATGCGGGGTCGTTGTATTTTGAATAACCGGCAGCGCCGGCGCCGAGAATTTTCAGCGTCAGACCGACGAACAAATCCTCTTTCAGGATTCTTGAATAACCGATTGAATAGATATCTTCATCATAAATGTTTGCTATCCCTGTTCTTGCAAAACTCGCTGCGAAAGTATTATAACCGAAAGGTGTCGCGACGGAAAAAAACTGTGAATATGCTTTTGTGTCGTAAAACGGAGTGTAGTTGCCTGTGAACTCAACATTTTCAATCTGTGAAAGCCCTGCTGGATTGATATTTACCGCCGAGGCATCGTCGGAAACAGCCAGATACGCACCGCCAAGTCCGAGGGCTCTGGCGGAAAATGAAAGCGAAGTATCAAACATAGCATGGAGGCAGTTCATAGTTAATAGTTCATAGTTCATAGTTAAAAGCAATAACATTGCAATTCTACGAACTCCGAACTTTGAACTCCGAACTAATTTTCTCATTTTATTACCGCGACGGCAATATTTTTTCTTGCCCTTTCGTCGGAACTTTCCGCTGATATATTGATAAAATAAATACCTGCAGGAACAATGTCGCCATTTTTATTCTTACCATCCCATTTTTTTGTAATCGCTTGAGATGTATCCGAAATAAATTCATCGGCAATATTTTTTACATCCCTGCCTGAAATGTCATAAACGGAAATTTTTAACTGCGCCTGTTTTGTTATAAAAAATGAAATTGCGGTATCATCAGCATAACCGCTGTTATCAGGCGAAAACGGGTTCGGCGAGGCATCGCAAGATGTAATTTTTAATTTTGTTGATGAATAGTTGTCGTCGGGTACTCCGTCGGAATCGGTATCTATAACTGTTGATGTTGAAACAAAAATCGTTGATGTTGATAATCCGGTGATATAATTGTTCGGTGCGCAATCGCCGCCGAGATAACCAAACGAACCGTAACTGTCCGAACCGGTATCACCCATCGCCAGCGATACAAAAACGGAAACGATTTGAGAAATCGGAACTTTTCCGGAACCCAATTTGTAAATTGTATCAAAAGGAATTGCAAGTTCCCAGCCGGAAGAGTGTTTTTTAGATATTGAGGTATCGGAAACGGAACTTGATGCGGTTATTTCATAAAAATTACCGTCGCTACCCGACCATGAACCGTAAAAATAATCAATCTCACGATTTGCAAAAATAACCTTTCTGTTCCATGAATTAACTTTCGTTAAATCGGAATATCCGCCGTCCTTAAAGTCAAAATAAATCAAAAGTCCCGTATCCGTTGATTGCCCCGCGACCGCTAAATAAAGATTGTTTTTATCCCAGGTGAGATACAACTTTTCTATTTCATTACCGCCTGTCCAATCGGAATCGGATGCATCGTTAATTAGAATTTCATCATCAGACCAATCCGAAAGATTGCCGTCAACGGTAATGGTGTGGTATGGCTTCGCAAAACAGCGAGTAGGAAGTAGTAGCGATGGGATTGCTATCCCACAAAATATGGCGAATAGCAATTCGCCCGCTACTTTAATAGTTGAGGATTTCTTCATTTATTCTTTTTACAGCGTCTTCAAGCGCTTTCTCTACCGTTTTCTCTCTCGTTCTCGCCGTGTAGATTTCCTGATTCATCACATATTCAAGTTGGTCGTAATCAATCACGGGCGGTCTTGCAATCGCCGTTTTCATCTGCTCCATAAAGACCTTTATTTCCGGATTTTTTGAGGTGTCAATATAGGAATACGCTTTCAGGTTTACCGGTATCTGACCGAGTAAATTGCACCATTTTTTCTGCGCATCAACCGAAACCAGATATTCCAAAAATTCATAACACTCTTTCGGATGTTTCGCTTCCCTCAATACGACCATATCGGTCCCGCCGACATTAGTTGATGTTCCCGCTTTGCCTTTCGGGATTAATGCGATACCGAAGTCAATCCCTGAATCCTTGAATTTTTTTACATTCCAGGGACCAGAAAAAATCATCGCATATTTTTTATTGATAAATCCCTGGTCACAACTGACGCTGCCTGCCTGCCATGCACCCGCTTCAACTTTGTATTTGTGATATAAATCAACCTGAAATTGCAGACATTTCTTTGCCTCGTCGGAATTTAAAAGACAATTTTTTCCGTCATCAGATAAAAATTTTACTCCGAAAGTGTTGTAAAACGGGAAACTCCACCATAAAGAGTTGTCCATCGCAAATCCGAACTGGTCAATTTTACCGTCGCCGTTCGTATCAACGGTTAATTTCTTTGCGATAACAACAAACTGGTCCCAATTTTCCGGCGGATTTTTTATTCCTGCTCTGCGAAACATTTCCCTGTTGTAAAAAAGTGCTACACCGGTCGTCTGGTCGGGGATGCCGAAAATATGTTTTTGAGAAGATGTTGAACCGGGAATAAAAAATTTTTCTTCAAATATGTTTGAGTTGACGGCAGCAGACACAAGGTTTCTGGCAAGTTCAATCGCCCCGAACGGCGTTATGTCAATTATTGATTTTGAGATAACAAGGCGCGGCGGGTCGGCAACATCCACTCTCGCTATGTCGGGTGCGGTATGGGTTATCATTGATGTCATAAGTTTCATTCTCATCCCTGAAAACGGCACCCTTTGAACGTTTACTTTTATTTCCGTATTAAGTTTCTCAAAGTCGCTGACGATATCTAAAAAAACTTGATGCTCTTCATTACTATATGTCTCCCATAGCGTGATAACTTTTTTTCCTTCATATTTTTGTTTCTGAATTTTCCCGCAACCGAAAAAGACAGTGAATAGTGAATAGTGAATAGTGAATAGTGAAAGGTAGAAAAAATTTTTCATTTTCCCTCCAAAAATTTATTTTTTATTCTTTAACGGCGCCGGTGGTAAGACCTTCAATAAAAAACTTTTGTGCTATAAGAAAAATTATCACGATGGGAATTATCGCGAAACAACTCGCAGCCATCATCTTTTCCCAGTCCATCTGATATTGACCTCTGAACAGTGCCAGTCCCACGGGAATTGTCAGTTTAGATGAGTCGGGCGTATTGACTACCAGATGCCATAAAAAGTTTGACCAATGGAACAGAAATGTCAGCAAAAACAGCGTCGTCATTACCGCTGAAGACAGAGGAATAATAATTTTCCCGAATATCTGCAGTTCGGATGCGCCGTCAATTTTCGCCGATTCAATCAACGAGGTCGGCACCGTTTCAATATACTGCCTCATCAAAAAAATCCCGAATACGCTCGCTACATGCGGCAAAACCATCCCTCTGTATGTATTTATCCAGTCAAGTTTCGTGATGATTGCAAATTGCGGGACCAGAAACATCATCCCGGGAATCATCATCGTTGATAAAAGAAACCAGAATAAAATATTTTTGCCGTAAAAATCCTTTTTTGCGAAGACATATCCGCCCATGGCACAGAAAAGCGTCGTTAGTATTCCGCCGGAGGTTGCAACGATGACGCTATTTATAAAAAACCGCCAGAAAGGATATGACGGGTCGCACCAGATTGATATAAAATTTTTCCAGAGCGGTTTTGCGAAAGAGACTGTCAGAGAAAATGCCTGTCCCTCCGGTTTTACTGCGACGAATATCATCCAGAAAAACGGGAACAGAACAAATACCGCACCGACCGACATAAAGAGATAAAGTATCAAACTTTTTACGAATACAACCGTTTTTTGTCCCTGAACTTGTGACATTTTAACCTCCATTTTCTTCCGCCTGAGCGAAGCAAGAAATTTGTAAGGAACCTTGAGGAGCGACTATTCTTTCCAAAAGCGACGAACAGAGCGAAATCCGACAGGGAGGTCGGATGAGCGTTTCCGACAAATTTGCTTGCGAGCGACTTTTATTTTCTATGCAACAGTTTTACATTTATATAAGAGATGACCAGTGTTATCGCTAAAAGAAAATATGAAATTGCAGCAGCATCGCCGTAATTCATTCTCTCAAATTGTCTGAAAAGATAGTAGCCGGAAACATTAGTGGCTCCGACCGTTTTTCCCGCCACCACCATTTGAGGACCTCCGCCGGTCATAGCATATATCTCGGCGAATGCGTTCAATGCCCCGATGGTCCCGGTGATGATGAGAAAAAGTATTATAGGCACTACAAGCGGAAGCGTGATGCTTTTGAATTTCTGCCATTCATTTGCACCGTCAATATCGGCTGCCTCGTAAATGGAAACAGATATGTTCTGTATCGCCGACAAAAACAGTATCATACCGAAACCGGCGTTTTTTAAGACCAGTGCGGCGACAACACCGAGCATCGCCGTTTTTCCGTTCGCCAAAACCCCTTTCTCGGCGAAATAGGTAATACCTAATTGCGTTAAAATCCTGTCAAGTATGCCGTAATGCGGTGCATAAATAAAAAGCCATATAATGCCGACGACGAACATATCCAGAACATTCGGCAGAAAATATGCAGACCTGAAAAGCGAGTGCCCTTTGAGTTGATTATTGAGAAGTATCGCAAGCATCAACGATGCCGCGATGGAAAGAGGAATATAAAGTACCGCATAATAACCCGTTGAAACCAGCGACCACCAGAAATCAAAATCCTTTAATAGACGCAAATAATTACTGAACCCGACGAATTTCATATCGGTGAATACACTGAACATATCTGTGGTCGGCGAAACCGTTCTGAATGAAAGATAGAACGAATAAAAAATAGGATACAAAAGAAATGAGGCAAAAATAGCAAGAAACGGCGCCAGAAAAAAATAGGATACAATGGTCTCTCTCGTTTTTGATTTTAGCATAAATACCCCCGTTCAGAATTAAGGATTAAGTAGCGGCGGGATTGCTATCCCGCTATATTCGTCGCATAGCAATGCGACCGCTACAACTTATCACTTAATCCTATTTTTTTTATTTTACTAAATTTTTGGATTTTAGTCAAACTATCTCCACTCAATAACCTTGTTCCTTCCCGATCGTTTTGCCTTGTAAAGTGACTCATCTGCCTTTCGTATAAGTTCACCCACAGTATTTTCTGCCTGATGTTTGTATGCAATACCGAGTGAAATCGTTATTTTCAGATTCCGAAAAAAAGTATGTTCTTCAACCGTTTTTCTTAAATTTTCAGCCAGCATTTGCACTTCGGAAACAGGTGCAAGTCCGATGAACGCTGCAAACTCTTCCCCGCCGTATCTGCACAGAATAACGTCGGGATGAACCGCCGACCGTATCAGTTGCGAGACATCTTTTAATATCTCATCTCCGACGGGATGTCCGTAAGTATCATTGATTTTTTTGAAGTGGTCAATGTCAATCATCAAAAGCGAGAAAAAAGTATTGTATCTTTTGGAAAGAAGGAAATTCTCATTTACACGCTGCAAAAAATATCTTCTCAAATAAAGCCCCGTAAGTCCGTCAAGCCGTGACCGTTCCAAAACAAGATTGTAGAGATTTGACCTCTTCAGTGCAATTGCCGTCTGTGTCGCGATAATTTTGCACTCGTCGGTAAAACGGGCGGAGTCGTCCTTTCTCGCGAAACCGTACTCAATTATACCAAGCACCTCTTTTTTAAGAATTATCGGTATTTCAAATTTCTGGAAGTTTTCGTCGTTTGCTTCCCTCTCCTTCGTTTTTACTCCTATCGGATATATTTCAAATGATTTTATCGTCGGCCTTAAGAGCGCCACGGCGACTTTTATTTCTTTGATTAGTTTGTCCAATTCAATCTGTTTGACAAGAATCCGCGAGATTGAGTACAGCATTTCATATGTTGAGATTTTTTCGGAAAGTAGAATGATTTTCGTTTTGAGCGAAGTATTATCTTTTTTCAGTTCTTCAATTTCGGTTGTCAATCCGGTTTTTATTGCAGAATGATTTTTTAAGATGTGCAGAAAATTTCTTTCATAGATGTATCTCAAATCACATAAAAAAAGAAGAAACAAAAAACCCGAAATCAGATAGATATAAGGGCGATTGCTTGACAGTAAAAGCCCGATAATACCAAGTAAAAGCACGGAAATTATGTGGCGAGTTTTTATCTTTTTAAGCAACAAAAGAGACACAGGTAACAGCCATAATAACAAATCAAACGACACGGTTTCTCCCTTCCTTTTTTGCCCGATACAGATTTTCATCAACCCTTTTTATGAAATCATTCGTTGAGTGCCCTTTTTGGTATGAGGATACGCCGAAACTTGCGGTGACTTTAAGAATTTTTTCTTCAAAAATAATTTCTATATTTTCAAGGTAAGCCCTCATTCTTTGGGCGATTGTTCTCGCTTCGTCCAATTTTGTATAGGGCAGAATTATCATGAATTCTTCACCGCCATATCTCGCACACATATCCGTTTCCCTCGTATTTTTCCTCATTGACTCAACAACGGTTAGTATTACCTTATCTCCCGCATCATGACCGTAAGTATCATTTGTGACCTTAAAACGGTCAATGTCAAGCATAATCAGTGAAAGCGGAACCGACAGGCGGTTTGATATTGAGACATATTCTTCAAGCCGTTCATTAAAATAGGAGTGGGTATAAAGTCCGGTAAGTCCGTCGGTAATCGCCAGTTCTTCCGTAATTCTAAAAAGTTCGCTGTTTTTAAGGCATACCGTGCCTATATCGGTCAAAACGGTAAGCAATCTTAAATCATAGTCGGTAAAACTTTGTTCTTTTTCGGATGATATCTGTATAACGCCGCCTTCACTGCCCAGAGGAGCGAGCACGCAACTTCTGTAATGGAAATCGTAATCCCTGTAAACCACATTTCTTGTATCATCAATTAAAATCAGGGTGTTATTTTTTATTGATTCGGCAACAAGCGGGTCGCCAGAACCGTTCATAAATATATTGACGGTTCCCTGCGGTATCAGTTTATGGGCATAATTGGAGAGATTGGTGATTATATCCACTTTTTCAATTGCTGAACTCAATTCGGCAATGATGGAAGTTAATGATTTGTAATTCTCAATCCGCTCGGACAAGCTGTGTTCTCTTTTCGTAAGGCCTGAACGATTTTCAGATAATTTATTCATGTTGAGTTCAAGGTTTTCTTTTTCCTCCTTTATTCGTGCTTTCTTTTCTGCATGGGCTTGAGAAAAATTTTCAAATATAAAAAACAGAGAAACAATGTAGAGCATTTCCAGAAAAACAAGAATTTTTTCGTCGGCAAAATTTAGTCCGATAAAACCTATAAGTAAAAAAAAGAAAAG
>JACRDL010000012.1 GCA_016218625.1 Elusimicrobiota bacterium
AATAAACTGTCAACTATTAAACAGCAATATCTGTATGATTTGCTGTTTTTCAATATCCAGCGGTAACTCTATGATGACAAAATTAAGGAAGGAAAAAGGACTTCTCAAAGAAGATATACTTGCCAAATGTGCCGCCTGTATTCAGGAAAAATCCCAAAAGTAACCTTTGTTGAACTTAAACCCGCCGTTTATTTATTGCTTTTTTTTCTTAAATTTGATAAAATCAGCGAGTATGATTAATACCAAAAAATATATTATTGAAAAAGCGGAAAGGGCAAAAAAAGCTTCTAAAAAACTCGGGCTTGTTCCGACCGTTGTAAAAAATCTGGCACTTTTGAAAATCGCAGAAAACATTCTGAAAAATTCAGATAGAATAATTTCAGAAAATCTTAAAGATATAAAAAATGCTGAAAAACAAAAACTGTCATTTGCGTTAATTGACCGTCTTAAACTTAACGAAAAGCGAATTATTTCAATGGCCGATGGCTTAAAGCAGATAGCAAAATTGCCCGATCTGATAGGCGAAGTTATTGAAAAAATTAAAAGACCCAACGGCTTAAAGATAGAAAGAATCCGGGTGCCCTTGGGTGTCATAGGAATTATCTACGAATCCCGCCCCAATGTAACGGTTGATTCCGTCGGGTTGTGTCTGAAATCCGGTAACTGCACAATTTTGCGCGGCGGAAGTGAAGCAATCAATTCAAATAAAATCCTGTCAAAAATAATTTATGAAACTGCTTATTCGTCCGGTATTCCTGACGGAAGCATTGAGTTTATTGATAATACAAATAGAATTATTATTTCGGAAATGATACATCTTTCCGACTATATTGACTGCATAATTCCCCGCGGCGGTGAAGGCCTTATAAAATATATCAGAGAAAACTCGTCGGTTCCGGTAATCGCTCATGGCAAGGGTGTGTGTCATATCTATGTTGACAAATATGCAGATATAGAAAAAGCAATAAAAATTTCGTTCAACGCAAAGGTTCAAAGACCCGGTGTCTGTAATGCGATGGAAACGCTTTTAGTTCATAAAGAGATCGCTGAAAAATTTTTACCTATTATGATTGCCGAATATAAAAAAGCGGGTGTTGAAATTCGCGGCTGCGAAAAAACAAGAAGAATTATTAATGGAATAAAATTCGCAACGGAAAATGATTGGTATGCCGAATATCTTGATTTGATATTGTCGGTAAAGGTGGTTTCTTCCATAGATGAAGCGATTATGCATATAGAAAAATACGGTTCGCATCATTCGGATGCAATTGTTACGGAAAATAAAAAGTTTGCGGAAAAATTTTTGAAGGAGGTGGATTCTGCCGCCGTATATCACAATGCCTCAACAAGATTTACCGACGGAAGTGAGTTTGGAATGGGTGCGGAAATCGGAATTTCCACTCAAAAAATGCACGCCAGAGGTCCTATGGGATTAAGGGAACTGACATCATACAAATTTGTTGTTCACGGGAACGGACAGATAAAAAAATAAAGAAAATGAAAATAGGTATATTCGGCGGGAGTTTTGATCCTGTTCACAACGGACACATTGAAATAGCCAAAAAAGCGCTGAGACAACTAAAACTTGATTTTTTATATTTTGTCCCTGCATTTTTACCACCCCATAAAACGAGAAAACTAACAAATGCGGTTTACAGAAAAAGGATGTTGCAGTTAGCCATTAAAAATTTTTCTAAATTTAAAATATCGGATTTTGAGATTAAACGAAAGAAAAAAACATATACATATCTGACATTAAAATATTTCCATAAAGAATACCCGTCGGCAGAACTTTTTTTTATTGTAGGTTCGGATTCCGCCGCCGATTTGAAAAACTGGAAAAATGTAAAAGAGATTATGCGGTTAAGTAAAATTGTTTTTGCCGAAAGAATGGGATATAAGGCAAAGATTAAAAAAGATTTCATAAAACTTGAAGGAATTATCGCAGATATTTCGTCTACCGATATTCGCGAAAAAATAAAAAAATATTTTTTCATTAAAGGACTTGTCCCCTCGGCAATTGAAATGTATATTAAAAAAAATGGTCTCTACAAGTGAAATTAAAGAATTTCTTAAAAAAAATTTAAGCCATGACAGATATGTCCATACTCTGAATTTAAGAAAACTTGCAGTAAAACTGGCGAAGCATCATGGTCTTGGTTTGGAAGACATCTACAGAGTAGAACTCGCCGCACTATTGCACGATTGTCATAAAAAACTGGAGCAGGGAAACAATCATTCGTTTTTGGCGGCAGAATTCACGAAGAAAAATTTCGGCATAACCGATAGAAAAATATTGAGCGCTATTGAGCATCATACTTACGGCCACAGAAACATGAGCAAGTTGTCAAAGATAATATATCTTGCGGACATTTCGGAGCCTTCAAGAAAATTTAAAGAGGCGAAACATATAAGAAAACTTGCGTTTGCCGATATTGATAAGGCGATGGTGTTGGCTTTGTCTGTGAAAATGAGATATGTTTTGTACGAAAAAAAACCGTTATCGCTTGAAAGCGTTATTTCATATAATAAAATTTTAAAAAAAAACGATGCGAGGGTTTAACCCGACTTTAGTCGGGTTGTCTAAACCCGAAGCATCATACCAAAATGTAGCCCCCGACTTCAGTCGGGGGTGAGCGACCAAAGGAAGTCCCTTTAGGGACAAAGCGAATAAATG
>JACRDL010000014.1 GCA_016218625.1 Elusimicrobiota bacterium
CTTCGGAAAAAACGAGTTAAGGATTGTAAAAATTGGCGAGTATTATGTTGATGTTGAGCCGACGGAAAACATACTTGTTTTCTCAAATACCGATAAGCCCGGCGTTATCGGTAAAATCGGAATGCTCCTCGGTAAAAACTCTATAAACATCGCATCTATGGAAGTAGGTAGAAGGGTTCTCGGCGGAGATGCGATTACTATTGTAAATGTTGACTCCGATATTCCGGAAAATGTTCTTGCCGAGATAAAAAACCAGCCAGAAGTCAAAAATGTAAAGATGATAAAATTATGAAAACACAGAACAGACACAGAATAAACAATATGCCTGTCTGCTGTCAAGTAGGGAACAAATACGGAATAGGACACAGTTCAGAATAAGAAGCGAAGCGAGTATGAACCTTGCCCCTTTCGGGAAAGGCGTAGGGTGAATATTATTACATGAATCAAGGAAGGTGCGGGGTGAATATACTTGTTATTGGTTCTGGCGGTAGAGAGCACGCTATCATTTGGAAATTGAAGCAATCAAATAACATAGAAAAAATATTCTGTATTCCGGGTAACGGTGGTATTTCAAAAATTGCAGAATGTATAGATAGAAACATCCTGGATTTCAAATATATATCTGAGTTTGTAATAAAAAATAAAATTGATATAACCATTGTTGGCCCCGAACTTCCGCTCTCGGAAGGTATTGTTGACTATTTCAAAGAAAAGAATTTGAATATTTTCGGTCCTGATAAAAAATCATCTCAGCTTGAATCAAGTAAAATCTTTGCAAAAAGATTTATGAGTAAGTATAATATACCGACAGCATCATTTGAAGTTTTTGATAATTATGAAGAAGCAAAAAAATATCTCCAATCTCCAATCTCCAACCTCCAATCTTTTGTTATTAAGGCAGACGGTCTTGCATCAGGGAAAGGGGTTTTTGTTTGCGATTCCAAAAAGGATGCCGAAGATGCGGTAAAAAAGGTATTGGTTGACAAAATGTTTGGAACTGCAGGGGAGAAAATTATTATTGAAGAAAAACTTACAGGACAGGAGGCGTCACTTATGGCATTGTGTGACGGTAAAACCATACTGCCGTTAATACCCTCTCAGGACCACAAAAGAATTTTTGATGATGATAAGGGGCCGAACACCGGGGGTATGGGCGCATATGCGCCCGCAAGGATACTGGATGAATCCACAGCCAAAAAGATTATATTTGACAATTTTTTAAGAGGAATAAAGGAAGAATCCTTGAACTTTAAGGGTGTAATCTATGCGGGAATAATGCTGACAGATAAGGGAATAAGTGTTCTGGAGTTTAATGTTCGTTTCGGGGATCCGGAAACGCAGGTAGTATTCCCACTTTTAAAAACTGATCTTGCGGAACTTGTTTCTGCGGTTGTTGATGGGAAGCTTAATAATTATAAAATAGATTGGGGAAAGGGTAGTTGCATATCCGTTGTTTTATCTGCGGGGGGTTATCCCGGGAAATATGAAAAAGGAAAAGAAATTTTTGGTTTAGATAGTATTGATGATGCCATTGTTTTTCATGCCGGAACGAAATTTGAAAATGGTGGGTATCTGACAAGCGGCGGAAGGGTCTTAAGTGTTTCAGCGGTTGATTCAACTCTGAAAGGAGCGATTTCAAAAGTTTACAAAAATGTTGAAAAAATAAATTTTGAAGGTATGCATTTCCGTCGTGATATCGCCGCAAAAGGACTATTTCACGAATAAAAAATGTAGTCCCCGACTTTAGCGGAGTGAAAAATGAAAAATCCTTTAGTAAGTGTTGTAATGGGAAGCGATTCTGACCTGTCGCAGATGAAACATTGTGCAGAAATGCTTGAGTATTTCAAGATACCATATGAAATGACAGTTATATCGGCTCATAGAGCACCAAAAAAGACAAATTTATATGCAAAAAATCTTACAAAAAAAGGTATTCAAATCGTTATTGCAGGCGCTGGTGGTGCGGCACATCTACCCGGTGTGATAGCTTCTTTAACAACAATACCTGTTATTGGTGTTCCGATAAAAACAGCCACGCTTTCAGGCGTTGATTCACTTTATTCAATTGTTCAAATGCCCAAAGGGGTTCCCGTTGCTACCGTCTCAATAAATGGCGCATCTAATGCTGCAATTCTTGCTTGTGAAATACTATCGTTAAAAAATACACATCTTAAAAAAAAACTTATTCAATACAAAAAAAATCTTGAAAAGAATGTTCTGAAAAAAGATGCAAAACTTAAAAAATCTGGTTATGCGAGGTATCGTTTATGAAACTTATCCAGAAAAAAATCATAATGAATGAAGAAGAAATGAAAAGAACATTAAAACGCCTTACGCATGAAATCATTGAAAAATCACACGGAATTGAAAATCTTGTTCTTGTAGGAATTCAAACAAGGGGTGTCTATTTGGCAAAAAGGATTTCTCTTGAATTAAAAAAGATTACGAAAAAAATAGTGTCACTGGGTATTTTAGACATTACGCTTTACAGGGATGATGTCACCTCAATTTCCCATCAGCCAATTGTAAAAGAAACAAAAATTCAATTTGATGTAACAGGAAAGAATGTTATCCTTGTTGATGATGTTCTTTTTACAGGAAGAACTATAAGGTCCGCAATTGATGAAATAATTGACTTTGGCAGACCAAAAACAATCAAACTTGCTGTTCTTGTTGATAGGGGTGGTCGCGAGTTACCGATACAACCGGATTTTGTTGGTAAAAAATTCCCAATTTCCAAAAATGAACTTATATGTGTTCACTTAAAAGAAATAGATAAAATAGATAGTGTTGTATTAAAGGAGAAACGATGAAACTGGAACATAAGGATTTATTAGGACTTGAATATTTATCAAAAGCCGAGATAGAACTTATACTTAAAACAGCAAAACCGTTCAAGGAAATTTTTACAAGAACGGTAAAAAAAGTGCCGACTTTAAGAGGAAAAACAGTTGTTCTTCTTTTCTATGAACCATCTACCAGAACAAGAACATCGTTTGAACTCGCGGCGAAACGGCTCAGTGCTGATACTGTAAATATTGCAATTTCATCATCGGCAGTTGTAAAAGGAGAATCGCTTATAGACACAGCAAAAACTATTGAAGCCATGAAAGCCGATTTCGTTATTATCAGACACAGCATGTCAGGTGCTGCACATATCATCGCAAAAACAATTTCCGCATCAGTTGTCAATGCAGGTGACGGTATGCATGAGCATCCGACGCAAGGTCTTTTGGATATGTTTACAATTATTGAAAAAAAAGGGAAAATAAAAGGTCTGAACATTGCTATCATCGGAGATATTTTGCATTCCAGGGTTGCGAGGTCAAATATATGGGGATTGAACAAGTTGGGGGCGAATGTGTTTGTTGTCGGTCCGTCAACCCTTATTCCTAAGGAAATTAAAAAAATGAACGTTGAGGTTCATTATAATATTGCGGAAATAATTCATAAATTGGATGTTGTAAATATTTTGAGAATCCAGAAAGAAAGACAACAACAGCATCTATTTCCATCACTTGAAGAATACAGCGAATTATTCGGGATAAACTCTGAAAAATTAAGGAATGCCAAAAGCGATATTCTAATAATGCATCCGGGACCGATGAACAGAGGAATAGAAATTTCAACCGAGGTTGCTGATAGCAAAAATTCAGTAATAACAGAGCAAGTAACAAACGGTATCGCAGTAAGAATGGCGGTGCTTTATCTTTTAGCAGGTGGCGATGGAGGCGAATGTGAATCTTTTAATTCTTAATGGAACCGTTTGCGATCCTGCAAATAGGACTTACAAAAAAGCAGATATTTTTATAGAAAATGGAAAGATAAAAAAATGTAGCCCCCGAATTTATTCGGGTGTGAACGAAGCGAAAATAATTGATGCTAAAGGAAAAATTGTAGTTCCAGGACTTATTGATATTCATACCCATTTAAGAGAACCGGGCAGGGAAGATGAAGAAACAATAAGAACAGGTACATCTGCGGCTGCGGTTGGTGGATTCACAACTATATGTTGTATGCCAAATACAAATCCGGTAATTGATTCTGTTTCGGGTGTAAAATTTGTTTTTGCGACAGCACATCAGGAAGGAGTGGTAAATGTTCTGCCGATTGGTGCAATCACAAAAAAAAGCGAGGGATTAGAACTTGCTGAAATCGGCAAGATGAAAAACGCAGGAATTGTCGCAATCTCTGACGATGGTAAACCGGTTATGAATGCAAATATTATGAGACGTGCGCTTGAGTACTGCAAGATGTTAGATATTCCTGTAATTTCGCATTGTGAAGATGCAAATCTTTCAGCACTTGGTGAAATGAATGAGGGCTATATTTCAACATTGCTTGGTTTGAAAGGTATTCCAAAACAGGCAGAAGAAATCATGGTAGCAAGAGATATTGCACTCTGTGAACTTACAGAAGGAAAACTGCATATTGCACATGTTTCAACTGCCCATTCCGTTGAACTTATAAGGGATGCCAAAAAAAGAGGAATAAAAGTTACAGCAGAAACAGCACCACAATATTTTTCATTAACCGATGAAGAAGTAAAGATTAGTAATTATAATACAAATACAAAAGTTAATCCTCCTCTTCGGACAAAAGAGGATGTTAATGCGATTCTCCGAGGACTTGCCGATGGAACTATTGACTGTATCGCTTCTGACCATGCACCGCATTTAATAGAAGAAAAAGAACAGGAATACAAAATCGCACCATTCGGGATCATCGGGCTTGAAACAACACTACCACTTGTTATCACAAACATAGTGAATGAAAAAATCCTTTCTTTAAGTTCCGCAATTTCTAAATTGACCTATAACCCTGCAAAAATCCTCGGATTGGAAAAAGGAACACTTGCCGTCGGCAGTGATGCTGATATCACGATAATTGATTTAAATAAAACAAAACCGATACAAAAGTTTGAATCAAAATGTAAAAACTCGCCATTTATCGGAATGAAACTTACTGGCTTTGCTACAACGACAATTGTCGCAGGAAAAATTATAATGGAGGACGGCAATATTGTATCAACTTGATTCAAAAATAATTTCTAAAAAACAAATATCTGAAAAGTATTTCTTGTTCACATTTGAAAGTACAAAAATTGCTAAAGAAGCAAAACCCGGTCAATTTGTAATGATAAAAATTGATGATAATAAAACATTTTTAAGGAGACCGTTCAGTATTTGCTGCGTTAATAAAAATAGATTTAATATTGTTTTTAAGGTTGTTGGCAGAGGAACTGAAATTTTGAGTCAAAAAAAAGTTGGTGATATTCTTAATATAATCGGCCCGCTCGGGAATCTATATCCAATCTCTCAATCTCCGATTTTCGTTGCCGGTGGAACTGGTATCGCTTCACTTCTTTTTCTAGCCCAATCTATTCGCTTCGCTCACCCCCGAATAAATTCGGGGGCTACAATTTTTATAGGCGCAAAAACGAAAAAAGATATTTTGTTTGAAAGTGAATTTAAAAAACTCGGCTGTAAAGTAATTGTATCAACAGAAGATGGTTCATATGGAAAAAAAGGTTTAATTACTGATATTTTTAAAAAGTTTCTACTCCCTACTCCCTACTCCCTACTCCCTGTTGTTTACACTTGCGGTCCAAAACCAATGCTGAAAAAAATCGCTGGAATATGTGAAGATAAAAAGTTAAAATGTTTTGTTTCTTTAGAAGAAAAAATGGCTTGCGGAATAGGTGCTTGTATGGGCTGCATAATACCAGTTCAGAGTTCAGAGTTCAGAGTTCGGAGTAAAAATCTAAAAAGCCCAAACTATGAACTACGAACTACGAACTACGAACTTGCTTACAAACGGGTTTGTAAAGACGGGCCTGTATTTGATGCGGAAAAAATAATTTGGGAGTGAATATTATTTCTACACTGATTTAGATACTGTGTTGCAATGGTAGCCGCAGGCTTTAGCCTGCGATTAATAAAACGCACCCTAAAGGGTGCGACTACCAACGACTACCAATGAAAAGTATATCAATCGGAAAATTAAAATTAAAAAATCCTATGATGGTAGCATCAGGTACTTTTGGTTATGGGGTTGAGTTCAAAGATTTAGTTGATTTAAATAAACTCGGTGCTGTCGTTACAAAAACAATTACATTAGAACCGAGGGAAGGTAATCCAAAGACGAGAATTTTTGAGGTGCAATATGGAATGATAAATTCAATCGGTCTTCAGAATGTTGGTTTAGAAAAATTTGTCAAAGAAAAACTGCCAGAGTTGAAAAAAACCACAAAAACACCGGTTATTGTGAGTATCGGCGGTAAAAAAAAACAGGAATTTATAAAAATTGTAGAAATACTGAACTATGAAGAAATTGATGGGCTTGAGTTGAACCTTTCATGTCCAAATATAATGGGTGGTAAAATTATATCCCAGGATAAAAAAGAAACATATAATCTTGTATCCGCTGTAAGAAAAAAAACTAAATTCACGTTAATTACGAAACTTTCACCGTTAGTTACTGATATTACAGAAATCGCAAAGGCATCAGAGGATGGGGGTGCAGATGCCGTTTCTTTAATAAATTCCTTTCCTGCAGTCTTTTACCGCTCACCGCTCACCGCTTATCGCTTACCAATTTTCGGTGGTCTTTCGGGTTCCTGTATAAAACATATCGCTTTGAGAATGGTTTATTTGGTAACGCAATCGGTAAAAATTCCGGTAATCGGTATGGGTGGGATAATGAATACAAAAGATGCGTTGGAATTTTTTAAGGCAGGTGCAAAAGCAATCGCAGTCGGCTGTGCAAATTTTGTGAACCCTAATACAGCAATAGAAATAATTGAGGATTTAAAAAAATGGAAATAATAGTCGCTTTAGATGTTGATAATATTTTTCAAGCGGAGGCATTTGTTGACCTTTTGAAAGAAAAGGTTAAAATATTCAAAATCGGCTCTAAACTTTTTACCTCCGAAGGTCCAAACACCATAGAAATGATAAACAAAAAAGGATGCAATGTATTTCTTGACTTAAAATATTGCGATATTCCGAGTGTTATATCTTCCGCTGTTAAAATTGCAGGTGAAAAAAATGTTTTTGCCGTATCCGTTCATATTTCAGGTGGAAAAGAGATGCTTGAAAAATGTGTTTGTCTGAAAAATAGACCGCTTTTGTGGGGAATAAGTGTACTTACAAGTTTGGATGAAAATAATTTGAAAGAGATCGGGGTATTCAGAAAAATTGATGAGCAGGTAGAGACGCTGGCAAAAATAGCAAAAGAGGTAGGACTTGACGGTGTTGTATGCTCACCAAGAGAAATAGGGATTGTAAAAAAAATCGGTGGACTTCAAATAATTGTGCCAGGAATTCGGCTTACGGAAGAAACTGACGACCAAAAAAGAACTCTTTCTCCAAAAAAAGCAAAAGAGAAAGGTGCGGATTATATTGTCGTCGGCAGACCGATAATTCAAGCCGAGAATCCATTAACCATTGTTGAAACCATATTGAAGGAATGTAGCCCCCAGTTTTAACTGGGGGTGAGCGAAGCGAATAAGATGGATTTGCTAAAATTACTCAAACAAAAAAAAGCATTACTGGAAGGACATTTTTTGCTTTCTTCAGGGCTTCATTCTGATAAATATATTCAGTGTGCAAAGGTTTTGCAATATCCAAAAATCGCAGAACAACTTGCAAAACTTTTAGTTACTAAACTGTCAACTGATTGTGATGTTGTTGTCTCCCCTGCAATTGGCGGAATTGTCATCGGGCAGGAAGTTGCAAGACAACTAAATTGCCGGGCTATTTTTTGTGAGAGAGAAAATGGCGTTATGAAATTCCGCCGCGGATTCGAAATCAAAAAAAATGAGAAATGTTTAATTGTTGAGGATGTAATTACAACAGGTGGTTCTACAAAAGAAGTAATTGATATTGTAAAAAGTTGTGGCGGAAAAGTTGTTGGAATTGCCTCAATTATAGACAGGTCTGAACTAAAAAATTTTTCTGTCTCATTATTAAAACTAAAAATAAAAACATATAATACGAAACAATGCCTATAGTGTAAAAAAGGAGTACCTGCGAAAAAACCGGGTAGTAGAACTCAA
>JACRDL010000015.1 GCA_016218625.1 Elusimicrobiota bacterium
CTGAACTGATTTGTTACGATTCACCATTACGACAATTAAATTACGTTCTGCTTCCGTTAAATGTTTATATGTTTTTTTCATACCTGCCTATTATAGCAGGTTTTCAATCAGGTGTTGCACTAACACCTTGAACTTAAAATGAACTATGAACTATTGACTATGAACTTTTTTATTTTTTCCACTTCAACGAATATACTAAAAGTTTATCAGATATTTTATAGATATTTTTAAGTTCGTCTTCTTCCGCTTCAACCCAACTCAAAATTCCCGTTTTATCCGCCTCAACACATTTCGGCGGGGCGCCGTTACTTCTACCTATACAGTAATCACACTGTGAAGTTTTATATGGCAATATATCCAGATAGGTAGTTCCAAACGGACACGCCACGGAACAATTTTTGCAGGATGTACATCTCATTAAATATCGCTGTAAAATACCGTCTTTGTTTTTTTCAAGCGCCTCATTCGGGCATGCCATAATACAGTCGGCTCTCTTACACTGACGACAAATAACAAACTGCGCCGCTTTTGCTAAAAGTTTTTCCACACCATTATTTTTCGGCGCATCATTTGCCGTTACTTGATGATAAAAATAACTGCATTCCGTAGAAAAGTTTTTCGTTTTATAATATTTTTCTAAATCAATAAGAATTTTTTTACTCATCTAATCCCAAAGTTCATCAAAGTCCTTTATTTTATCGTAAGTAAAAACCGGACCGTCCTTGCAGACAAAATATGGGCCCAACTGACAATGCCCGCATTTTCCTAGACCGCAGGACATATTTTTTTCCATAGAAAGATAAATATTTTCAGGCGTAAAACCAACTTCCAAAAGTTTTTCCGTACCGAATTTCATCATAATTGGCGGACCGCAGACAATTGACACCGCATTTTTTAAATCAAATTTCGCCTTATCCAAAAGACAGGTTACAACCCCGATGTCTTCTTTCCAAACACCGACAGAACATTTATCCACGCTTCTCAAAATATCCAGTTTTTTTATTTTCTTCCATTTTTCAAATTCGGATTTGTAAATAATGTCTCCGGGGCTTTTAGCACCGTAACATAAAATAATTTTTTTAAACTTATCAATTTGCTTTATCAATGTCAAAAGAAATGATCGCAACGGAGCCATTCCGACGCCACCGCCTAAAATCAAAATCTCTTTATTGAACATTTCTTCAATCGGATAGCCCTTGCCATATGGGCCGCGAATACCGACGACATCGCCTTTTTTCAACTGGTGAATCTTTTCAGTCACATAACCCGCTCTCATTATAGTAACATCTATCGTCTCTGTCTCATATGGTGACGAAGATGGGGTAAAAGGCGCTTCGCCAATCCCGTCAAGAGATAATTCTATAAATTGTCCGGTTATAAAAGAAAACTCTTCCGACGGTTTTAAAGTAAATGTTTTTATGTTAGAACTTTCGTCGGTAATTTTTAACACTTCTGATTTTATTGGCTGATAGATGTTTTTCATTTCGCTTCACTCAATTTTGTAATCACATTTCTTATGTCTATTTCCGCGGGACAAACTTCAATACATCTGCCACAACCGGTACATGCATAAAAACCAAAATTTTGACGGCGGTAATCAAACTTGCACGAATAGAGGTTTTTGTATCTTTTTTCTTTTGTTGGACGCGGATTGGCGCCGCCGGCTACACGGGCATAACCCTTAAACTGACAGGCATCCCAAAGGCGGAATTTCTCAAAATTTTTCTGTTCGCCGATTAAAAAACAATAACAGGTTGAACAGACAAATCTGCAACCGCCGCACTCAACACACTCCTTCGCAACATCTTTCCACAGATCGGTTTTCGGAGGTTTTACATCTTCGTCAAGGGCTTTTGCAAAATTAAAATCTTTATTTATTTTTAAGACAAGTTCATTAACCTCAACTCTTTTTTTTGCCGATTCGTCAAGATGGTCATTAACTGCATTCTGAAAAAGTGAACCATTATTTTCAACAAGTGCTTTCCCGTTTTCGCTTAAAATTTCTATGACAAAACCGTTTTTAATAGGTCTAAGATTCATATCAAATCCCTGCGTAGGATACGGAGTGCCTTCTATGATTGAGCAAAAGCAGCAATCTTTCGCCGAAGTACAATCAGCGGAAATTATCACCGTATTTTTTCTTGCTTCTTCGTAGACAGGGTCTTTGTATTCGCCTCCCAAAAACATTGCATCAAGAATTCTAAGATGTGCAAGCTCGCATGCTTTCACGCCGACAACAATCTGCGGCTTTTTTCTATTAAACGGCAGGATTTTTTCAGAAGGCGGGAAAAAAAACGATTTTAGCGGTACCAACGAACGATATTTTCCTAAAATGGTATCTTTGAGATTTTCAGCGGAAAGCATAGCACAATTATAATCCGCATCACCCTGTTCAAAAAGGGAATAAACATTATACTTTCCTAACTGATTGAGAAGAAAATTCTGCCAATTATTATTGTTAATATATCTGATTTCCATAAACTTTCGCAATTGTATTAAATAAGAATAATTTTGTCAAGTTGTTTTTTTTGATTTTGAATTTTTTTGTTTTGAGGTAAACAAAAATTATACTTGACATTATTGTTAAAAAATTATAGAATTTTTGCTATGAAGTTTCTTAATCTATTTTTTTTGCTGTCACTTATATTTTTTCCGGCAGGATGTATCGCCAAGGAGGATATGATGACTCGTGCACCAGCAGTAGCAGGACAGTTTTATCCGTCAGATAAAAAGGAACTCACTAAAATTATAGACGAATTTTTATCAAAAACAAAAAAACAGAACTTAAACGGCAAAATTATCGGATTGATTTCGCCGCATGCCGGCTATGTGTTTTCGGGACAAACGGCGGCGTGGTCTTACAAGCAGATTGAAGGAGAAAAAGTTGACACAGTAATTTTAATCGGTTCAAGCCATAATTATCCGGTAAAAGGTGCGGCACTGTGGACGGGCGGCAATTTTTCAACCCCACTGGGCGAAGTTGAAATAGACGAACAATTTACAAAAGAACTCCTATTGTCAAAAATATTTCAATCAAATAACAATGTCCACACCCCAGAACACTCGCTGGAAGTTCAACTTCCATTTTTACAGAAAATTCTAAAAAATTTCCAAATTGTAGCAATTCTTATAAATGAAGAACAATCTTATAAAAATGCGGCGGGAATAATCGCAAAAACAATTAGCACATCTAAAAAATCTGTGTTGCTTGTCGCATCAACAGATATGACTCACTATCCCACAAAAAAAAATGCGGAATTAGTAGATAAAGACATTCTTAAAACAATAGAGAGGTTTAATCCGTCGGACTTAATACAAGCCGACGGAAAATGGTTATCAAAAGGAATTACAGAATTACATTGCACACTTTGCGGACTGCCGGCAGTACTTACCGTTATGGAAACATCAAAAATTTTGGGTGCGGATAAATCCGCTATAATAAATTATTCAAACTCGGCTGGTTCACCATATGGCGATGAAGGACGGGTTGTTGGTTATGGCGCGGTTGCATTTGTGAAGACGAGTCCGAAATCCGAAGTCCGAAGTCCGAAGTTAGAAGAAAAAGAGTTTGCATTGGTGAAAGAATCACAGAAAGAACTTTTAACTATTGCAAGAAATTCAATTGATGTCTATTTAACAACCGGTAAAATTCCAAAATTTACTACAACGAATCCGGAACTTTTGAACAACGGTGCGGTGTTTGTTACACTTGAAAAAAATCATAATCTTAGAGGATGTATCGGAACTACTGAGGCGAGAATGCCTATTTATGAAGCGGTAACGCAACTGGCAATTGCTGCGGCAGTTGAGGACCACAGATTCCCGCCTGTTACAAAAAACGAATTAAAAGATATAAAAATTGAGATTTCTGTTTTATCGCCGTTGAAAAAGATTTCTTCATCTGATGAGATTGTTGAAGGGAAACACGGTGTTGTTGTAAGGAAAGGGTTCCGGTCTGGGCTTTTTTTGCCGCAGGTTTGGGAGCATCCGGAACTTTCCAAGAAAGTTGCATTCCTGTCGGAGTTGTGCCGGCAGAAGGCAGGACTTGAACCCGATGCGTGGAAAAAAGGAGGCGCCGATTTATACACATTTACCGTCTTTGCATTTGAGGAGGAACAAAAATGAGCAAGAGAAAGCAAGAAACAAGAAGGCAACAGATAAGGCAGAGATATCTAAGACGACTCAAAAGAAAAAAAACTCTGGCAAGAGCGGCAAGAGCAGGACAGCAAAAATCAGAGACAGCGAATGATGCGAGGGTTTAGTCGGGTTTCAACCCGACTGCCTAAACCCGAAGCATTACACAATAATGAATGTAGCCACCGACTTCAGTCGGTGGTGAGCGAAGCGAAATTTAGCAAACCGCCTGAGAGAAACACTTTTAATTGCCTTTCCGTCAAATCATGGGTAACATTAAAAGAAAAGTTTTTGACAATATTTTTCACCGTCAAAATTTTTTGGGATGACAAACTTTTTACATCTTCTATTTCAAGTTTATCCGAGACATCTATTTTTTCATAGTCCGTCGGGATTTTGAAAATCAAAGGCATAATTCCAAAATTTATAAGATTTGATTTATGAATTCTTGCATAAGACTTGGCGATGATTACTTTTATGCCGAGATATTTCGGACACAAAGCCGCATGCTCTCTGGAGGAACCCTGACCGTAATTTTCACCGGCAACAATAATTCCGCCGGTTTTTTCGGCTGCAGACCTCGCCCTTCGGACGAAACCCGAATCAATTTTTGAGAAAACATATTCAGAAATAGCAGGTATGTTTGAGCGGAGCGGGAGAATTTTTGCCCCTGCTGGAATTATGTCGTCGGTAGTTATATTGTCTTTGAATTTCGCAACGACTTCGGCAATAATATTGTTTTCAAGTTTTGGAAATTTTTCAATCGGCTTTATGTTTTTCCCTCTGAAAATCACTACATTTGTATCAGTTTTGCGAGGACGAATTATCAAATCATCCATTATCTCTATTTTTCGCAAAGCGGGGGCTTCAGATTCCGGCACTTTGCCAGACGGCGTTGTGATTTTTCCGGTTAGTGCGGAAAACGCCGCTACAACGGGTCCTGAAATATAAATTTCCGCATCATCCGTCCCGCTTCTTCCCTTGAAATTTCTATTGAATGTTCTCAAAGATACGCCGCCGGAAACAGGAGCGCAACCCATTCCTATACAGGGTCCACAAGCGGGCTCAAGCACCCTTACGCCGCTTTCAATCAAATCCGATAATGCCCCCAACTTTATCAAATTGACAAGAACCTGTTTTGAACCGGGAGAAATCAGTGTTGGAATTTTTACCTTTTTGCCTTTCAGTATTTTTGCGACAAGAAGTAAATCCGTCATTGATGAATTAGTACAAGAGCCTATAATTACCTGGTCTACCTTTCTACCTTCTACCTCTCTTACTGACTTAACATTATCCGGCGAGTGCGGACATGCGGCAAGCGGAACAATTTTAGATAAATCAATTTTAATTACCTCATCATACTGAGTATCTTCATCAGCAAAAATTTCTTTAAAATCTTTTTCTCTTTTTTGCAATTTTAGGAATTTTTTGGTCTGTTCATCCGACGGAAAAATGGAAGTTGTCAATCCCAACTCTGCTCCCATGTTAGTAATCGTTGCACGTTCATAAACAGATAATGTTTTTACACCTTCGCCTGAATATTCAAAAATTTTTCCGACGCCGCCTTTCACAGTTAGCCGTCTTAAAAGTTCAAGTATAACATCTTTTGCCGTTGCCCAGCCGAAAAGTTTTCCTGAAAGTTTTATATTTATAACTTTCGGCATCTTCAAGTAAAATCTTCCTGATGCAAGTGCGTAAGCAACATCCAGCCCGCCTACACCTATTGCAATCATTCCCATCGCACCGGCGGTCGGGGTGTGCGAATCGGAGCCGATTAAAGTTTCGCCGGGAACAGCAAATCTTTCTAAATGCACCTGATGACAGACACCGTTACCGTTCGGCGAGAAATACAAACCGTACTTTTGGGCTATCGTCTCTAAAAATTTGTGGTCATCGGCATTTTCGAAACCGGTCTGAAGAGTATTGTGGTCAATATATGAAACGGAAAGTTTTGTTTTGATTTTTTCAACACCCATCGCCTCAAATTCTAAATACGCAAGTGTACCAGTCGCATCTTGTGTAAGTGTTTGGTCAATTTTTATACAGATTTCTTCGTCAGGTTTAATCGTTCCTTCCAACAAACATTTTTCAACAATTTTCTGAACAAGATTTTTTTTCATAATTTTATCATCTTTACATTTTTGACTTCTGGCTGGTTTTTTATCTCGGCAAGAACATTTTCCGGAATATCGGAGTCAACATTTACAATAGTAATCGCATCTCCGCCGAGAATCCTTCTACCTACTTCCATAGATGCAATGTTAATTGAGTTTTTACCGAGGAGCATTCCGATTTTACCGATAACGCCGGGCTTATCGGTATTTGAGAAAACAAGTATGTTTTCCGTCGGCTCAACATCAACATAATACTCGCCAATTTTTACAATCCTTAACTCGTTTTTTCCGAAG
>JACRDL010000016.1 GCA_016218625.1 Elusimicrobiota bacterium
ATTTCAAAACAAATGCTGAATTACATAATGAAGAAAATTGAAAGAGTAAAGATTATATAATTTTTAGCACTTTGCTAAATTATGCAAAATGTGCTCCGTCGGTGAAGTCAAAAAAATATACGTTTTCACGCTTTTTTTAGGAAATACTTTATCTTGTTTAATAAAGTTCCAGTTAACAACATTTTTTAATAATTCTGATTGCGGGATTTTTTTCTTATCAATTTTTCTGTTTTTGAGAATATTGGCAAGAGTTTCATTTATTGTATCTTCACCGTTTTTGTAATTTATAATTTCAACTTGATGAGTATTTGTTGGCGGTTTTTTACTGACAACAAAGATTAAACTTGAAGTAGGTATAACTTTTTTTTGGTTTAAGCCACGACTGATAAAAAGATTGCTATTGAAAGTAATAATTTTTTCAATCGTTACATATTTTGCCAAATGGTATCTTAAAACATCCAAATCACCGGCGGTTAAAATTGTCTGCGGAATAATGTAGCAAAGTTTTCCATTATCTTTTAATAACGCCAAACCAATAGCAATAAAGAAAGAATAAAGATTGGGTTTGGGTGCGTATTTTTTACGATGAGATGGAACACTATGCAAATTTATACCATAGATATTATTCAGAGTTACTTTTGGTTTCTCTTTACCTTGAAGCATCTTGAAAATCAAAACACCTTGTTTTGAACATTCATTATAACCGATATACGGCGGATTGCCGATAACATAATCAAACCGTCTTCGTGGAATATGATTACCTTTCAAACTTTCTTTCATTTCTTGAATATCAGATGAGACACGCATAAAACTATCAAATTCCGGCTCTTGAATTGATAAACCCGGAAATATCATTTGAGCATCCGCTACACCATTACCAGTACTTTTAACCCTAACATATTCGTCAACTTCTGTATTATCTATAGGTGTGCTTACAAATTCAGCAATACTATCATTCGTTAAAAATACTTTAATTTTTTTATCAACAGGATTATTGTATTTTTCACTGATAATGCAAGGAAGCATTCTCATAAGAATATTCATCTCGGCAAGATAAAGCGGAAATTCGTTAATATCTAATCCAAAAACATTTTTCGTGACAATTTCTTCAATTTTTTCTGATGTTTCTTTTGTATTTATTCCAAACGATTTTATGATATTGTCAACTGCCGTATAAAGAAAAGTTCCGCTTCCGCAAGACGGGTCAATTATTGAAAGTTTATCCGATTGGTCGTTTCTTATTTTTTCTTTTATTTCCTTTTCGGTGTAGCTGATTTGTTGAAGCATAAAATTGACAACAGCAGGGTCAGTAAAATATTGTCCTCTCTTTTCGTCATTTTCGTAGAGTTCCTTAAAATAATTCTCATAGATAAACCCAAAAATTTCATTTTTTACATTTTGAAATCTATATTTTTTAATGAAAACAAAAATATCCAGCCAAAGCGACACATCGGACAATTTATTTTCAATTTTACGATAGAGTTGCTGAATTTTCTGAAATATATATTTTTGTTCTTCAAGAAAAGGGCGATAAATGTTTTCAGATATTTTGGCACTGATATTATCAATAATTGATAGGATACTTTTATATTGCTTATTTTTCAAGTATTCATGAGTTCTTTTAACATAATTTTTATACTCATCGCCAAAATCTTTGAAAGCATTATCAACCAACGCCTTATATAAAATAAACTGAATTATATAAGCATATGTAATTTCAGTTGCTTTTTTTTCTTTTGCTTTTTTATCAAGTCCGTTAAAATATCCTTCAAGTTTCAATTTTTCTTTGATGCTTCTGATAAGTTTCGTTATATCTTCAAAAAATATCTGCCTGTTGTTTTCAACATTCATCTTTTCTACATCCTTAAAAAGTGAAAGTTGTCCGAATGTTTCAAAAAAGGAAAGATAATAATGTTCCGGTTTAATATACTCTTTCCAAAATTCAAGAAATGTTTTTGTTTCTTCAAAAATTTCTTTAAGGGTAAATGTGCGGTAAATATTATTATTAAAAAATCTCCAGGTATAGCCGTCGGTGAGAATCCCGTATTTTCTGTCAAGGTCAATTTGATACTGGAAAAGTTGGTTTATGCCTGCTTGGATATTTGTGTATTGTTCAACTTCAACAGGAATTAGAATTTCAGGAGTGATAAACATTGCTATATCAACTCTTCTTTTTGATTTTGTTTTATATTCACAGATAAATTCGTCTTTTCTTTTTTCATTCTGAGTAGAAAGTTTTCCCTCTGCCAGATTAAAAATCTCTTTACATTCTAATACATCTTTAACAAATTGCTGAACACCAGAACCAACTTCCTGTGAGGTATACCTTTCCTTTTCTTTATTCCACTTTGATTTTAATTGAGCGATTGTCAATTCCACGATTTACCTCTTTTAACTCCGATTTTGATAATTATTTTGAGTCATATTAAATCAGATTTTTTGATTTCATACTCAGATAATCAGTTTTGGAAATTATTATGTGGTCCAAAATTTCTATGCCTAAAATGTCTGCGGCGGCGATTAGCCGTTTGGTGAGTTTTATGTCGTCTTCCGACGGTGTGGTATCGCCTGACGGGTGATTGTGGACAAAAATTACGCTTGCGGCGGAGTGTTCTATCGCTGGCTTAAAAACTTCTCTCGGATGGACAAGCGAGGCGTTAAGAGTGCCTATTGAAACGAAATCCCTTTTTAGAATTTCGTTTCTCGCATTGAGATAAAATACCACAAAATGTTCTCTTTTTCTGTCACGGATGTCAAGTGTGTAAGGCAGAACATCGGTCGGCTTTTTTATTGCGACAACATTTTTGTCAAGCCCTCGTTTTACCAGTTCAACCGCCGCAGCAATGACGGATGCTTTTGCAGAACCAAACCCTTTAATCGCTTTTAATTTTGAAATCGGAAGTTGTATGAAATCTCCGGTCGGGTAATTTTTCAGAATCTCTTTTGATAGTTGCAGGACATTTTTTCCTTTGTAGCCGGTGCCTAAAATTATCGCTAAAAGTTCTTCGTCTTTTAACGAAGAGACGCCCGTCTTTGACAGTTTTTCTCTCGGTAAATCTACTTTTTCAATATCAAACGGCATATTGTGTTTCCTTTTTCTTTTCCAAAAATTCTTCTATCTCTTTTTTTTCTTTTTCAAAACCGGTTCTTCCCATTAAACCATAAGTCAGCACCTTTCCGAGTTCTACTCCCGGCTGGTCAAAAACGTTTATTTCAAAAAGTTCGCCGATATACGCGGTTGCAAGTTCCAGCATATACAATAACTGCCCTATTGTATGCTCGGAGACATCGGGAAGAGTTATTGTGCAATTAGGTCTTGACTGTTTAGTAAGTGCCACGCGGGTTGCTTCTTCTTCGGATTTTATCAGTTCGTTTAAGGTGTGTTTTTCAAGATAATGTTTTTCCGATGTTTTTGGAATTACGACATTTGCGCGGTATTTTTCAATGGACAAAAATGTTATAATTTTATCGTAAGGTCCCTCAATATAAAGTTGAACCTGCGAGTGCTGGTCGGTAACTCCGAGCGCTTTAACCGGGGTGGGACCTACATTTACTATCTCATTTTTGATGTTTGTCTTTTTTCCGAGCGACTCCGCCCATAACTGCCTGAACCAATCGGAAACATCTTTCAGCGACTGACAGTATGGCATCATCACATTTATTTTCTTACCTTTGTAATACAGAAAATACTGGATTGCGGTATAAATTGCAGCGGGATTTTTTGATATGTCCTGACCGCAGCGGGCATCCATTTCTCTTGCGCCCTCTAAAAGTTTTTCAATTTTAATTCCGCAGAAAGCGGCGGAAATAAGACCAACAGGCGACAGCACCGAGAATCTCCCTCCGACATTTGCAGGTATTACAAAAGAAACAATGCCTTCTTTGTTTGCAAGTTCCCGCAAATAACCTTTTTTTTCGTCGGTTGAAATAATTATATGCTTCTGCCAGTTCTTGACTCCGACTTTTTTGAGCAGGGCATTTTTCAGGATGAAAAAGTTCGCCAGGCATTCAGCCGTGGTGCCGGATTTTGAAATTATATTGAACACCGTTTTTTTAAGATTGAGGACATCCAATAGTGATTTTATAAGTTCCGGGTCAACATTGTCGGGCACAAAAAGCCGCGGACATTTTTTTCTCTGTTTATTTGACAGAAGATTCCAATACGGGTGATTTAACGCCGTCTGGATCGCGATATTACCGAGCGCAGAACCGCCGATGCCTATTACTGTAAAATCGTCAAATTTTGACCGTTGTTTCTTAGCAAAATCACTTATTTTTTTCGCATCTTCCGTCTTATACGGAAGTTCCATAAACCCGAGCAAACCTTTTTGTTTTTTCTGCTGAACGATGTTGTAAGCAGAAGAAAGTTTGGGATAAAGCGATTGTAAATTCTCCTGATTGAGCCCGTGTTCGCCTACGAACTCCGACATACAATTGCCGTAATCAAGTTTAATGTTAGCCATTTTTTCCCTCCTCAAACTCTTTTACGATCTCCTTAATTTCAACTTCCGTTTTTTTCAGTTTGCTTCTCAGCATCTTTATCAATTCCGTAGCTCTTTTCACCGATTCTGCAAGTTTGTCTATTTCAACATTCTCGCTTTCTAAATTGGTAAGAATTTTTTGCAGTTCATCCAGCGACTTTGAATACGAAATCTTTTCTCTCTCTTCCATATCAGTTTTTCTCCTTTGAAACAATTTTTCCGCCGAGTTTTCCGTCGCGCAGTTCAATTTTCACATCGCTTCCGACGACAACATTTTCCACGCTTTTTATTATTTTGCCAGCGGTACTATAAACCAGACCGAAACCCAGTTTTAATATATTAACGGGATTTTTTGAGTTGTTCAGCCGTTCCAGTTCGTCCAGTTTTCTGAAACCGTCCTCAAAAAACTTTTTCAGGTTCCATTTTATTTTTTCCGCCGTTTGAGAAATATTATTTTCAAGTTCTTTAACGAACATAATAGTCGCCGATTTTACTTCGCCCGTAATGTTTTTCAGCCGGTCTTTTTCGTCTGATAAAATCTGTTTCTGGACTTTCAAAATATCGCCGAATAATTCCTCAATGTCAAGTTCAAACCCTCTCACTTTTTCAACAATAAACTGGGCGGTTGCCGTCGGTGTTTTGAATGATTGGTTTGAAACCTCGTCCGCAATCGTCCTGTCAATCTGGTGTCCTATGCCGGTCAAAACAGGATTTTTGGAATTGGCAATGGCAACCGCAACACCCTGTTTGTCAAAACCCATCAAATCGGATGCGCTTCCGCCGCCGCGGACAATCGCTATAACATCAACCGAATATTTGTTGAGCGTGAAAATTGCATCTCGCACCTCACTTTCAAGTTCGGTTCCCTGCATTCTCGCATCGCACAGAAAAACCTTAAAAGAATAACCGGATTTTTTCAGTTCGTCTATAAAATCATTGTAAGCGGCGCTGCCGGCGGAAGTAATAAGCCCTACATTTAACGGCACCAGCGGAATGTCCAGTCTTTTATTTTTGTCAATCAGCCCTGTTTTCCTTAATTTTTCAAGTATAAGTTTCCGTTCAAGCGCCATTTTACCGACGGTGTACTCCGGCTCTATGTCGGTAATCCGTATTTGTATTTTTCCCTGGGGCGGATAGAAATCAACAAAACATTTTGCCTTTATCTGAAGTCCGTCTTTAAGACGAAGTCCCGCCGAAACCGAATACATTTTTGACTCAATTATTTTCCTGTCATCACCCCAAATCATCGCCGATATAGTTGCTTTCCTTTCCTTTGTCTGTGGGTCCTGTTCAACAAGTTCAAAATAAACCTGACGGTATGGACGGGTATCCGCTTTTATTACATCAAGGTCGTATCTGTAAATTTCACCGCAAACCCAAACGCCCTCTTTGAATGAATTATTGAGTATCTGTTTTATCTGATTGTTTAACTGGCTTATTGTTAAAGGCGGCAGAGAACGCATGGGAGATTCTTTTTCCGAATCATTTTGCGGCGGATGCAGGTTGTCATCAAAAAGCGAACTGGAATCCAGCGATTTCTTACTGATGTCCTGTCTGCTGTTTTGCATTAAATCAATAATCTGCACTCCGTATTGTTTCAGTTTCTTTTCACCGATGCCTTTCACTTTTGAGAGTTCGGAAAGCGTTTGAGGATTGGCTAAAGATATGTTTTTCAGAGTTGAATTGGGAAGAATAAAATATCTTTTATCGTCTGAAATATCTTCTTTTTTGGCTTGTTCGTCGCGCCAATTCACTAAACGATTGTAAATTTTGTGCGTTTGCATAAAAAATTATGACTGGTTTGACTGATAGGAACCGGGAATGGTTATTTTTTGACCGCGGTAAATTCTGTCAAAATCGGGAACTTTTTCCTTATTTACTTTCCAGACATCGTACCACTTTGCGCCTTTTTTATAATGTTTTTTTGATATATCCCAGAGAGTGTCGCCTCTTTTAACGACATAAATTTTTGCCGAAGATGTCGCAATTTTTTCCAAAAGGAGTGTATCGGTAATGTTTGATGATTCGCGGGCATATATAAGGGCATTTTCAAAATCAGATAGGTCGTAGGCATTTTTCGCATTTTTCAGAATAACTACCGCAGAAGAAACATTAAACCCATCCTTTTTTTTTAGTTTGATTTTCTCCCCGGCAATCGCTATCTGCTGACAAGCTTTCTGTTTAAGTTCTTCGGTCTGCCTTGTAGTATTAAAATCTTCTTGAATTTCTGCCGTAGATTCCTGAATCTGTTCATCAACAAATGCCCTGCGGGAAAAAGACCACTGATTAAACAGTTTTTTACAAACGCTGAAAACAAGAAAAAAAACTATTGTTAAAAATATTATATGCAACCGTGTGAGCCGATGCACCATATTTTCTCCGTAAGAAAATCTTTTTTCCACCTGTAAATGAAGGAATAACTCAAGGGCTTGCTTAAATTACCAAACTGGTCAAATAAAAGATGAATTGCATATGCAACAAAAATTCCAAATAGTATTTCATTTACCGAAGTAATAAAAACCATAAAAGAAAAAATAAAAAACAGTTCCCAGCTGTGCAAAAATAAAAATGTTCTTTTAAACTTATAGTTTTCGGCAACTTGAAAAAATTTTTTTATATCAAGAGTTAATCCGTATTCATTGAAATACTCAAAAAAGTGGTCAAGGTCAACAAAAATTCCGAAGATAAAAGAGGCAGAGGCGAGAATGTACGAACGAAACATGGCATATAAAAATACCGATATGGAAAAAGATATAACAATGTGTGAAGTAAGTTTCATTTTACAAAAGTCAACCAGTTATATTTATCCTTAGTTTTCCCTCTTAAAATGTTGAAATATTCCGTCTGTAATTTTTTAGTAATTTCGCCGCAACTTCCTTTGCCTATAATTATGTTGTCAATTTTTGAAACGGGTGTAATCTCCGCGGCGGTGCCGGTTAAAAAAACCTCGTCGGCAATGTAAAGTGATTCCCTCGGAATGGAATGCTGTTCAATTCTGATGTTCATATCTCGGGAAAGTGTAAAAACGGTGTGCCGTGTTATGCCGGCAAGTATTGAAGAACTGGTAGGCGGCGTGAAAATTACGCCGTTTTTGACGATGAAAATATTTTCTCCCGATGCTTCCGAAACATAGCCGTAGACATCAAGCGCGATAGCCTCTTCATAACCGCTTTGTATGGCTTCCATTTTTATTAACTGCGAATTGATATAGTTCCCGCCGGCTTTTGCAAGCGAAGGAACTGTATCCGGTGCGGCACGGCGCCAAGACGAAACAATAACAGACGCTCCTTTTTCTAATGCATCTTTACCGAGGTAAGCGCCCCACTCCCATGCGGCAACCGCACAGTTGACGGGATTTTTCAGAGGATTAACCCCTATCTCGCCGTATCCGCGAAATACAATCGGTCTGATATAACACTCCTTGAAGTTATTTTTTTTTACGACATCAATGACAGCGGCGGAAAATTCTTTTTTTGAAAACGGGATTTTCATTCTGTAAATTTTTGCCGAATCATATAAACGGTCAATATGGGCGTCCATCCTGAATATAGCGGGACCGTTTTCTGCATTATAACAGCGCATTGACTCAAAAATGGATGAGCCGTAATGAACGACATGCGACATAACATGTATTTTTGCGTCCTGCCAATCAATGAATTTCCCGTCAAACCAGATTTTTCCTTTTCCGAAACTCATAAAAACCTCCAAGAACGGCAATTAAAAACTAAAAATTGAAAATGAAAAATTATTATTGAACTTGTTTTAATTTTATCAAAAAAAAATCGGTTTGTCAACCCTGTTAGAAATATCTCGGCGAGATACGCCATTTCTAACGGGGTCAATGGACGGCGGCAATCAGTGAAATAACGGATACACCGAGCGCAATATACGGAATGTATTCCTTGAAAGGTCTTTTTATGGAAACAACGGGTTTTCTACCGGCAATTATATCTTCTCTGAGACGGTAAATATCGTCTAAAATAATTTTTATTGCATCCTCGTTTGCTTTAATTTTATTACCAAAGTTTTTTTTAAGCTCTGCTTCCATATCTTTCTGTGATTTTTCCAATTCAGCAATTTGCCGATAGAGTGCCGATATTTCTTCAAGTGATTTTTTTAACATCACCGTTTCTTCTTCAAGTTTAGTTATTTTTTCCGTCAAAATACTTGAGGTATCAGCGGACGATTTAACGGTTTCTTTAATTTCAGTAATTGAATTTTGTATATCAACAATGTTTTTTTCAAGTTTCATTAACGCAATGTCGGCATCCGAAATTTTTATTTCCTGCGAATATAAATTCAGGCAATTAAAAATTAAAAATATAAAAACTTGTCCCGCTTTAGCAGGATTAAAAATTATTGCTTTTTTCATTTTTGAAAAAATTTAATGCCGACTGAAAATCTTTTGGAAGCGAGGCGGAAAACTCTATTTTCTTTTTAGTTGATGGATGGGTAAGTTTTATGTTTGATGCGTGAAGCAGTTGTCGTTTTGCTATTTCCGACGGTTTTCCACCTGCGGCGACCTTGCCGTATTCAACATCGCCGATAACAGGATGTCCGATGTATGCCAGATGCACTCTTATCTGGTGGGTTCGCCCCGTGTACGGTTTCACTTCAAGATATGTCGCGGTTTTAAACCGTTCAATAACCTTAAAAAAGGTCTTTGACATCTTTTTTGATGCGGAACCGACGACTATTTTTTTTCTAAATTCCCTTGACCTTCCCAGCGGGGTCTCAATAATTCCGTCATCTTCCTTTATTATTCCGTTCACAATTGTAAGATATTTTTTTTCTACATTACGATTCTGGAACTGTCTTGACAGAAATTCTTTTGATTTTTCATTTTTCGCAACCACAATAACACCAGAAGTATCCTTGTCAAGTCGATGAACAAGAAACGGAAAATATTTTCCGTCAAAGTAATATAAAAGTCCGTTAACAAGGGTGTCCTTCTGATGATAGCCCGCAGGATGAACGACAAGATTCGGTTGTTTATTTATTACTATTAAATCCTTATCCTCAAAAATAATTTCAAGCGGAATTTGAGACGGAAGGGTTTTCTGTTCTTTATCTACGAAATCAATTTCCACAACATCGCCTATATGAATCTTATGACCGGATTCGGAGTGCTTATCGTTTATTTTTACAAACCCGTTTTTTATAAGCCGTTGAAAATAACCGCGGGAATAATCGGGATATTTTTCTTTAAGGAAATTGTCTAAGCGGATTCTTTCTTTGTCCGAGATAATTTTTTCCATGCTATTATGCTGACTATGAAAATCATAATTGAAACAATCTGCGTCGGGGTAATTCCCAAAATCAAATTTCCCCTGAAATCCCCTCTTAAAAATTCAATTAAAAATCTGCCGGCGGAAAAAAGAACGGTGTATGTCAAAAATATCTGACCGTCAAACTTTTTTCTTTTCCAAAAAATCACTAATATTAAAAAAAGTATGAAAAGTAACCCTGACGACAAAATTTGTGTAGGTATTAGTTTTATACCTGTCGGCGCAAGACAATTTTCGGGAAAAACGACTCCTAAAAATGAGTCGGTAATTCTCCCGTAACAGCAACCGGCAAAAAAACAGCCGATACGGCCCAAAGCGTGCCCGATGGCCAACGCGGGCGCAAAAACATCGGCAAGTTTCCAGAGCGGTATTTTATGTTTCAGAGAAAAAATTATTCCGGTTATCGCACCGCCTAAAAATCCGCCCCAGAAGACCAACCCGCCCTGCCAGATTTTTAAAATATCCAACGGATTATCTGCAAACTCCTGCCAAGAAATTAAAACATAGAAAAACCGTGCACCAATCAACGAAAAAATAAAAACTAAAAAAGTGAGTGATTCAATAATTTCTGAAGATATGTTTGACTTCCTGCCGTAGAAAAGAAGCGTTCTAAATCCGACAAAAAAACCGAGCGCCACAAAAACGCCATAAGTGTGAATTTCTAAAAAACCAATTTTAAAAAGCGTTGGATACATAATAAAGGCAATTAAAAATTGAAAATGTAAAATTAAAAATTTGGATTGTATAAATTATACCAAAACCACAAAAAATAGCAACTAAAAATAAAAAAAAATGACCACTGATAAATCAGTCATTTTAATTTTATTGAACCCGTTTCTTTTTCACTATGATACCAGAAATGTACCCGTATTAATCAAATATAATATTTGGATTTACTTTTTTGAGAAGATTGCATATTTTTTCTTCTTCTATAGTAGAAATAACAAGGTCTGCTTTTTGCTGATGTTTATTCAGGTAAGTAATTCTTATTGAATGCTTGCCGGTACTAACTACGCTATATGCAGTTGTATTATCACCAGACCGTCTGATTCCCCATCCGCCAAAGTTTCTCCAATTATACAAAAATGGACTACAAGCGAGAATATTTTCTTTTGGGATAAACTTTTTGAATATCCCGAACTGCACTTTAATACCTCTATCAGTAATAGTTGTTTGCATTTTATCGAAATTGAACATCATAATGCCAGCAAGAATTGAAATAAAACCACACACATATATTACCCAGGCAGAAAAGGAAGGGTATCTACCCAACAACAAAATTCTAATTCCAACTCCTAACAATATTCCTCCGAGCAGATAAGTAAGGAATGGAACTTTAAAAAATCCATGCGACTCCTGAAATAACTCTTGCATCATCGTCTCCTCCATCTTTAAGAAAACAGCATTCTGTTTCTACAATAAAGAACTCTGATTAAAGTGTTTAAGCGTAAACTAACTTTCCTTTGGGTTCCGGTATTTCTCGGCCAATCTTTTTTGCCGTTTCTATCCAATCATTTATTATCACCTTAGCATTTTTTACTGTTTCTTCGTAAGTTTTTCCATCAGCAATGCACCCTGGCAATTCCGGGACTTCTGCGATAAATGCCTCGTCCTCTTTGCTCCAGTAAATTATAATTTCATATTTGCCCATTCCTTAACACCTCCTCATGAATTTTGTATTTCAAGATTAAATTTCTAACCTGTTTTATCTGGTATGGTTTGGCTTTACCATCATCCAGTGGCTGAAGATTAATTATTTCTATTACACCTGATTTCGTGAAAATATGATGACTGCCTTTTATTCTCTCAGCAAATCCTAAAGAGAACACTAATTTCCTTAAATCATTGAATCTTATATTTTTATCAGATAACCCCGACAAAATTATTTCAAGTATCTTTCTGTTCATTTTCTTTTTTCACTCAACTGGTTAAATCGTAAAACAGGGGTTAATGTATATCTTTTTGTCTTATCTCTTCCGATATAACTATAACACAAAAATATGATTTTGTCAAGGATTTTTTTTGGCGAAAATGGAAAAATAAAATAGGATAATTATTCCGACGGTGATTGCTGAGTCGGCGATATTGAAAATGGGCCAGATGCGGAAGTCAAAAAAATCTACGATTTCACCGCGAAAAATACGGTCAAAAAGGTTGCCGAGGGCACCACCTAAAATTAAAGAAAGAGCAAGTGAGTGAGTATGCGGGTGAGTTTTTTGCTTAAAGACCAAAATTGAAATTAAAATTATCGCAACGATTGAAAAAATGAGAAGCACGCTGCCGTATTTTTGCAACATCCCGAATGCGGTGCCGGTATTGGTAATGTATGTTATATGAAAAACATTTTTTATTACCGCCGATGATTCGCCGAGATAAAAATTTTTTACGATAAAATACTTCGTAATCCGGTCTAATAGAAAAATAAGAAATACAATTACAATAAGTTTAAATTTCGAGATTGCCACGGCTTCGCCTCGCAATGACAGATTATTAAAGATTTTTTGCACATTTTGAGCAGATTTCCTGGTGGGCGGGATCTTTGCCTACCGAGTCGGACCACATCCAGCATCGCACACATTTTTTACCGTCGGCCTGTAAAATTTTGACTTCTATATTTTCTGACTCATCTTTGTTTCCGCCGACGGAACTCTCAGCGATTTCAAGTTGGGAAACCAAAAATGTGTCTAAAAGATTTTGGTGGTTTTCTTTCAGGAATTTCTTTTTCTCGTCATCACTTGTGTATAATACAACTTTTGCTTCAAGCGAATTTCCGATAACTCCCTTTTTTCTCTCATCTTCAAGCGATTTTAACACGACATCCCTTATTTTTATTATTTTTTCAAACTTTTTTTCAATTTCCTGATTTACAAATTTTTCATTGGACTCGGGTATCTCCAACAGAAATACACTCTCAATATTGGGACTTCGGACTTCGGACTTCGGACTTCGGACTAACAAATATTCCTGATACGATTCCTCCGCAGTAAAAGAGATGAACGGGGCAAGAAACGGAAGTAATTTAAGAAATATTTCTTCAATTACTGTTTGAGCCGATAATCGCTCTTTTGATTTTTTATTGAAAGTGTAAAGACGATCTTTTAACATATTAAAATAAAAGGATGAAAGTTCGACGACGCAAAAATTGTACATCAGACGAAAGACCTTATGAAATTCATAATTATCATAACCAATTTTTAATTCGGAAATAAGCCACTGAAGTTTTGAAAGCATCCATTTATCAATATCTAAAAGTTCGTCGTAGACAATCCTGTCTTTTTCAGTAAACTCGCTGATATTACCAAGCATAAATCTAATAGTATTTCTTATTTTTCTATACGCATCAATTAAATGGGTGAGAATTTCTTCCGACAAACGAATATCCTCCTGATAGTTTTCGGAGGCAACCCAAAGCCGCAAAATCTCTACGCCATATTTTTTAATTATATCCTGTGGAACAATTACGTTACCGAGTGATTTTGACATTTTTTTTCCAACTCCATCAACCACAAAACCATGGGTAAGAACGGTCTTATACGGCGGGGTTTTTTCAAGGGCAACGGCAGGAATTAAGGATGTTTGAAACCAGCCGCGGTGTTGGTCGCTTCCTTCTAAATATAAATCAGCCGGGAAACAAAGCGCTTCATTTGTCTTCAAAACAGCAAACGATGAAACGCCGGAATCAAACCATACATCCAAAATATCGTCGGATTTCTTAAAATTTTCGGAGCCGCATTTTTTACATTTTGTGTTTTCAATTAAAATTTCTTTTACAGGCATTTCAAGATATTTGATGGAACCATATTGGCTTATTGTTTTTTCAATTTTTTCCAAAATAGGTTCATCCAGAACTGGCTCATCGCAATCGGAACAATAAATAATTGGAAGTGGCGTTCCCCACAGCCTCTGACGGCTCAAACACCAGTCGGGACGAACCTCAAGCATACCCCTGATTCTGTTTTCTCCGTATTGCGGAACCCAATTCACCTTTTTTACCGACGCCAATAATTGCTCCCTTAAATTTTTATTTTTCACCGATAAAAACCATTGTTTTGTAGCACGGAAAATTATCGGTTTTTTACATCTCCAGCAATGAGGATAAGAATGTGAAATATCCTGCCTTCCAAGAAGCATTCTTTTTTCTTCCAAAAATTTTATTATTTTTTCGTTGGCGGCGAAAACATTTTCTCCCTCAAAATCTTTTACATCCTCGGTAAATTTTCCCCTATCGTCAACTGGTGAAACCGTCGGTAAATTATATTTTAATCCGACGATATAATCATCTTCGCCGTGACCCGGCGCTATATGGACAATTCCAGAACCATCCTCTAACGAGACGAAACCGGCAAGCACTCCGACCGATTCCCGAGCAACCACAGGATTCTGGCATTTAATTCCCTCAAGTTGAGAACCCTTAATCTTTGATATAATTTTGCAATCGGATATTTTCAGAATTTTTTTCAGATATTCAAGCCGTGCTTCGGCAAAAATATACCTTTCACCGTCAAGCGTTTCCGCAATTACATAATCAATGTTCGGCTGAAAAGCAACAGCAACATTGGCGGGAAGTGTCCACGGCGTTGTGGTCCAAATAATAACAAATAGTTGATTAGAGATTAGAGAATTAAGAGAATTAGGTAAGGCAATAACTGAGAATTTTACAAATATTGACGGCGAGACATGGTCGGCATATTCAACTTCCGCATCGGCAAGAGCGGTTTCGCAGGACGAACACCAATAAACCGGTTTCAATTTCCTGTAAATGTAACCCTCTTTGAGTAATTTTCTGAATACGGAAACGATTGTCCCTTCATACTCGTTTTTAAGAGTAAGATACGGATTTTCCCAATCGCCGAGGCACCCCAGCCGTATGAATTCATCGCGCTGGATTCCGACGAACTTCATAGCAAAATCCGCCGCGTTTTTTCTGAACTTAATTTTATCAACGGCGGCTTTATTACTCCCAATGTCTTTCATCAGTTGATATTCAATCGGAAGCCCGTGACAGTCCCATCCCGGAATATACGGCGAATCAAAACCCGCTAATAACTTATATTTTATTGTTATATCTTTCAGTATTTTATTGAGAGCGGTACCGAGGTGAATGTGCCCGTTGGCGTAAGGAGGACCGTCATGCAAAATGAACTTTTTTTTACCTTTATTTTTTTCAGTAAGTTTTTTATAAATATCCGTTTTCTTCCAAAAATCCAAAATCTGCGGCTCTTTTTGAGGAAGATTCGCCTTCATTGAAAAATTCGTTTGCGGAAGATTTACCGTTTTACTGTAGTCCATAACTTATACACCTAAAATTTTCTTTATCCTTTCTTTTGACGGATTTTTTATTACTCCTTTTTCTGTAATGATGGCGGTTATAAGATTGTGAGGCGTAACATCAAACGCGGGATGGAGGGCTTTAACTCCGACGGGTGCGATGCGTTTCTTATTGATAAAAGTAACTTCATCCGAATTCCTGTATTCAATTTTTATTTTTTTACCATCAGAAATCGTTAAATCAAAAGTTGAACTTGGTGCAGCGACATAAAACGGTATGTTGTTATATTTGCATAAAACGGCAATCGAATAAGTGCCTATTTTATTTGCTGTATCGCCATTGGCGGCAATTCTGTCGGCACCGACGATAACTCCGTCAATTACACCCGTAGACATGAAATAACCCGCCATATTATCGGTGATTAAAACACATGGGATTTTTTCCTGTAAAAGTTCCCACGATGTAAGCCGAGCACCCTGTAAATAGGGTCTTGTTTCGTCGACATAAACCAATTTTATTTTTCCTTTTTTATGCGCAGTTCTTATGACGCCTAATGCAGTTCCCCACCCCGCTGTCGCCAAAGCACCGGCATTACAATGGGTCAGCAGCGTTGAATTTTTCCTCAGAAGTTTTGCTCCGTTTTCGCCTATTTTTTTATTTATCAGAATATCTTCCTGATAAATTTTATCCGCTTCTGTCTTAATAACCGCTATTAACTCTTGAACTAATGAATCATTGAACAATTGAACGACTTTATTTATTCTCTCAATTGCCCAAAAAAGATTTATTGCAGTTGGTCTCGCCGATACAAGATATTTTCCTGCTTTTCCAAGATAATCTTTCAAATCTTTCAAATCTTTGAATTCTTTTTCTAATGAAGCCAGATACATTCCGTAACCCGCGGCAACACCTATTGCCGGAGCGCCCCGCACAGCCATATCTTTAATGCAGTAATAAACATCTTTATGATTTCTACAGACAATATAAATAATTTTAGACGGTAAAAGCCGCTGGTCCAAAATTTTCAAAACATTATTTTTTAGATATAGTGTCTTAACCATTTGATAATTTCTTTGACTTTTTCATTGCTGCAAAAATTGCCTTCTCAAAAATCTTGCCAAATTTTTCTTTCATCAACACTTTGAATGCCGCTTCAGTCGTGCCGCCTTTTGATGTCACTTTCTGTCTTAAATTTTCGGGTTCATCATTCGATAAAATCAGCATTTTTGAGGCACCAAGCAAAGTTTGATTTACAAGTTTTTTTGCAACATCTTTTTGCATCCTGAGTTTTTCGGCTGTCTTTCCCATAACCTCTGCGATATAAAAAATATAAGCAGGGCCGACGCCGGAAACTGCGGTTACGGAATGCATATCTTTTTCTTCGACTTCAACCACAATGCCGCAGAAAGTTAAAAGTTTTTTTGCAAATTGAAGGTCAGATTTTTTCGCGTATCTGCCCGGTGTTATCGCAATCGCCCCGCTGCCTATTAAAGCAGGTGTATTCGGCATAACGCGTATGACTGCAGTTTTTTTCAGATATTTTTCTATCATTTGCGTTTTTATTCCCGCAGCAATTGAAATTACAAGTTGCGTTTGTTTCACCGAACCTGAAATTTCTTTTAACACCTCTTTAATCTGATACGGTTTAACGGCAAGAAAAATTATATCGGCTTGTTTAACAATTGCAGGATTGCTGGCACATTTTTGGACTCTGTATTTTTTGGAAATAAATTTAAGCCGTGCCGAACTTATATCGGAAGCAAAAATATTTTTTGCACGAATCCCACTTTTTACAATTCCAGAAATCAGCGCTTCTGCCATGTTCCCGGCACCGATAAAACCGATTTTTTTATTTATTGCGTCTTTCATTTTTCCGCTTTTCAATTTTTCGCCTTTCAACTTTTCTTCGTTGATTCACCCTATTATCTATATCTACGGGTATATTAATAGCTCTCCTTTCTTCTTTGCGTCTTTCTTCATCGCGACGCACCCATAATCTTCTGTCTATTTCTATTCTTTTGCTCATACATTCGCTCCGCTCACCCCCGACTAAAGTCGGGGGCTACATTTATTGTGCAATGCTTCGGGCTTTGACAGGTGGGTTGAAACCCACCTAATCCCTCGCATCTTTTTACTCTCCGAAAATTCCCGTTCCGATGCGCACCATATTAGAACCCTCTTCAATCGCAATCTCAAAATCATCCGTCATTCCCATGGAAAGATAAAGTAACGGGTAATGAGTAACGAGTAACGAGAAGTATTTATATGCTTGTTTAAAATATGGACGTGTTGCTTCGGGATTTTCAAAATAAGGTGCCAGTGCCATAATCCCCGTGATTTTTACATTTTTTAGATTCACTGCTTTTTCCATAAAACTTTCAAGTTCCGCTGGCGGCAAACCATATTTTGTTTCTTCTTCTGAAATTTTTATTTCAATAAAACATTCCTGAATTTTTTTGATTTTTTCCGCCTGCCTGTTTATTTCTTCCAATAAATAAACACTGTCAACCGACTGAATCAAATCAAACAACTCAACCGCTTTTTTTACTTTGTTCGTCTGTAAATGTCCGATTAAGTGTTTTTTGATTTTTACAGTTTCCGGAAATTCTTTAAATTTCTTTTCCGCTTCCTGAATGCGATTTTCACCGATATCCTTTATACCGGAATCAATCGCTTCTTTTATTTTATCAATTGATACAGTTTTAGTAACCGCTACAAGTTCAATATCTTTTTTTAAACCAGCTTTATTTTTCGCTTTTTCAATTCTTTCCAGAATAATTTTTATATTATTGCAAATCATTTTTTCATTTGTTTTTTGGCTTTCTCTATCATCTTTTTTGACTGCTTATGATTCGGGTCAAGTTTAAGAACCTCTTCCCATTCGGCAATTGCTTTTTCATACTCTCTTTTTTCATAGAGGGTAACTCCCGCAGAATAATACTGTCCCATAAGTTTAAGTTTTTCTTCCTGTGAAAGTTGTGTCTGCGAAACTTGTTGCCCCTGCGGGACGACCGACGGCGGCTGAACCGGAGTTTCTGCGGGTTGTACCGACGGAGTTTCATGGACAGTCGGTGTCGGAAGTTCAACGGGTTTTATTTTTACTGTTTCCTTTTTAGACGAAGCAGATTTGTTTTTATCAAGTATTTTTATAATTGCCTCTCGGAATTTACCTTTATCCTCCTCGTCAATTTTTTCTAAAAATTCAACGATTGAAGGGATTGCGGATTTATCGCCAAGATTAATAAGCGCATCTGCAACGGCGTTATGAACGGTTATATCTCTTTTTTGTCTCAATATTGCCGTCAAAAGCGGAGTAGCATTTTGATCGCCGAGCGCACCTAAAACATTAATTGCAGCAACACTTACATTTTCATCTTTATCATTCAAGACAACTGAAAGAGCCCGAATAGCATCAATTCCGCCTATACTTCCTATCGCATAGACAGCCGACAGGCGAACATTAATATTTTTATCTCTAAGACAATTTGAGAGCGTGGGTATAAGTGATGAATCCGAAAAGGTTCCCAAAAGATTTATCGCTGATTTTTTAACAGAATTATTTTTGTCTTTTGTTGCCTCAATCAGAGGTCCGATTGCCGCCTTGCTGTTTTGCGAGGATAAACTGTCAACAGCAGCCATACGGACATCGTCATCTTTATCTTTCACCGCAACGGCAAGCGCCGAAACCGCTGAATCACCCTGAATTTTAGATAGTGCTTTTACGACTTCCACGCGAACATCGTCGCTCTTGTCGTTTAATGCATTCCTTAAGGGTTCAACAACATCCTGCTTTCCTATCTCTCCCAGTTTCTGTGCGGATTCAATTCTCACCGATTTCTTTTTATCCTTCAAACCTTTGATATATTGTTGTACCAAAAGTTCGTCGGCATAAAGACAACTGAAAATTAAAAACACAAAACCAAAAACAAAAAATCTCTGCAACTTCCAATTCCCAAATTCCATACACCCTCCTTTTTTTACCGAATTAACACTAATTTGCACGAATAAATTCGTGCCTACAATCTTTATTATTCGCGTTTATTCGTGTCTATTCGTGGTTACATTTTTTACATTTTTTCCGGAGCAGATACCCCGAGAATATTTAATCCGTCTTTTATCACATTTTTTACCGCCTGACACATTGCAAGTCGGGCAAAGGTTTTATCGGTGTTTTCCGTTATCACCCTATTTCTATTATAGTAAGAATGAAAGCAAGATGCAATATCCTGCAAATATTTTGTCAAATAATGCGGTGCATAATCCCGGGCGGCAATTCCCAGCAAATCATCAAAATACAAAACTTTTTTTATCAGTTCCCTCTCTTCTTTTAATTTGAGAAGTTGAAGTTTTTTCTCTCTACCTTCTAATTCTCTAATCTCTAATCTCTTGTCTCTTTTCTCCGCTTCTTTGAATATAGAACAAATTCTTGCATGTCCGTACTGGACATAAAAAACCGGATTTTCCGGCGCCTGCTTTTTTGCTAAATCCAAATCAAAATCCAGATGACTTTCAGAGTTTCTCATCAAAAGAAAAAATCTGGTCGCATCAACGCCGACCTCGTTAATGACCTCTTTAAGAGTAATAAACTCGCCGGACCGTGTTGACATATTTACTTTTTTTCCGTCTTTTATAATATTTACAAGTTGATATAAAATTATTTTCAGTTTTTTATCGTCGCAACCGACCGCTTTAACAGCACCTTTCATTCTTTCTACATAACCGTGATGGTCGGCACCCCAGATGTCTATGTACTCATCAAAATTTCTTTGATATTTATTGAAATGATATGCAATGTCGGAGGCAAGATATGTTTTTCTTCCATCCTCACGGACAAGCACTCTGTCTTTATCGTCGGAAAAATCAGTTGACTTGAACCAAACGGCACCGTCTTTTTGATATGCAACATTTTTTTCTTCCAGTTTTTGTATTATTCCGTTCACTTCATTTTTTTTGTAAAGCAAAGATTCCCGAAACCAGTTATTAAAATGAACTCCGAATTGTTCCAAGTCATTTTTTATCCATTCAAGAATTTTATTTATCGTGTATTCCTTTATTTCTGAACTCTGAACTCTGAACTCTGAACTCTGAACTTCATTCGCTATATCCTCAATATATTTTCCCTTATATCCATTTTCCGGAAGCGATTTTTTTTCAATATATGCCTGAACCGAGCCCGATAGTAATTCCATCTGATTTCCGACATCATTTATGTAATACTCCCGTTCAACTTCGGCACCCAAAAATTCAAATAGTCGAGCAATTGAATCGCCATAGGCAGCGCCGCGGCCATGCCCGATATGCAAAGGTCCGGTAGGATTAGCCGATACAAACTCTATAAGAATCTTTTTGCCGTTTAATATGCCAGAATGTAAGGAATGCATGGATTTGATAAGATTGCTATAAATGTAATTATCGGAATAAATTATATTTATGAAACCCGACTGGAATTTTGCATCAGCAACAATTTCTTCTTTTTTTATTTTTTCTATTATTTCATCGGCAATTTCTTTCGGGTTTTTTTTAATAATTTTTGAAAGCAGAATCGCTACATTAGTAGAAACATCTGCATCAAAAGCCTGCGGCGGAATCTCAACAGTATACCTTATATCATCGGTGATTTTTAACTCACCTAATATTTTTTCAATTATTTTACTTGCGTCTTTTAACATTTTTTGATTTCCTTTTGTTAACCTTCGTGGCGGAAATTTTCTTCGCCAATCCCCAGTTGCTTTCTATATTGTAAAATTTTCTTGAGTCGGTATGGAACACATGAACAACAAGCCCTCCGTAATCAAGAACCGCCCATTTCGTTTTATTTTTTGTCTCTTTTTTGTATAGTAAAATCGGCAGTTTTTCTTCAACTTCCGAAAAAAGCGTCTTTATGTGAGTGTCGGAAGTTCCGCTCGCTATAACAAGATAGTCGGTAAAATCCGAAATTTTTCTTACATCCAGAATAATTATATCTCTGCCTTTTTTCTCTTTAAGCAATTCCGCAGCCCGTTTTGCTAACTTCCTGAAATTTACCCCGCACATTGATGCGGGGTCTATTTTTTGACCCATATATTTTTAAGTCCTTCCCAGTCACGACCTATAATAACAGTAACATCCACTCCGCGTGTGGAGTCAATTTTTGTGATAACTTCTTTAGCACCTATAACATCCGCAATCTGCTGCGCCTTGGAAAGTTCGCCCATTCTGTCTATAACAAGCGTTTTTTCATATTTTGATTCTGCGGGATAAGTTCCGATTTTTATAACATCAAAATTTTTTTTCAGCAGTGCACGACGCATCTGCCCGGCAAGATTTGTTTTACCGGATGCATTGAATATCTCAACGACAACATTTGAATATGTCGGGAATTTCTCAATATCATTCACAAGACCGGTTGTAATCAATTCTATTGATTTCTGAACTGCCGACGGGTCGACGACCCAAACACCTCTTGACGGCGAACCGGGAAGTGACTGCAAACGAACATTTGAAAGATTAAAATTTTTTAATTCATAAATAACCGCCAGTATATCCCAGACGGAAATGTTTGTATGGATGTTTTGATAAAGAATTTTTGCAATTTTTGGAAATCCTATAATAACCCTGGGGTCTTTAACCTTATTTATAACCTCACGCATAAAACCCTGTTGTCTTAAAATCCTGTCTAAATCCGCACGGTCGCCGGTTCTGTATCTTATGTATTCCAACGCCTTTTGTCCGTTAAGCAAATGCGTGCCAGTTGAAAAATGTATGTGAAGTTTGCCCCAGTTATCGTCGTAATTCATCGCCTGACTAATGTCAACTTTTACACCGCCCAAAACATCAATAAAGTTTCTGAAACCGCTGTAATCAAGTTGAGCATAAAACTGTATATCCGTTCCGAGGATTTTCTGCAGTTCATTTCTTATGCTTTCCGTAGCATCACGATGACTTTTGCTTTTTTTGTAGGAATATGCATATAACTGATTTATTTTTCGTATTGCTACCCCTTCAACGAAAATGTTCGTATCCCGCGGAATAGAGATAACATCCAAAAATCTTTTTTTCGGATTGTAAGATATGAAGATAATCACATCAGAGTGTTTGGCATAGTCAACATCATCCGTACCTATAATAATTCCGTTAACGCGACAGCCGGAAATAAGGTTTAATGTAAGCGTATTAAATAGTGTAAGAACGACAGTAATAAAAAATATTATCCCGAAGATAAGGAAGAAAGAACGAATGTTAAAAAGTTAATAAAAGTCCTTAAAGAATTCTTTACAAGCAACTCGCGTCTATATGCTAAAAACGAAAAAGAACTAGCAAAACTAGAAGATATGATTAAGAA
>JACRDL010000017.1 GCA_016218625.1 Elusimicrobiota bacterium
ACAGGTTCGGGACAAGTTGCGTTTAATTGTGCAATACTCATATGAATGCCTCCTTTGTAAATTTTTGTTCCTGAAACAAGTTCAGGACAGGTTCTTATTTTATCTTTACAAAGGACTTTTAGCAATTCTATTTGCTACTCAACATTCATCATACAAGATTTATACTTTCCTATAGGTTGAAAGATTACAGATGATGACAATTTTTTTGGGTCTCGGCTCAAATAAAGGGGATAGGAAAAAAAACATTTTGAAGGCGATAAAACTTCTAAAAAAGAGCGGTCAAAAAGTGTTGCGGTTATCTGAACTTCGCGAAACAAAACCTTACGGTTATAAAAAGCAGAAAAAATTTCTGAACGCTGTCGCAAAATTAAAAACAAAACTATTGCCGTCGGAACTGCTTGAACTCTGCAAGAAAATTGAGAAAAAAATCGGAAGAACTAAAAGTTTCCGCTGGGGTCCCCGTGAAATAGATGTTGACATTTTGTTCTACGGTAAAAAAGTAATAAAAAATAAAAAACTTACAATTCCGCACAGTGATTTGCATAACAGAAACTTTATTTTAATTCCGCTTGTGGAAATTGCCCCGAATTTTGTACATCCTGTATTGAAAAAACAGGTTTCAGAAATGTATTCCACCATTCAGGGTGAAAAATGAGGTTGAAAAAAATATGAATTTGCCTTATTGGTCGTATATAGTTATTATTATTTTTGCGTTGGTTTCAATCGCCTATATTCTTTGGATTTCAGTGCTTTTTTTCAGACGAAAAACAAGAGAACTTGAACGGCTTAATGCCGACCTGAAACTTATACAGGATGTTTCCAAAGATATCACCGCTATACTTGAAATGAGAGAACTTCTTCCTCAAATAATGAATGCGTTTGCGAAATCGGTTAATGTTTCAAAGGGCTCCATTATGCTGATGAATGAGGATAATCAGACGCTTGAAATAAAAGCAGGTCTCGGACTTTCAGCCCGCGCATATGAGGTTGTCAGACCGAAACTTGCCGAAGGTGTTGCCGGTGTCGTTGCCGCTACCTGTGAATCTGTCCTTATTGATGACACCAGCAAGGAAAAATATCTGTATCTTGATTTCATTTCAGACCCGACTAAATCCCGTCCGAAAGAAACGCTTCTGTGCCTGCCTTTAATTTTCAAAGGGCATGTTTTAGGTGTTGTCTCGCTTGACAAAAAAGTCGGCGGAGAAAAATTTTCCGAGTACGACAAAAGAATAGCATCAATTTTGGCGAATCAATCGGCGGTCGCGATACAGAACGCAAAATTATATGAGAATGCGATTACCGACGGGCTGACAGAACTTTATATTCACAAATACTTTCATCACCGTCTTGAAAAGGAGATGGATCGGGCAAAAAGATTTGACCAGACACTTTCGTTGATTATGTTTGATATAGACCATTTCAAAAATTTTAATGATGATTACGGTCATCAGGTCGGAGATGCCGCACTCGTGCAGTTGTCAAAAATACTGAAAAATACGATGCGCACAACGGATATCCTAGCCAGATACGGCGGCGAGGAATTTGCGGTGATACTTGTACCGGATCCGAAGTTTGAACAGACACCGGAAATTGTAAAAACGATTGCCGAACGTTTGAGAAAAAATATTGAAAACACGCCGTTGGAATTAAAAGGCAGAAAACTTAAAATCACAATCAGCGTCGGAGTTGTCTCGTGGCATGGTGAGAGAAAAATTGATAAAGACAAACTTATAAAAATGGCTGACGATGCGCTTTATAAAGCAAAACGAGAAGGAAGAAATCGTGTCTGTGTCTGGGAAGAAAATTTTGCTTGACTTTTTGTAAATTTTTTAATAGAATTTAATGCTAAAATTTAAAAAATTTAAGGAGAAAAAATGAACAAAAGAATTCCGCTTATTGCAGGTAATTGGAAAATGAACAAGACCGTCGGCGAAACGGTTGAGCTGGTAACACAGTTGAAACAAAAGTTATCAGATGTAAGAAATCGTGAGATACTTGTTTGTCCGCCGTTTACTTCTCTGGTAGTGGCAAAAGAAGTAATAAAAAATTCAAACATAAAATTAGGCGCACAAAATATGTATTTTGAAAAATCAGGCGCTTTTACCGGCGAAATATCCCCTTTAATGCTCAAAGATATCGGCTGCGAATATGTAATTATTGGGCATTCGGAAAGAAGACAGTACTTCGGTGAAACCGACGAAAGTGTTCACAAAAAAATGAGAGTTGCATTTGAAAATGGACTGTTCCCGATTGTTTGCGTCGGCGAAACATTACAGCAGAGAGAACAAAACGAGACATTTTCGGTAATTGAAAGGCAAGTCAGAATTGGATTAACAGGATTAACAGGAGAAGAACCAAAAATTTTAGTTATCGCTTATGAACCCGTCTGGGCAATCGGAACAGGCAAAACAGCCACACCTCAACAGGCGGAGGAAGTGCACGCATTCATCAGAAAACTTTATTCGGAAATATACGGCAAAGATGCCGCAGAAAGCGTTCGCATTTTATACGGCGGCTCTGTCAAACCGGATAACTTTTCAGAAATAATGAGACAGCCGAACATTGACGGCGGCCTCGTCGGCGGAGCATCTCTTAAAGCGGATGATTTTATAAAACTTGTGAGGTATTAATTCAAAAAATATAATTAACAATGAAATTATGCGAAGACAATAATGTTTTTTCAATATTTATATATATGAGGTGAGATAAAAATGAGAAACGAGTTATTAGACTGTATCTTGGAATATGGGTTCAGAGATGAGCGTTGTGAAATTGAATGTTCAGAATACTACAAAGGATGTGGAAATCTTGTTAAAAAGATTCGTAAGAAACTAGAAGTCAAAACACCACGAAGAAAAAAAAGAAATGTGCGGTAAAATGTCGCGGAAAATTTTTTAAGATGTCTTGGTGACAAATAATGCAAACAATACAACAAGATTATTCTTACAATGTTTTAATTAAAAGAGTAAAAGAAAACGAAAAAAGTTCGGAAAATGATTTTATTTCTTTACCGCTTGATACCGTTCCTAATTTGTTGCTCGGTGATGTCGTTGAACAATTAAATCGCATTCCGGATAAAAGCATATCTGTTATTGTGACCTCGCCGCCATACTGGAATTTAAGGGACTATGAAGTTGAAAACCAGCTCGGCAGAGAAAAATCGCCACAGGAATATGTTGAGAACATTGTAAAAGTCGGCGATGAAATTTTGAGGATATTACGGGACGACGGAGCGTATTTTTTGAATGTCGGCGATAGTTATGTGGATAAAAATTTGCAGATGATTCCGTCAAGAATTGCAATCGGAATGCAAAACCGCGGATGGCTTTTAAGAAATCAGATTGTATGGTATAAACCTGACCATATGCCCTCGCCCGTAAAAACAAGATTTTCAAATACATATGAACCGATTTTCTTTTTTACAAAAAATGATTGGGAGAAAAAGGTTTGTTTTGATATTGATGCAATAAGAATTCCGCATAAAACACAGGGTAAAATTCAAAAACCGAAAGGGAATTTGTATAACGGCAAATTTCGCGGCAATGAAAAAAATATAGGTGCGTCGCCCGGAGCCAGAATGTCTATTTCAGATGAAAAATATACTCTTAAAAGGAAAAAAGAATTACCCTTAAATATAATCTGCGATTATTTGAGATATTGGCGCGAAAAAAGAAAAATAGGTATTCAGGAAATTGATAAGATTCTCAAATACAAGCATACTGCCGGGCATTGGTTTAGGAAAGATGCGGGTGGTTCGCTCCCTTTACCTGATGACTGGCTGAAATTAAAAAAGATATTAAATTTTGACGACAAATATGACAGAGAAATGACTGAAACGAAATTGGTTTTACAGGTCGTTCAAAATCATCCTAATGGAAAAAATCCCGGTGATTTATGGAGAATAAATACTGCTAAAACGGGATATGAACATTTTGCCGTTTTCCCTGAAGAAATACCGAGGATGGCTATAAAATCCTGCTGTCCTCCCGAAGGTGTTGTATTAGACCCTTTTGCCGGTTCCGGTACAACCGGTAAGGTGGCGAGGGAATTAGGCAGAAAATCAATTCTTATAGAATTACAGTCGGACTTTGTTAAAATTATTAAAAAACGTTGCGGCGAAATAAAAATCTTATGAACGATAAATTGAAAAAAATAGAAACATTAGAACATGACTATTTCAAAAAAATTGATTTTGATTTAAGCCAGGATTTACAAAAAATGATTGACGGACTTAACTCAAAAGATAAAATCAAAGATGACTGGAAAGAATTTTTTAACAGGGTTGACAAGAAAAAACAAAACTCTGATTTTTCTCGCGGTGCCGAGAGAATTTATTACTGGTTATTCAGTCAGTTTGGAAAACCCAACTCTTCTCCTATCGGTGCCGATATGTTTTTTGAGACCCACAATGCTTTTGTTCACATAGATATTAAAACGGCAAAATTTGACAATAAATCTGACTATAAGGGAAAAGTCCCGCTCGGTGCTAATCAAACGAGTTATCCCGGCGAAGGATATGAAGTTCATTTACCTGCTTTTTATAATAAGAATAAGCCGAGTGAAAAAATCTGTTTAACTTATATCATCAACATCGTATATAAATATAACAAAAGCGGCGATATTGTAATACTGGCAATTTTACTTATTGCTGTTCCTAACGGTGAATTAAAAATAATTTATGGTGATAGTATTATCGGGGCGAGTAAAAATAAAGGAGAGGCATTTAGATATGAATATAAAGAAAATCCGAAATTTGAATTATTAGACAGTAAACCATATAGAATAAAAATTTTGTTTTTAGATAGAAGAATTTCGCAGGAAAAAATTACAGGATTCAGAATGGAGTAAATCTATGGATGAACTTACGGAAAGGATAACTGAAAAAATTAAATTGAGAGAGAAACGGGCAAAGAAACCGGTGATTGCGAATGTTTCAGCAAGGCATCTTCATATTTGCGCCGCAGATTTAGAAAAACTTTTCGGCAAGGATTATAAACTTATAAAAGATAGAGACCTGATGCAGCCGGGCGAATTTGCTTCTAAAGAATCTGTAACAATAAAAGGTTCGAAGGGTGAAATTAAGAAAGTCCGGGTGCTCGGTCCCGTAAGAAAGGCGACGCAAGTGGAGATTTCAAGAACGGATTCGTTTATGCTCGGTATAATCGCACCTGTTAGAATTTCCGGCGATACAAAAAATTCTGCGCCGATTAGTGTAATCGGTCCGAACGGACTGATTGAAATTAGAGAGGGTTGCGTCATCGCAAAAAGGCATGTTCATATGACGCCTGCTGACGCGGAATTTTTTCAGTTGAAAGACGGCGAAATAATTCGCGTAAAGTGCGAAGGTGAAAGAGGACTTGTTTTTGACAATGTTGTTGCCAGGGTCCGTCAGGATATGACACTTGAATTTCATGTTGATACCGACGAGGCGAACGCCGCTGGAATTAAAAACGGCGACAGGGTGGTAATTTTATGATTAAAAATTTAGCGGCGGTTTTTTTCGGGTTTTTCGTCATAGCAGGTCTATATGCGGAACCGGTAGGCAGGACGAATAAAGACGTAAAACCGATTGCGAATCCGATTTTGGAAAACATACTTAATGGAATGAAAACAAACGACCCCGTGAAATTCGGCAGGGATTTTGACGATACGATGCGTGAAGCGTTCGGCGGCGAAAAAGCGGCTAAAACTATCAAGCAGATATATGACCAGGTCGGAAATTACAAGACATATGAATATCTCGGATTTTTGAATGCACAGGGAATGACAAAAATTTTGTGGAAAGCAAAATATGATAAGACGGGAGACGATGTTCTGATAACGGTTGTTATTTCAAAGCGGAATAACAAATATCTCGTTACCGGACTTTGGTTCCAGTAATTTCAAAAGGAGGCCAGTGTGATGGAAGCGTTAGGAATGATTGAGACACGCGGTTTGATTGCTTTGATTGAAGCGGCTGATGCCGCTGTTAAATCGGCGAATGTTAAAGTGGTCGGATGGGAAAAAATCGGTTCAGGACTTGTTACCGTTTTATTTCGCGGAGAAGTTGCCGCATGTAAATCGGCATGTGAAGCCGGTGCAGCCGCCGCCCAGAAAGTCGGCGAATTAGTTGCGGTGCATGTTATTCCTCAGCCGCATTCAGACCTTGAAGGGACACTGCCGATTTCTCTGATAGAAGGCAAAAAAAAGTAATACACTGAACAGACGCTGACCAAACACACAGAACAGAAACGGAACAGTTCCGAGTCGGTTTCGTG
>JACRDL010000018.1 GCA_016218625.1 Elusimicrobiota bacterium
CTGGTGTTCTTTCGAATTTCTACGAATTTCACATCTACACTCGCAGTTCCACTCACCTCTCCCGAACTCGAGCTTCCCAGTATCGAAGGCAGTTCTGGAGTTGAGCTCCAGGATTTCACCACCGACTTAAGAAGCCGCCTACGTGCGCTTTACGCCCAGTAATTCCGAGCAACGCTAGCCCCCTACGTATTACCGCGGCTGCTGGCACGTAGTTTGCCGATGCTTATTCGTCCCTTACCATCAACGACGGAAACACCAAAAACGGTGATACGGTTATACGATGATAAGGAAATTCTGCTTTTACTTATCACCCTATCATCTTATCATCACCTTTGAAGTTTCCGTCGCTTTGTCAGGAACAAAAGGAGTTTACGATTCAAAGAACCTTCATCCTCCACGCGGCGTCGCTGCGTCAGGGTTTCCCCCAATGCGCAAAATTCCCCACAGCTGCCTCCCGTAGGAGTCTGGACCGTGTCTCAGTTCCAGTGTGTCCGTTCACCCTTTCAGGCCGGATACCCGTCATCGGTTTGGTGGGCCGTTACCTCACCAACTGCCTGATAGGACGCAGGTACGTCATCAAGCGTCCCCAATTTAATTTACAATCGGGAACTTTTACCTCTGTCGCATAGTGCGACTGTGGTCTTACGGGGTATTAGTCAGCCTTTCGGCTGGTTATCCCCCTCTTGACGGTTGTTGACCTGCGCATTACTCACCCGTTTGCCACTAGTCTCTGCGGTGTTCTGCAGAAACCCGTTCGACTTGCATGTGTTAAGCACGCCGCCAGCGTTCGTTCTGAGCCAGGATCAAACTCTCCGAAAAAAAAGATTGTTTGAAAATAGGCTCTACATTTTTGAAATTAACATTACTAAAGTCAGTTCATAGTTAAGAGTTCAGAGTTCATAGCAAAAACAAAAACTACGAACTACGAACTACGAACTAATAAACTACGAACTGATTTTTCATCACAACTATTCAGTTTTCAAAGAACAAAACAAGCGATAAAAAACTACTGCTCAACTTTTGCCTCACAATAAACATGAGACATATTTGAGTAAAGTTTTACGCCGTTTTCAAATTATTGATGTCCTTTAACGGACCTGCGGGCACGACATTTTTCGTACCCACTATTAATATAACAAAAAAATAAAAAATTGTCAAGTACTTTTTTTATTTTTTAAATTTTTTATTTCTGAGGTAAGGGATTGCGAAGTTTTTACCATCGGAGAAAACGCATTTGCACGAATTCATTCGTGCTTATATTTCGGCAGGAAAACCCTGCCACTACATTTTTATATTCCGCATCTGTTCTGCGGTTTCTTAAAACTTAACAATAAAATCTAACCGGTGAGTTGTTCCGAGTTCACCATATGGGGCCAATGCATAATCCAAATGATATTTATTATATTTTATACCAAAGCCAGCGGTTAATCCGGTAAGTCCGGTCAAGTTGTTATTGTTTAATCTAACCCTATACCCTAAACGAGGACGGAACATTTCGGCTAATTTATATTCCCCGCCAAGACCGATAGACATTGTGCCATCGGCAATTCCCATGTAGAAATCACTAATCGCCGTAAGTTTATTATCTAATAGTTTTTTTGCTACTCCGAGACGGATGTTCATTGGCAGCGGATCTTTGTAGTCGCTGTCCATATCCGTTCCGATATTTTGTAAAGATACGCCAATGTTAAAATCCTCTTTGAGTTTGTATATCCCGCCCAAATCAACCGCCAAACCCGTATTTCTTTTGGCGTCCAAATCTTCTGTAATTATTTTTATGGCGGCACCGACGTCCATTTTCTCCGTTATGTTTTTGCCCCAGGCAACGGATATTGCTAAATTTGACAGGGTTACCTTTTCATAATTGAAATCATCTTCAACCGTTCTTTTCTCAAACGGTATACCCACATAATTAACCGCTAAACCGAGCGTTCCGAACTTAAACGGTGGATGGATATAGCCAATATATGATTTATTGATGTCTTCAAACCACAGAGTATAATTTGCTCCTATTTCGCGTGATGAAAGTTTTGCAAGTCCCGCAGGGTTGAAGTAAATTGCGTTGACATCATCCGCAAGGGCTACATAACACTCACCCATCGCAACAGCTCGGGCACCCTGGGCTATTTTAAGAAATGTGTAGCCGGTGGTGCCGGATTTGTCGGAAATAGTTGCAGCGTGAAGAGAGTAAGTAGTAAGTAGTAAGTGGTAAGTGGTAAAGACAAAAACATTAAACAAATTCTTTTTCATAAAGTCCTCCGCTAAAATTTATTTCCTATACAATACAATCTTTGTTTTTGCGGTATCTAAATTGGAATCAAATACTAAAATATAAACCCCTTCAGCACATTCTTCGCCACTCTGATTCAAGCCATCCCAGACATAATAGTATGCATTCCCACCTGTTAAACCTGTCTCATCGGTTGTTTCAAAAACAAGTTCTCCTGCTATATTATACACACTTATTTTTACAGATGTTATGGACTTACCTTGAGGAATAAGATATTTTAAAGTTGTGCCTCCGCCACCTTTTTTCGGACTGAAAGGATTCGGAAATGCATAGAGTTTAGGTTTTTCAATTGTATGGGTTAAAGTGGCTGTCTGGTTGAGTTTATATAATCCCCTATTGGCACCTGCATACATAGAGCCGACGATAAGACACCTTACAGATCCTAAATCTTTCTTTTCTGCAATTATTGTAAATGTTGCATTAATAAACCGAGAAACATATATGCCATATTCACTGGCAAGATAGTATAAACCATCGGAATATTCAATATCCATTGGCGCCACTGTCTCTCCACCTATTCCAACCTCATTCCATGTTACCCCACCATCTGTTGAAAAATATGTTGGTCTATCGTATTTATAAGGTGTAGGGTCATTCTGGTCAATACATGAAACAATAATCACACTATTTGAATCAAGGGCTATTCTGTATGGAATATAGCCATCTAAAGCAATTTTACTCCAGGAAACAGAACTACCATTATCAATTATTTTCCATAATCCGCCATATGAGTAATATTTTGTATTTTCAGTAGGATGCAAATCACCCAATCCGGCATATAAAATCGTCGGGTCATTTGGGTCAATTGCCAATGATTGAACCGAATACCCAGTTAAATCAAGTTGCGTCCATGTCGCACCTGAATTCGTTGTTTTATATATATATTTTGATGAAGTTGCTCCAATTGGATTGGCATCATTAAATGCAGCGTAACCAATAGCAGAATTATTTTTGTTAAACACAATTTTATTGGCAGTTCCATAATTTGAACCTATTGAAAGCACTTCAGACCATGTTGCTCCGCCGTCAATAGTCCGCCATATCTTACCATATGCCGATGCATATGCATAGTTGGTTTGAGGAGCAGCAATAACTCCTTTTTCAAAGTCTGCTGGTGCTTCAAATACTTCATTCCAGGTAACACCACTATCGGCACTTTTAAATACATCCATTCTACCTAAGACATAAATATTTCCAGCGGGGTCTTTACAGCCGTCATATACAATCAATCCGCCTAAACCTTTATTGGAGACCCTCCATGTTACTGCAGTATCTGTACTTTTAAGAAATGCATCCTGATATGCCTCGGAAGCATAAACATTATTAGGATTTGCTGGATCAATCAATACTGAACTTATTGAATACCCCCTGGTTCCGTCCAGTGTCCCTGTTGAAACAGCAACGAAATCACTCCAAAAATTACTCCAAGAAGAACCAGTATATGAACTGATATTTACTCTTGAACTCCAGAAACCATAAATTTTATAGCCATCTGTTGAAACTACTATTGGTCCACATCCGCCAGATTTATAAACAAAACTTGTGCCGCCATCGCTACTTATGTAGATACCGGATTCACTTCCAGAACCATTTATTGCTAATGTATTTGCTGAAATAGATAGATACACTGGAGCAGTATTAAGGGTTTTAATTTTTGTCCAAGTAGAACCACCATCACTGCTTTTGTATAACCAGCCGGCTGAACCTGTATCTTTAATATCCGGAGTAAGGGGTGCATTAACCACAGTAACATATATCACATCATTAGCATCCACACACATATCCCATGCTGCTTTACTGCTGCTATCCCATGCTGATGTATTACTGCTTGTAAAGGATGTTTTTGTCCATGTCAGTCCTGCATCTACGGATTTATATACTACGCCATCAGAATTTGGATCAGTTCCAGTGTTAGTTATATTACTATTCCCGACTAAATAAAAAGTCCCAGCGGTTTTTCGTGAAGCAACAATTTTTCTTACATTTATATTATTAGAGTAAATTTCGCTATTACCTGTTTCCTCCCATGTCTGACCATAATCTTCTGAACGAAATACCTTATTTCCAAAACTTCCAAATTGAGATGCTATCACTATATTCGGCAAAGTAGGATGTACTACAAGATGTGTCGCACCACCAACAATCCCACTAACATTTGACTTATCTGATAAAGGGGTTTCATAGAATGTTGTTGTCGTCCATGTTTCTCCCGCATCCTTACTTACCCATAAACCACCATAACATCCGCAGGCATACATTACTGATGGATTTGAGGCACATAGAGCGATTTCATTTACTTCTCCGCCATAAACAGATACTTTTGTGAAATTTTCAGCAGAAAAACAGTGAGTAGAAATTAGGGAGTAGAAAGTGGTAAAGACAAAAACACCAAACAAAATTTTTTTCATAGAGGAACCTCCTGATTTTTCACTTACTGAAATTATACCAAAAAAAAAAAACGATGTCAATTACTTTTTTTATTTTTTAAATTTTTTATTTCTGAGGTAAGTATATTTGGATTTTTCATCGTCGGGAAATTAAAAAGAGAGATTGTTTCGCTACGCTCACAATGACGACATTAGAGATTGCCACGAGCCGACAAGTCGGCTCTCGCAATGACAACTAATTGGCAGACCAATGGTCTGCAACTACAACTGAACGCAGGATAAATCCTGCGGCTACCATTTAGCAGGGACAAGCCCTGCCACTACATTCGCGTTCATCCGCGTCATAATCCGCGTAAATCCGCTTCTATTCTTTATTAAAACTTGGCACCGAAAGAAACTCTGTGGGTATCGCCTAAATCGCCGAATGGGACGAATGCGTAATCAAGGGTTACTCCCCATATTTTTACACCTGCACCGACGCCGAGACCGACTATGCCGCCTAAAGATGAGACATCATAACCGAAACGGTAACCACTTCTTAAAGCGAGAGCATTTTTTATCCAGTACTCCGCACCGATGGAAGCATAAAGTTTGTTGTCAATAATGTATTCGTCCAAATCAACCGCTACCGTTAAATCCTTGAGCGCTTTATATGCCGCACCTGCTTTTATGTTCAAAGGAAGCGGATCGGTTTCATCAATAAACTTTACGCCGTAAGAAATGTTCTGGATGTTGAAAGCGAAGGATAAATTTTTATCGGCGGGATAATAAGCGGACAAATCCAGCGCCACCGTAAACGCTTTTTCATCATCTATTGTCTGATTGATCAGTTTTAACCCACCGCCGACAGCAAGATTTTCAAGAACTTTGTTTGCGATGTCTTTCCTCGCATAATTCAAAAACAGTGCGATGTCGGTAGCGCCGAAATCGCCTAATTTTGTTTCATCTATATCCCGCTCTTCAATATCGGTCACCTGAAGATATGTGATGCCGGCGCCGATATAATGTTTTTCGCAACATTTACCGGTATAGCCGATAAATCCAGCGTTGACATCCTCAAAATATTTCAGATAAGTCGCCGAGACCTCTTTTTGTTCGGAACGGGTTAAAGACGCGGGGCTGTAATAAATGGAATTGACATCGTCCGACGCGGCGGAAAAAGCGCCCGCCATAGCAAGCGGTCTTGCACCCATACCGACTTTAAGAAACTGTGCGCCGGTGGTTCCTAATCCTTTCCCATATGTAGTTGCTTGATTTATCAAGCACATAAGCCCAATAAATTGGGCAACTACAAATAACCTAAAAAACTTTTTCATAAACACCTCCGTTTTAACGGCGATTATATGCTAATATGCTGATATGCTGATATGTGAAACCATATCACCGTATTACCGTATCATCGTATCACCGTTTTTTTCATTTAATTATCGCCAATTTCAGTGGCTTTTTGTTATTCAGCGTTTTGTTGCCGACTTTTAACAGCGCGAAATATACGCCGGACGCACATTCGTCATTTCTATCATTTCTGCCGTCCCATTCGGCATAATAGATAAAGCCACCCGTTCTGTCACCATCATCAATCTCACGAACAAGTTCACCTGCAAGATTGTAGATATAGAGTTTTACATTACCTGATTTAGCAGACGGCAGACAGTATTTTATTACGGTTCCTTTTGTTGTGAGATTAACTCCTAACGCTCCTCCATCCGTTAATGTTACTATTTTTTCCTTTAAATTAAACGGATTCGGGAAGTTAAATATCCGAAAGTCACCAGTCCAAGTGATATTTGTTGACGGCTGGCTCTTGAATACCGCAAAAACACCGCTCTGAGAAGACGACGCCGCACGGTTGACGACAAATCTTCCGTTTTGAACAACCGCTCTGCCGGAAAGCCGTGTTGTGGATGTTGAACTCGCGGCATCTGAAATTGACTCAACATCAATTGAAACGGTTCCCGAAACCGGGTCTATCGTTTTGCTGCCCGGCACTAATTCCCAAATTCTTTTATCCGAATTATACTGATAAATTTTCAGTTTGTCAATATCCGTCTCCGAGACCTTTTCCTTATCATAATTCAAAGAAAGCGTTACGGACTTATTCATCTGTGAATTTGTCAAATCAACCTGATAAACGTCGCTTGCAACCGCCGATTCGTCCACATTTATAAGTTCAGTTGCGATTGAACTGTCGGTGCCCTGCAACTTGAACGACGGGATGTTTGTAGAAAACCCGCCGATGGCGAAAGAAGGAGCGCCTCTTCCCGGCGAGGCGGAAACAGTTACCGTTGAAGCGGTGAGACAACCAGCATCAAGACCTATCTGAGTGTTGTCATCGCCAAGTTCGTCAATAGCGACATCATCGCCCTCGGCGATTCCTTCTGCGACATCTTTTTTCGCCTGCCGCTTGACATTCCCGCCGAATTTTATGTCATCCGTATTTTTTTTGCCGCCGTCGTCGGAAATCACCCGCAAATTGTAATTCTGATTGATGTTTGACTCAAGGAGATTTACATACAACGAATATGTGTTATTGGGACCTGAAAGAGGAAGCGCCTGGATTGCCTTGTTTTCATCATAACTGTCGCCCTGATTATACCAGCACTCAGGCGGTGCAACCAGTTTTTTGGGTGAAGAAAACATAAACAGATATTTTCTGGGATTCTCAGTTTTTTTGACTATTATTTTCAACTTCGGAGACAGCGATTTAAGTTCAAAATCCTGATTGTTATCGCCGGCAACCGGAGTTATATCAACATACTCAACTATTTTTCCAGGTACCATCACATACACTTTATATATATGCCCCGAAATCAAACCGGAAATATAGTAATTACCGTTTTTATCCGTTTTGGCTTTGTTAACCGGCAGATATTTTTTCTCGTTTCCCGGCGTCGTGTTATATGTCTCGTCATAACAGGCGATTTTTGCATTAGCAAGCGTTTTAGCAAAAGGTATTTTTTGAGAGAATACAACTCCGGCAAGCGCCGAATCGGCTTTCGTCAACTGGAAGTTCTTCGCTGTAACGCTCTCGCCGATGCCTATTTTATCTCCCGCGAGGGCATAGCCGCTTTTAGAGACGGAAATCCGGTAAATGCCTTTCGGAAGACCGGCAATTGAATAATTTCCGGAAGAATCGGTAATGGTATATTTTGAAACCGATTTATGCTGAACGACAACCTCGGCACCTTCCAATTTTACGCCATCGGTTGAGGTAACCGTTCCGGAAATTGAAAGACCGATGCCGACCATAGCATCAAAATCCAAATCCAAAGTTGTTGTTGCGGTTGAATAAATCACGACCTCTTTCATAAACGGCGGATAGTTTGGTGTTTCCGCTACCATTATGTATTTACCGGGAGGAAGCATATCTACATAATAAGAAACGGGCGAGTTTTTCATCGCATTGTTTTTAGTTATTTCATTGGGAGCAATGAAAAACAACATCCACGGCTTCAAACTTTCAATATCATTTTTAGGCCTTGCACCGGAAAAACCGCGCCAGATACCGTTTATATCGTAAAGCATAACGGTAGGGATGTTCTTCATCATAGCATCCCCGCCTTCTTTTTTTCCTTTTTCATAGTCAGCGGATGTCCATATATTGTTTCCTGTAATTTTTCCCGTAATTTTCCCTTTTCCGGTAACCGCACCTTCAAAAGGAATATATGTTGTAGCGTTGGGCTGTAGAGAATCATATTTTATCTCAAAATTTTTCGCCTGAGAAATTATGGTGATGGTCTGGTTCTCCGAACGCATCATACCCCAATCCATTTCTCCAGCACCGCCGAACATTTCATATTTTATAAGGTAAAGGTTGTATCTGCCGGGTGCGGCGAGAGTCGGCTGCCAGCTAAGTGATTTTGTTTCTGTCGGGTTATAGTAATTATAGGTTGAAATTGAATACTCAAATGAAACCGGCGTATCTGAATTGCTATCCATGAGGGCGTCTATTTTATGACCCGTTAGAATTTCATCGGAAGGAAAACCACAGATGTAATAATATCCGGTTGTCCTCGCGGGCATAGATGGCATAGGATATGGTGCCAACGCCTCGCATTTCACACCGTTAGTAAGCGGTATTTCAATATATGTTTCTTTATTAGGTGAAACCATTACATCATTTATTTGCGTTGTCCGAGGCCAAACATAACCGGAGCCGCTGCCATATGTTGAAACATTATAAAGTCCGGGAATAAGTCCGGTTATTTCAAAAACGCCGGAGTCGGGCACATTGTTATCACCGTTGCTTACTCTGGAATTGGCTCTGACATGTATCCATCTGCCGTTCTTATCATTAACCGGCTTAAAAATTGTTCCATCGGGAAGACGCACAACACCTCTTATTTTTCCAGCGGGCGCTAATGCGAAATCAAGCACTCTTTCACCGGATGTTATATTTGAGAAGTCAGCACGCGTATCAAACCTGTTGACAATTCCCAAGTACTCCGCTTTAACATCAACCCAATATTGTACACCGGAAGAAACATTTATTACATAGTCGGTCGTTCCGCCTTTAAGAAAATTGCCGGAAATTGATGTAAATCTTGATTTGGATTTATGATTTGACCAGTCGCCCTGAAACTCCTCTCTTGCTATAATTAAAATAGGATTATTTGCGGGTATACTTGCCTCTTCAAGAAATTTTATTGTTCCTTTGATTGTGCAGGCAGCAGGACCGTCCGTCTCTATATTGATAACAACATCTGCCGGAGCGGAAGAAATTACGACGCCGGAGGCAGAGTAGACCGCCCATCCGGGATAATTGTCAACGGTTGGCGTCTCTGATGAAATAGTGACGCGGAGATCATTTTCTTTACCATCAATAATGCGGAAACCATTGGAATTCATTGCATCTCTTGCATTCCAATCGCCGTTGTAGTTGTAAATATATTGTACGCCAATAAGGTCTGAAAAAACCGCAAGGGTTATATTGCCGGTTGACAATCTAACTAAATCAAAAGTGCCGTCGCTTTTTGTTCGGACACGGCCATTAGAAGGCGAACTGGTATTTTTCCAATCAGTTGAACTTGAAAACATATCAGTTCCCTGCCATCTGTCCCAATCGCCCCATATCTGAACATCGGCAAAGGGAAGCGCAGTCGCGCCTATTTTAACTATTCCTTTAAGTCGTCCATATACAGCGGAAAGTTCGTATTTTTGCTTGGTCTCGCCGTAATTCCATGGCTGACCGTTAGTTATCTGTGAAGGAACGACAATTTTTGTACCGGTATAATAATATCCACCCTGACCCGAGCCATTGAGTTGCGGATAATCCCAGACACCCTCGTAACCCAGACCATTTATTCCGATTTCATAATATTTACCGATGGGAATATTATAAAATGTGAACCTGCCGTTTTTATCAGTTTGCGTTTGAAACCGAATCTGCGGCTGCATTGCACCTGCGTCCCTGCCTTCTAACTGAACATTCATATCGGGTATTCCGCCGCCGGTGGATGTAACGACCATTCCTTCAAATGCTACATCTCCTTCCGGCGTAATGCCTGTATCCTGCGTCTGCGCTGCCATCGCATCGCGTGTGTCAAAATCAAAGAAAATAGAAGTTGGATTAGAACCCGATGCATCCGCTGAAACGGGTAATGTCAACGGCTTATTTAACGCCTTATTATCATTCGGTGAAAATATATTGATATTGTATGTATCTGCGGGGGCGGCGGGAATGTTGGGAACATTTATGTATCCTGTAGATTTGGAATCAACGGAGCCACCATAAACAGAAGGAAAATCCTGAAGAAAAGCAACCGGCTCATTTGTAATTACATTCCTTATATCGCCCATAAAAGCAACGCCGGTAGAGATATTTACAACACCTATTCTTATTATACCGACATTGGTTAAATCCTCATTCAAAAGAAGAGAGACGGGCAGCGGAAACGCAGTTTTTACCGGAATCGATTTCTGCATCATTACCTGGTCTCTAATACTGGGACCTTTTCCGTGCTTTGTGGCGAAGACCCTATAATCGGTATCGGACAGTATTTCAAGAACCGCTTTGCCGGATGAATCCGCAGTGCCCGGAATAACGGTTGGGGGATTGCCCGGTGTTCCAAAATTCACTGCCACTACATTGGCACCCGCTACACCCGTTTCAACGATTAATTGAACAGCGGAAAGACAGGAAGTAAAAAGTAAAAAGTAGGAAGCAACACAAAGTGTCATTGCGAGAGCCAATTTATTGGCTCGTGGCAATCTCAAAGAAGAGATTGCTTCGTCCTTCGTCCTCGCAATGACATCAAAACCGAAAAACTTTTTCATAAAAACACCTCCGAAAGATGTGGTCGCCAATTTTCAATTGGCGGGACGCAGATTAAAAATCTGCGACTACATAATAATTATAAGCAACTTTTAACAATCTGTCAATGTGATTTTTTACACATATCTAATATTCCCAATTCATTCCTACAAAATAATTTGATGTGTTGTAATTGTACCTGTAATTTGCCTCGTATCTGTTGTTGGAAGTCGCATCACGGTAATTCGCAGCAGTTTTTATTGAAACTGATTTATAAACGGGAATCGTTAAAGAAAGTCCGGTCGTGTTTGTCGTCTGAGTGATTTCGGATGTTTTGTAGTTTCCTTCTTCATCCTGCGAGGGTCTGTTGATATATTTTCTGTAAGCGATGTCCCACCAGAAATTTAATCTGGAATTATTTTTTAGATTAAATGTTAATGACGGCATTACATTATCCTGAATAAAATCATAATATTCCGAATTATATTGCGTCCTGTTGGCGTCGTAAGAGTTTTGGTTTGAATCATAATACTGGACGGAGTTATAAATGGCCGCCGTAAAATTCTTAAGATTTTTTGCAACACCGAATGTAAGTAAATGTATAAAATCGTTTCTCTTTTTGGAAGAAAAACTTCCGTCGCTTTGGACAATTGTCTGGTCTTTGAAATTTTTGTAAGAAATGTCGTAGGAAATTTTCCCGACGGTAGTTTCGTTAAACGAATACAGTCCCTCAACAAAAAGTTCGTGGGTTGAATAGTCCAGAACATCCTCGCCGGCGTTTTCGGAAATTTCGGTATATGTCGCGGTGTCAATTACAACAGATGATTGTGAAATAAGCGAGGAATAATTCGGATAACTCATAATATAGAAATCATAACCAACCCGAACATCTGTTCGCCCCCGAACACCTGTTCGGCCCCCGAACACTTGTTCGGCTTCAATTCCACCGATAAGACGGTTGTAATCAAAAAGCCCGTCGCCTAATTTTTCATCCTCCGTCTCTTTGAGATATTCAAGTTTGTAGCCGGCTTTTACTTTCCCTTTGAATGTATCTGAAAATTTGCGGGTAAATTTTAGGGTAAGCGAGTTGTCCAAAACCTCACGGGTTAATGTGCCTCCGCCAACCAGTTCTCTGACATCTTTCGTGCCGGAATAAAGTCCCTGATAAATAGGAATGAGTGCGGTATCCTCTGAAAAATTGATAACCGGCGCAAAAAATATGTCGGCATTTCCGGCGAACGAGTCGTTTTCCCCTTCAAGAAAATACTGCCCGCCTAAAAGCGAGATATTGGCAACGGGAGTGATTTTAATATCAGCAGTAAGTGGTAAGTGGTAAGTAGTAAGTAGTAAAACCAACAGAAAACCGTAAAAACATTTTGACATAACTAAAAACCTCCGAATTATTTTTTATCTTGTGATGGTTGTGGTGGCATCTGCTCCATCGGTGGCATTTGTGGCATCTGTTGACCTTGCTGCATCTGTTGTGCTGGTGGCATTTGTTGTTGCCTTCCCTCTGGCATCATCTGATGCTGTTGGATTTGTTGTGAACCACCACCCATTGGACTACCCATCTGCATCGGCGGGCCACCCATTTGTCCGCCACCCATCATTGGTGGGAACATACCGCTTTCATGCATTTTTTTCCATTGCTCCTGCGTTAAAATTGCCTTCATCTTGAATTTCATCTCAACACCTTTTTTTATAAGTTTTTGCAATGCGGATGCGAGCTCATTAACTTTTGAATTCAATGCCGCCTCTGATGCATTAGGGTCTTTCATCTGGGTTCCTAATTCATTCTGCAAAACATTCATTCTTGAACTTAACACTGCCATCTCTGACTCATTTGCCTGACCGATTGCTTTCATCTTTTCCATCTGTTCTTGTGTGAGATTCAGGTCTTTAACAAAAGGTGGCGGACCACCGAAACCCTGCTGACCACCTTGTTGAGCAAAAGAAAAAGAAAAAAGAACTGTTGTCATAACAAAAACAAAAAAATATTTTAGCATAAAAACCTCCGAAAGACACACTGAACCGACGCGGAACTTATACACAGAACTGAAGCGGAATTATTCCGTGTCTGTTCCGTGTTTTGTTCCGTGAATGTTCCGTGTTATTTTAAAGAACTTGGCAGTTGCAATATTCCCGCATCAGACAAAAGTTTAGACGAAAAAATCAGGTCAATTCTTTTTCCGAATCCGTCGTCAACGCTGTTTTTATCCGAAAACATAGATGATGTATAAACATTTTCAAAGTTGAGTGTTAAAATTTTTTCTTTTATCTTATCCGCAGAAACATCTGCCGTATCAATAATATCCGAAAATGTCTGAACCTTTCCGTCATCGTTTATGATATAGTTGTGTTTTTCAACCCAATCGCCGTTTTCGTTTTTATACTCATCTCTGTACGCAAAATGGAATGTCGTGTTTCCGTCGGGCATTTTGTTAAATGTTGAAACCGCAGGGTCGGTATGGCTTATATTAACCGGGTCATCGGGCAGAAATGTGAACTCATCCGATTTCGCTATATTGTCGCCGTTATCAATAAACTGCCACATCAGTTTTCCTTTGCCAGAATTCTCTGTTGAATCGGCATTACCTATGTAAAATTTGTAATTTCCAAAAAACAAAGACCAACTTGTAGGTGAAGTAGAATCATCAGCGACCATTTTCCCGTCGGATGCCTCTTCCAAAATTTTATCATATGTGTTTGACATAACAGAATCAAGATTTGTCAGGTATAACTCCGGCTCGGATGAGCCATCTTTATAAAACATATTTTTTGTTGCATCATTTAAATTAGTTGGTAATACATCATTGAAAGTAAAAAGAATTTTACCAAAATCAAAACGGTTTTCTCGCTCGTTTAACACAACATACTTAAATTGATTTTTATTTTCAGGCGGGCGATAAACATATTCTTCAAGCCGAACCCTCTTTCCAAAAATATCCATCAGAACCTTTCCGTTCTGATATTCTGCAAGTTTTATTTCATCCGCAGCCCGTTCCTTGACGGCATCGCGGGATATTTCCATAAAAATTTCTCTCTGCGCCTCGGACTTAAAGTCCTCTTTCTTTTCCTCCGTCCCCTTTTCCTCCTTTTCCTCCGTCCCTATTTTTTCCGGCTCTTTGGGCGGTGCGCCGGACTTAACAGTGGTGAACTCGCCGGGATTTACAACCACCTCTCCGCCGGTTATTTCCTCTTTTGCCGAAACAACGCCTTCATAGACCTCAAGCCGTGTGAGTTCAGAATCAGTAATTTCAATGGAGAATTCGGTGCCTCTGACCGCAACTATTGCTGACGGTGTTTTAATCTCAAATTTCTGTCTCGCTTTGAGTTTATTTACCTTGGCGCGGATTTTTCCCAACCAGATTTTTAATAGTGATGTATCGTCGGCCAGTTCGTTCAGCGCCACCTCGGTTTTTTCCGAGACGGTAACTTTATGCCCGTTTATTATAATTACCGAATCGGAGACCGCCGATGTTTTTATCACATCATTTAAGTTAAGTTGCTGACCGACGATTGCCGCGGCATTATTAACAGTTACTTCGCCTGAAACCGACTCAATTTTTGCTTCCGCGAAACACAGATAAACACTGATAAGAAACCACAGATTAACACAGATAAACACAGATAAAATCTTTTTCATAAACACCTCCGAAATTTTACATTTTTAATTTTCAATTTTTAATTGCCTTTAATATGTATATTCAAACTTTATTCCGAAATAATTTGCTGTATAGTTATACGGCAGATATTTTTCAAACTCCATATTGGATGACTGGTTCTGAAAAACATAAAAAAGGGTTGTGCGGGTAACTGCATTGGGCTTGAAAGTAAAACCGGAACTTAAAACAAACATATTGTTTCTCTGTTTCTTTGTTAAAAAGTTGCCGTCGCTATTACGCGGCGGTCGTTCGGTATATGTTTTAATATCAAACTCGGGACCTGTGGAAACCTCCCATTTTTCGCCCAAGACAAATGCTATCGGTATGGAAAAAATAAACTGGTTGTAGTCATAATAATCGGCAAAATATCTAACCGGAATGGTGGCACCGACGGTCTCAAAATGCTGATAATTCTGATTTGAATTTTTGATTTTGTATGATAAGGTTGGTGAGTAAGAAAGTTTTTCCCATAATTTTTCTCTACGACTGACTGAAAGATTTACAATTATATCTTTTTGTAAATCAGAATTATAATATGTGCCGTCCGATTGAACTGCGTTCATCACAATTTTTTGTTTGGTGTAGTTCTGAAAAATTAAATCAAGTGAAAAACGGTTAAGGATATAATCAACCGAAAGTCCCGTCTGATAAATTGAGTGGTTTTGTTTGCCGGCGGAACTTTCCGCACTTTCTGCACCTGACTGAAACTCCGCTAATAAATCGGTGTAATTAGGAAAATTTAAAAAATGATACTGCCCGGAGACAGATGCCGATAGTTCATCGGAGAATTTTCTTCCTAAGGAAACCAACCCGCCGAGACGACCGAAATCATAAAGTCCGGTTCCCCATACCTCGTTACTGCCTGTTCTTTTATATTCTTTCATATAATCAAGTTGGCTTTTCACAAAATAATTTTCTGTTATATTATAAGTATGTCTCAAAACTGTTATATGGTCCATCGCTCTATCCGTGAACTTTTCACCTTCCTGCCTTTTAAGTCCGGGCCCGACATATTTTAACTCGTAAAAACCGACGAAAGAATGTTTGCCTTCCGGTTTAACTATTATCCCTAAATCACTTAAAAGATTAATAGAAAAATTCCATTCGCCGATATTCGGAACAAAAGCGCCTTCGGTAAATTGGAGTGTATAATACGGGGCAACCTTGACTTCAGCGAGAAGTGGGAAGTGGGAAGTGGGAAGTAGGAAAAGCAAAATAAAAATAATTTTTTTCATCTGTGTAATCTGCGTTCCTAAAAATGCCATCTATACGCCACAAACGGATGAATTACAAAAAGTCCTTCGGGATAAATGTCCAGACCCATATCAAGATGTTTTTTGGAAACCATTATTCTGGATGTGATTTTTCTGTACTTAAATCCGTAACCCATCTGAACAATAAGCCGTGACGGTTTATTTATATCTTTTTGATGAACTAATCCAGTAAATATAAATGTATCGGCAACCTTGAAATTGAGTTCCGAAACCCTGAATTCGCCGAATTCTATCGCAGAAGCGGATGAAAATTTTACATTCATACTGACATTTGAATATTTTACTCCGCCGTAAAGTTTCGTTTCATCCGTTACGGATTTTGTGAATACCGCACCGACCGAATAATCACTGAAGGTGGGTTCAACATCACCTGAAACAAAACGGAGAGCGAGCATATCGCCGTATTGTCCTACTAAATCAATCTGCGGAAGAACTTCCTGTTCATTAAAAAGTTTCGCTTTCCCCGTTAAATTAACCCAGGTAAAAGGAAAAAGTGCCGGAAAGAGATTGAATCTGATGGTGCCGTTTCCGTCGGCAGGAACGGGCGAAAAATCCTCACTGTTCGCGTGAATGTTGAAGAAAAAATCGCCGGGATTATCTAAAAATTTCAAGCCCAGATTTATCAACTCTTTACCCAATGCGGTGTTTTGAAATTCCGACGCTGTCAGAAAATTTAACTGATACGATATTAAAAATAAGAACACGCTTAAAAGTTTAATTTTTCTTTTCATTAAAACAAGCCACAGAATGTCACAGAATTTCACTGAATTTTTTTCTGTGTTTTTTCTGTGTGATTCTGTGGCGCCTTAAATTTATTTTATAGAGTCCGCTATATTGCCCGCTTCCGTTGCTAATTTTTGCGCGATTGACACGACAATATCCGGGGTAACCACAAGGTCAATATTGCCTTTTGCAAAAAAATCGGGAGAACCGATTGTATTTCCTTCTCTGACACTCAAGATATTTTCAACGGCTACCTCTTTTAAGACGGTAAAAGGATTTTCCGATGTGGATGTAAAATTATTTAAGTTGAGCAATTTACCGTCATTGTTAATGCCGTATATTTCCGAAAATATACTAACATATTTTGTTTGTCCGTCTTTATCTATCTTGATTTTCGGCGAGATATTTGTCGCCCATAAATCACCCGTTGCCTCACCATCTTTTGAAATATCCGTATCGCCGGCATCATATACGGTATCAATTTCCCAACCGTTTATATATTCCTCCGTTACAATACTTCTTTCCATAAGAACCTTTCCTTCCTCGTCCAACTCCCCCTTATCTTTTGACACGCCTATAAACTCAATTTTGTCGGTTTGATTGGTGAGTTTGCCGCAAACCGACTGCGGATAAAATGTGTTTTCATCCTGACCCGCTATGAAACCAGGCCACTCTGTAATCTGGTCGGGCAGCGATTTGTTAAATGTAACTTTTGTTTCAAGAACATCCAGTCGGCTTCCCGAAGGTCCGTCATACTTAAATTTTCCGCCGTAAACATAACTGTCTCTCTTTGTTAAATTCAGAAATTGAAGTGTCTTGCTGTCAGGACGAAGAAGATGTTGCTCAACACGAACAAGATTGCCGTGAATATCTTTCAGAGTGCGGCCCGTTGCAAAATCCGCCTCTTTTATTTCGTTGTTCATCTCGCGGGCTACCTCAATATCGGTTTTCATATCAGCCACTATCTGATGAAGTTCCTGCCGTAATGCCTCTATATCTTCTCGGAGCATTTCCTTTTTTGTTTCTTGTTCTCCTTTCTCGTCTATTTCGGTTTTTTCAATTTTCGGTTCTTCAAGCCCTGCCCAATCCAGATTGATTTGACTCATCTGTTCGTCTGTAAAGACCGTCGGGAACGGGATTTTGCCGTCGGGACCAACGGCGGTAAAATAACCCTTTTCAACATATGTGGTATCAACACCGTGAACGTTTGCGAACTCAACAGTTCCTTCAAGCGTATAAAGTTCGCCATTACTGGTTGCAATAAATTCCGTGCCTCTTACCGCACAAACAGAAACCGGTGTTTTTACCGTGAACTTTTTGCCTTGTATAAGTTTGACTTTGGCGCGAACTTTACCGACTAACAAACTAAATACATTTTCATCGGCAACAATTGATGCCATTTCCACTTCGGAGTTTTCATTAACGATAACAATGCTGGTCTCATCTACGGTCAATACCGCACGGCTTGCATGACCTGTTTTGATTTTATCCTGCTGCGATAAAACCATCTCCGGCTTGACATCAACCCAAGTTTGATTTTGATACACCGAAACCGCGCCGGAGAACCGGGAAATTTTAACTTCTGCGTAAAGACAGTGAGTAAGTGAGTAAGTGAGTAAGTGAGTAAGAAAAACTAAACATAAAATCTTTTTCATAACACACCTCCATTTCTTCAATTTTTGCTTCTGTTAAAACTATAACAAATCATTAGCATTTTGTCAATGTGAATTTTTACACATATTCAACAACGATGCAAACGGATAAAAGCACGGATGTAAACGGATTTATCTGTCTGCATCTGTTTTCATCTGTCTGAATCGTTACTTATTATTTTTGAGAAGTCGGCGATTTTTATGAATTGATTGTAAGTTATAGACAGTAGTGCCAGACGGTTTGTTTTTATCTCTTCATTTTCATCCATAATAAGAACTTTGTCAAAAAAGTTGTCAACGGGTTTCCTCAACAAAACAAGTTCATTGAGTATCGCCGCATAATCACCGTTTTTGAGCGATTTAGCGTTCTCAATTTTGTTTTTTGCAACCAAAAATTTTTGATAGAGTTCTTTTTCTTCCGGTTCTTTTAAGAGATTTTCATCTACTTCCCACTTCCTACTTCCTGCTTCCTGCTTGTTTGCTTGTTTCAATATGTTACCTATTCGTTTGAAAGAAGTTGCAATTGGTTCAAAATCCGGTAACTTTCTTATTGTGTGAATTGCAACGGCCCGATTGAAAGCATCAAGCATATCAACGAGGCGAACGGACAGAACCGAATCTATTTCATCCTGTAAAATATTTTTTTCTTTAAGATATGTATCAAGACGCTGTTTTATAAAATCCTCCAACTGCGAAATAAGTTTTACTCTATCATCTACCTTCAACGGCAGGTTTGCTATCACCTGAATCATCAACTCTTTAAGCGAAAATGAGAGTTTTTTTTCAATTGCAATTTTTATGATTCCATAAGCTGCGCGGCGTAAACCGTAAGGGTCGGCGGAACCGGTCGGGACAAGCCCAAGTGCAAAATCACTGGCGAGCGTATCTATTTTATCGGCAATTGAAACAACCGATGCTTCTATTGAAACAGGAATTTTCCCTTCATAATTTATGGGCCACCAGTGCTGTTCAATGCCGTCGGAAACGCCTTCGGGTTCGCCGTCTTTCATTGCGCAAATTTTTCCGAAAGCACCCTGCAATTCCGGAAATTCTGAAACCGTTTCCGTTGATAAATCTGCCTTGCATAGAAAACAAATTCGTTCAATTATCTCTCCGTCCTGCCGTCCCTCCGTCTCCAAATTTTCACAAAGCCATTTTGCTAATTTTTGAATCCGCAAAACCTTATCATGAATCGTTCCTAATTTTTCCTGAAAGACAATCCCTTTCAACCGTTCAATTTTTTCTTCAAGTTTTGTTTTTGTATCGTTTTTAAAGTAAAACTCCGCATCTTCCAGACGTGCGGCAATTACCTTTTCATAACCGTCACGGATAATATCAAGATTGATTGAAATCCCATCTTTTACACCTACAAAATATGTCAGAATTTTTTTTGTTTTGCTGTCAACAATTACAAGGTTTTTCTGCTTTTTGACGGTATTTGCTATTATTTCTTCAGGAAGATTTAAAAATTTTTTGTCAAATTCGCACAAAATCGCGGTCGGAAATTCCACCATGTTATTCACCGTCTCAAAAAGTTCATCGCTCGCCGAGAGTTCGCCGTCTTTTACATTTTTGATGGATGAAACAACCGTTTTCTTGAGAGCGTCAAGGCGGGCGGTTTGATTTACTATTACACTTTTATTTCTTAAAACGTCAGAATATCTTTTCGGCTCGGTAATTTTTATTTTCTTTAAGTTACGGGCACAGGTTAAGTTTGATGATTTTACATCCGCTATCTGAAATTTTACCGTTTTTTTCCCGTAAAGGGCAAGAATCCACCTTATAGGCCGGACAAATCTAAAGCAAGATGGCTCCCAAACCATTGTTTTCGGAAAAGTAAGCGTTGAAATTACTTTTTTTAAAATTTCCGGCAGAACCGTTTCCGTTTTTAACGACGGCTCTTTTTTAAGTATATAAACCTTGTCGTTTTTAACTGTCAATTCCGACACGTCTGCACCGTATTTTTTTGCGAAACCAAAAGCGGCGGCGGTGGGTTTTCCATCAATAAAAGCAGCTTTGGAAGAAGGTCCTGAAATTTCTGTTTCTGTGCCGCGCTGCTGTCCGGCAACATCTTCAACATACAAAATCAGCCGGCGCAGCGTTGTCCAAATGTGTATATTTTTGTACGGAAGCTGGGCGGACTTTAATTCCGTTTCGGAAATTTTTCTTAACTGCTCAACCGCAAAAGGAATATACCCCGCAGGAATTTCTTCAGTGCCTATTTCCAATAAAATGTCATTGTTCATTTGTCTAATTCATCCCAATTCGGTTTTTCAACTTCGGGATTGTTTTCAATATATCTACGAATTTTGTCTAACGCTTTTTCGTTACGAATTATATGCTCGTAATAATTCCATTGCCATATACCGCCATCCGCTACAATTATTGCGGTCGCATTGCTATACGACGATTTTTCGTGGGATGGCAATCCCACCGCTACAATATTAGTTATATTATATTTCATCGCCTTGACAATTTGTCCTAATGACCTACTACAATCTTCTAAAACAAAAATTATATGAATATGATTATCCATAATTTTAAACCAATCTATTGTTAAGCCACTGATAAATTTCGGTAAATCATTTATTGCTTGTGCGATAGCAATCGCACCGCTACCATACCGATATTCCTTCAATAATGGCAAACGGTTTTTTGCTACAACCGTCACAAAATAATATCCATTTGTTGAATAATCATAATCTTTCAATCTGATATTTTTTCTAAATCTCACTTCTGATTTTCTAAATATTTTCTTGCGACCTCTGATGCCAGATTGCGGACTCTTGTTATGTATGAAACCCGCTGGCTAACTGAAATAGCATGGCGGGCATCCAATAAATTAAATGTGTGCGATGTCTTCATAACGAAATCATAAGCCGGCAACACCAAGTTCAATGTAAGCAAATGCTTACATTCTTTTTCATATTTATCAAAAAGTTCTCGCAGTAAATCAACATCCGCTTCTTCAAAATTATATTTTGAGAATTGTTTTTCATCCTCCAAGTGAATCTCGCCGTAAGTCAGTTCGTCGTTCCACATTATTTCGTAGACCGATTTTTTTTTCTGAACATACATCGCTATCCGCTCAAGCCCGTAGGTAAGTTCAACCGTTATCGGGTTCAACTCAAGCCCAGCCATATTCTGAAAATATGTGAACTGCGTTATCTCCATCCCGTCGCACCAGACCTCCCAACCGAGACCGGATGCACCGAGCGTCGGGCTTTCCCAATCGTCTTCTACGAAACGGATGTCGTGCTTTTCCGGATTGAGCCCGATGGCTTTTAACGACGAGAGATATGTTTTTTGAATATCCTTCGGCGGAGGTTTTATAACTACCTGATACTGATAATAATGTTGCAGGCGATTAGGATTTTCACCGTATCTGCCGTCGGTAGGACGGCGCGATGGCTCCACATAACAGGCAGACCAAGATTTCTCACCGAGACATCGTAAGAAAGTAGCGGGATTGAAAGTTCCGGCGCCTTTTTCTAAATCGTACGGCTGGACAACCACGCAGCCCTGTTTAGCCCAAAATTTTGTAAGTGCAAAAATAAGTTCTTGAAAATTCATAATAATGTCAGTGAGCAACAGTGATGAAACAGTGAACTAAAGTGAACAAAAGAAACTTCCTTTCACTTTCTCTCACTTCCCTTCACTTCTCTGCTACTGTCTTCAACGGATATGCCAAATGCTCATGCAAAACTTTTTCTATCGCTATATCCTGTTTTACTCCGAAGCCCGTAATATGCAAAAGTTTTTCCACAAAATCTTCAGTTTGATTTAAATTATTCTTATTTATGAGTTCTAGTTTTTCTTTCAGCAAAAAAAATTTCTCGGCGTTGGGTTGTCTGTCGGGAGTCATCGCATCCAAAACCTCGCAAATATAACACGCCTCGTAAAATTTTTCAACATTATATCTTATCAGCGGGTTAGAATCAAGTATGACGCCGCCGGTGATTTTCCCCATCGCCGAGTGTTCTCTCAAAAAAATCCGGAATTCGGCAACAACAAAAAGTTCCGTCAGAGATGTGAGTTTTGCCCGCGGCTTTTTCACGCTCCTTGCCTGCGCTTTTATTTTTCCGAACTCCTTCGTGTAAAGTGTAAGGAGACGGTCATATTCGCGGAAATCAGTTTTTTTAATAACGATTGCCTGTATATTGTGAATCATTTAATTATATGAAGAGCAGGCAAAAGCATCTGAGCAATTTTAAAATATATTATAAGTCCTACAACATCCACAACACTGGTTGTAATTGGTCCTGCAAGAACAGCCGGGTCCAATCCAATTTTTTTAGATACTAGCGGAAGTGCTATCCCTGTAAAAATTGCAAGTAATACGATAAAAGCCATACTTGAACCAACAACGATTGCAAGTATAGCATCTTGTTGTAAGAGTTTCGCCCGACCGAAAGCAACCATTCCTACAATTAATGCCATGATAAAAGCAGCGATAATTTCCATCTTTACTATCTTAAAAACATTTTTGAAAGTTACATCGCCGGTTGCTAAACCGCGAATAATTGTGATTGAAGTCTGGGCACCTGCGTTTCCGCCCGTGTCTAAAAGCATAGGAATGAAAAATGTTAATGTTACAACAGTTGAAAGCGCGTGCTCAAAAGTTTTAAGAACTGTTCCAGTTAAAAAATCAAAAATTAAAAGGGCTATAAGCCAACCGATGCGTCGCTTCACAAGTTCAAAGCTGGTAGCACGGCTATAACTTATTATCTCCCCGCCTGCAGAAGACATTTTCCCTATTTCATACATCTCTTTTGTATTTAAGCGATGTATAACATCAACAACATCGTCAATTGTTATAACGCCGATTAAATGATTTTCATCGTCCACAACAGGTGCACAAGTTAAATCATATTTAGAAAAAAGTTTCGCAACATCTTCCTGATCCACAGTTGCTTTTATTTTTATCAACTGGACAGGCGACATAATTTCTGAAATTTTTATATCCTGTGGGGCGGAAATTAAACGGCGTAATGTGACGCCTCCGATAAGGGAATTTTTATCATCAAGCACGTAAATCGCGTAGATAGTAACGATTTTGTGAAGGCGGGCTCGCGCCTGTATTTTTTCCAGCGACTGTTTTGCCGTCAGGTTCGGCGACAGCGATATGAAGTCGGTTGACATCAATCTTCCTGCTGTCTGCTCAGAATATTCGGCTATTTTTCTAACCACTTCTGCATCCTCTTTTTTAAGAAGTGCCGACATCTTTTTTCGGATTCTATCGGGAAGATTCTTAAAAAGTTTCGCTTTTTCGTCAGACGCCATGTCGGTTAACAATTCCGAAATAGAAGTATCCTCAAGATTATTCAGGATGAATGTCTGCTCCTCAAAATCCAGTTCCTCAAAAATCTCAATCGCCCGTTTTATCTCCAATAGTTTAAAAACAACCAGTTTTTCCTGTGACGAAAACTTATTCCAACCCTCCGCCAAATCAACAGGGTGCAGTCCTTTAAGAAGTTTTTTCAACTCATTAAAATTCTTATCTTCAATAAGTTCTTTTAACTCGGGAAAAAACAACGCCCACGGCTGAATGTTATTTTTTTTCATAACTGCATAGAAGCGAATTTACGCGGAAATCTCAGCGTTTATCCGCGTCGCTATCCGCGTTTATCTGCTTCTATTCCTTAAATAATTCCGCTACATCGTACTCGTCCAAAATTTCGCCGAAAACCTCTTCAATAATGTCTTCAATTGTAACAAGCCCTGAAATTTTACCTTGAACATTTTTTACAAGTACAAGATGCGTCTCGCCTTTTTTGAACTGCCTCATTAACTCGCTGACTTTTTTTTCTTCGCCTACAAATATTACCGGACGCAATAAATCATCAACGGTAAAAACGGCGCCGCCGCGCCACATATCCAAAAGGTCGCGGACATAAATTATTCCTATAACATTGTCGGGATTGTCTTTGTAGATAGGGACGCGGGAATGTCCGGTTTCAACAATTAAATCAATAAATTTTTCCCGTTCCGTGTCAAAATTAACCATTTCTATTTTGTTTCTCGGTGTCATAATGGCTTTGGCGGTTATCTGTGAAAAATTAAGAATTGAGTGCATCATCTGTTTTGTCTCAGTGCCGAAAACACCCAATTCATATCCGACACTTATGGTGGTTTTTATGTCTTCATATGTCAAAACGGGAATTTCTTTTCTTCCTAATTTTCCCGTAACCAAACCTGCAAGCCACATAAACAATTTAGATATAGGGGAAGTGTATTTGTTAAAATAGTACAGGGGATTTATAAAGAAAAGAGTGATTTTCTCCGAGTTACGTATTCCTAAAACCTTCGGCACTATCTCGCCGAGAACCAAAAAAACAGCCCAAACAAAAACTGCCGTTAGTCCGATAATCAATGCTTCATTTATATGATATTTTCTGCTTATCTCGGTTGCAAGAGATGTGGCAACCGCAGTTCCTATAATCGTTACAGCATCGTTTCCCAGAAGAAGCGTCGTAAGATATCTATTCGGATTTTCAAGCCATATTTTAAAACCTTTTGCCTTTTTGGGATACTCTGAAAGATACTTTTTGATTTTGACTCTTGAAAGCGATACCAACGCCGACTCTATCATAGAAAAAACGGCGGCTATCAAAAAAAGCACTGCCATGAAAAATATTTCAATTAAAGCAAACATTTAAGAATATTCTCCTGTTTTTCCCACATAATTTTTTTCGCTCTTTCAGTATAATCAGTAAATCCCCCAGCGTGCAAAATACCGTGAATTACCAATCGTAAAATTTCCGTATAAAAATCCTGCCTGTAAAACTTTGCGTTATTTTTAGCCGTCTCGACGGATATAAAAATGTCTGCGCTCTTCGGCGAATTTTTAAACGATAGCACATCCGTAGGGCGGTCTGTTTTCCGAAAATCCCTATTTAGTTTTCTAATTTTCCCGTCGTCCAAAAAAATTATGTTGTAGCCGTCATCTTTCGGCAAAAACATTTTTTTTTCAATGAGGGGCAAATACTTACGGATTTTGCGGACATCTAATTTTATTACATCTTGTTCATTAAAAATTTTTATCGCCATTGAAACTACCACTGAACTGACACGGAACTTATACACAGAACCGACGCGGAACTTTCTGTGCTTGTTCCATGTCTTGTTCCGCTTCCGTTCCGTGTTCCCTACTTCTGTGTCCGTTCCGTGTTCCTTACTTCCGTGTCTGTTCCGTGTTCTTCCGGATATTCTATCCTTGAATGATAAATCCCGGCAAGAACACTTACGAACTTCTCGGCAATTTTATGTAAATCAGCAAGAGTTAATTCCACATCCTGCAATTGACCGTCTATGAACTTATTGTTAATTATTTTATGAACCATGTCTTGCAATTGGGAAAAATTTGCGTCTGTAAGGGTTCGCGATGCCGCCTCCACGGAATCGGCGAGCATTATAATAGCCGACTCCTTCGTTTTGGGACGGGGACCTGGATATCTGTAGACGGATTTTTCCGAATTCGCGACGCCACTTTCAAGTGCCTTCATATAAAAATAATGGACCAAAGATGTCCCGTGATGCTGACGGACAATATCAATAACAACTTTGTCAATTCCGTATTCTTTCATAAGACGCTCGCCTTCTTTTACATGCGAAATAACCACGAAAGACGACATCTGTGATTTCAAATCCTCGTGCTTGGAAATAACCGCCGACTGGTTTTCTATAAAATACTCCGGCGTTATAATCTTTCCGACATCGTGATAATAAGCCCCAACGCGGCATAAAAGCGGGTTAGCACCCACATCGTCGGCAGCGGTTTCGGCAAGCGATGCGACCATCAAAGAATGGTGATAACTTCCGGGTGTTTCAAGCATCAGGCGTTTCAGCAGCGGCTGGTTGAAGTCGCCGAGTTCCAGAAGACGAATTGATGTTGTTTTGGAAAAAAATTTCTCAAGATACGGAAGGAATGCGGATGAGAGCATAACGGAAAAGACGCCGCTGGCGGCGCCCCACATTACCGATGGCAGAAACATTTTTGCAACCCAGCCCTCAAGAAGTCCGACGGAAGTAATAACGATGATATTGGCCAAAATTACGTAATAGCCGATCTTGATGAGGTCGTGCCTGTTTTTAACTTTCAAAGACGCAAAAATTCCGACCATACAACCAATATATGAGACCGAAAATGCCGAGATGGAAAAATTAAATAAAATTCCGGAAAAAATGCTTACTATCAAGCTGCTGACTGCCGCCAACGCCGGCGAAACCAGAAGCGTCACTAAAATTGCAACTACCGGTGCCGGTATCGCCCATGCAGGAAGACCGTAAATTTTCAACGCACCCGACAGAAAAATGACGAATATCAGAATAAACCCGATGAGCATTACGCTTTCATCGTCGTTAATAAACTCAATCTGTGATTTTTTTAGGTAAATTACGGAAAGCGACATAACTGCCGCAAGAAATATCACAAGTCCTAAAACACCGGATAAGTTTAACCCGAGTTCAAACGAAATTGTCAGAACCAAACTTACATAAATAAAAACGGCTATTACGCCCGTCGGGATATGAATATCCTTTTTAAAAATCTCCGAACTAAACTTCATTTTTTCCGGTGGAGTGGCTTTTTCCGTCCACAGAAGAATTTTTTTAATCGGTTCTTTTATGATTTTCTTTATAAAATTAAGCATGTCTTTTTTCCCATTTTTCAAACGCACTGACGATTTTTCTGACTATCCCGTGCCTTAAAACGTCTTTTTCGGTAAAATTTACGAATTTTATCTGTTTAATAGAACGCAAAATCTCTGTTGCCAGAACAAGTCCCGATGATTTTTTATTTTCAAAATCAATCTGGGTTATGTCGCCGGTGATGACTGCCTGAGAGCCGCTTCCGAGACGGGTTAAAAACATCTTCATCTGCTCAAGCGACGTATTCTGCGCCTCGTCTAAAATTACAAAAGCATCGTCAAGGGTTCTGCCTCTCATATAGGCAAGCGGAACTATGTCAATAATGCTCTCGCTTCTATATCTTGTGAAATGATGGGGACCGACAAACGTATAAAATGCGTCAAAAAGAGGTGTTAGATACGGGTTGACCTTTTCATAAAAATCGCCCGGAAGAAATCCTAATTTTTCTCCAGCTTCAACGATGGGTCTGGTTAAAACAATCCTTGAAATTTTATTTTCTTTCAATAATTTTACTGCTTGAGCAACCGCAAGAAATGTTTTACCGGTTCCGGCGGGGCCGACCGCAAAAACCATATCATATTCGCTCATCGCTTTAACATATTTTTCCTGATTCCCGGTTCTCGGTTTTATCGGCTTGCCTCTGTCGGTAACTATAATAGCATCCGGCGGGGCGATGGTAGTAAACTGCCCGATATCGTCTGTTCCCTGTTTCAGTTTCATCATGATATTCTTTAACGAATACTCGGCATTGTTCACATTTTTTTTGCGGCCTCTTATGGTTGCTTCATTCCCGCGTGCAAAAATTTTTACATTGAACCTTTTTTCCAAAAGTTTCAGGTTCTCGTCATATTCCCCGAAAAGCGACAACGCCTCGTCGGATGTCCCTATATGAATTTTTCTATCAATCATGGAATTATCAGTTTCTGTTTCGGGTATATTTTTCTCGGGTCTTTAATTTTGTCTTTGTTGGCCTCGTAAATAGTTTTCCACTTCTTTCCGTCGCCGTAAAATTTTTTCGCGATTTTCCAGAGACAATCCCCGTTTTCCTGCCAAACCCAGACGCGGTATGTCTTCGGTTTTTGCTGGGCAGAAACATCAGTGAGTAAGTGAGTAAGTGAGTAAGTGAGTAAGAAAAACAAAATTCTTTTTTTCATTTTTTTGTTCTGTCAATTTTTATTCTTAATTCTTTCAACTGCCTTTCGGAAACCGCCGACGGTGCATTGGTAAGAAGACAACTCCCGGATTGGGTTTTTGGGAATGCGATGACATCTCTTATTGACTCCGATTTTGTGAGCATAGCGAGAATCCTGTCAAGCCCTAGTGCAATTCCGCCGTGAGGAGGAGCGCCGTGTTCAAGTGCGGAAAGTAAAAATCCGAATTTTTTTTCGGCGTCTTCTTTTGTAATACTCAGTATATCAAAAATTTTCCCCTGCATATCTTTTTTGTGAATTCTTATTGAGCCGCCGCCGAGTTCTACTCCGTTCAAGACAATGTCATATGCTCTTGATTTAAGATTTGAAAGATTGAAAGATTGAAAGATTGAAAGATTAGAAATATCTTCTTTTGGAGCAGTGAACGGATGGTGAACCGCATCCCATTTTTTTTCTTCGGAATTGTACGCAAAAAGCGGAAAATCTACCACCCATAAAAAATTAAATCCATCTTTCGGAATAATGCCAAGCAACTCCGCAAGATGAACCCGCAAAGCGCCTAAAACATCGCAGGCCGCTTTTTCCTTGTCTGCAGCAAAAAACACAATATCGCCGGGCTTGGCGTCAAAACAAGTTCTGATGTTCTGAAGTTCTGATGTACTAAAAAACTTTACAATGTTTGATTCAAAGCCTTTTTCAGTCATTTTCATCCATGCGAGCCCTCGGGCGCCGAATTTTTTGACGAATTCCGTTAGATTGTCAATCTGCTGACGAGAAAATTTTTCGCCGCAGGGAACGCAAATGCCTCTTATGACACCGCCGTTTTTTATCGCTTCCGCAAAAACCTTGAAACCGGTATTTTTAAGCGTTTCGGTCAAATCGGAAATTTCAACGGCAAACCTCGCATCCGGATGGTCGCTTCCGTATTTCAACACTGCCGTATCGTAAGTAATTCTTTCAAACGGAATTTTTATCTCAACGCCGGCAACTCTGAAAATCTCGTAAATAAGTTTTTCGGTGACGGAAATTATATCATCCTCGTCAATGAAAGACATCTCCATATCAATCTGCGTAAACTCCGGCTGTCTGTCGGAACGCAGGTCCTCGTCGCGGAAACATTTCGCTATCTGAAAATATCTGTCAAATCCGGAAACCATTAAAAGTTGCTTAAAGAGTTGAGGCGACTGCGGAAGCGCGAAAAATTTTCCCGGCTCATATCTGGAGGGAACAAGAAAATCGCGGGCACCCTCAGGAGTTGACTTCGTCAATTGCGGCGTTTCCACATCTACAAAATCATTTTTACTCAAAAAATTTCTGACTGCAAAAATTATATTATGCCTCAACAGAATGTTTCTCTTCATCTCCTGCCGGCGCAGGTCAATATACCTGTATTTAAGGCGGACATCTTCCGACGGAATGTTTGCCGAATCAATTTCAAACGGCGGGGTTTTTGATGTGTTCAGTATTTCAAATTTTTCGGCGGAAATTTCTATTTCGCCGGTAGGAAGACTTTTATTGATGGTGCCTTCGGGTCTTTTGCTTACGGTTCCTTCAATTGAAACCACATATTCCGGCTTCAGCGTTTTCGCTTTTTCAAGAATATCGCCGGAACCGAAAACGACCTGCGTTATACCGTATCTATCACGCAAATCAATAAAAATAATTCCACCGTGGTCACGACGGGTATGCACCCATCCGCAAAGAATTACCTTTTTAGAAATATCCAAACTGCGCAATTGACCGCAATTATGTGTTCGTTTCATTTATTAAATATACTATAAAAAAAGGCAGGGAAAGTCAAGTGAAAATGGAAGGTAAATTAAACGAGAAAAACAACAAATTTTTTAACACCAAAAAAAACCATTTACAGGTTTTTAAATTTAAAAAATATAAGAAAAATGTAGAATGACCCGGGAGGCTGTGTCGCAACCCTATTTTGCTCTTTGATTTTTTGTCGTCGGTAGTATCGTCAGAAAAAAATTGACCTTTTATTAAAAATTATATATAATATCTCTGACGGTAAACCCAGCCCTTTCTGAAAAGACCTTAAGAAAGGGCGGGGTAAATTACCGACGACAGGAGGCGAAGCACTCTCGTCCTTTAGGATAAAATCAAGGAGGACAACTAATATGTCAATGAATTCACTAAATGTCAGACCTTACAACAACAAAGAACAACTTTTATTTCCCGCATCAGTTGGAGATTATCTTTCTGAAAATCATCTTGCTCATGTTGTTGATGAGGCAGTAGAAAAAATTAACTTACAGCCATACTACAATAAAATTTCTGATGTCGGAAATCCGCCTTATCATCCTAAACTTATGATAAAGATCTGGTTTTATGGATATGCTACAAAGACGCATAGTTCTCGCAAAGTTGAAGAAAAAACTCATACCGATGTCGCCTTTATATATTTAGCCGGTATGCAGAAACCCGACTTCAAAGCA
>JACRDL010000021.1 GCA_016218625.1 Elusimicrobiota bacterium
GCGCGTGATATTCGAATACGTTGAGATGTATTATAACCGGAAAAGGGCGCATTCGTCTCTGGGTTATATGAGTCCTTTTGAATTCGAACAAAGGTTCTTTTTAACTAAATAAAGAGTCCACTAAACAGGGGAAGGTCAGTTATGTTGCAGACTGGTATAATCATCGTATCCAAAAATTCAACTCAAATGGAACATTTATTACTAAGTGGGGAATACAGGGAACAGCAGATGGGCAATTTAAATCACCTTTTGGTGTAGCTATTGATATTTCTGGTAACGTTTATGTTGTAGAGTATGAAAATCATCGTATTCAAGTTTTTGCACCACAATATTAAATATCTCAAAAAATCAATATAAATTAAAAATTTATTTGTACAGATAGTTTTAGAAAAAATTCTGGTATAACATATATGAGAATCCAAATTTTTCGGATATTAGTATTTTCAAGTATTTTAGTCAATTGTCAATCTTGGGCAAATATTTTATTGGATGGAGATTTTGTTGTTATACAACAAGTAGCAATAGATAAAAAAAATGAGTTAAGTGATTTATTGCCAATGATAAAAAATTATTTAGATAAATCTGGACAAAAGAGCACGATTTCATTTCAAAATCCAGCAATACTTAAAAGAGGTTACCAAAAAATTCCTAATTTAATCTGGTTTTTACCTTCACAAAAAGAGTTTTTATTAGAACCAAACCAAGATAACAAGATAAAAGATATTTATTTACATATTCCTGCAAAAGTGATGTATTATAACCAACATTATCAATCTGAATTAAGAGTAACAACACAAAAGGCGATTTCGGTTGAGATAGCAATACCTGTTTGGATAGAAACGGAGAGTAAGGTTTTTACATCTTGTAGGGGTTTGGAAAAAACTTTTGGTTTTATGCCAATAGCAGTTAATTTTACTGAAAATAAAAAAGAAGAAAAAATCTATATTTACAACAATACCGGTAAGAAACAAGAATACACTGTCTTTTTAGTTTTACCTCCACAAAAAAGCGGTTGTAATGTTATGGTTCAATCGCCAGATTATGAGTGGTTAAATGACGACAGTTGTATTGATATAGATATAAGTAAAGGTAAAAAAATTGCGAGGAATAGATACGAAGTGAAATTGAAATCAGGTAAAATTCTACCCATTGCAGTAAAGTTAATTGAAAAAAAGTTTTCTAAAAAAATGGAAGCGTTATTAGTTGCTGTCCCTAAAAATTCGTCGGACTGGAAATTTGCAAGAATTAGAATAAACTAAAATGAATAAAAATTTAATTAAAGTTTTTACAATTTTCAATATTTTTTGTTATTCTTTTGTATTTGCAAATACTGAAGAGAATATACTTTTAAATTTTAATCCAGATTATCTGCTTAAAGAAAATAACATTCTCGTGAACTTTAGCCCAAATTATTTACCACCATTGCCACAGGAAGACACGATAACAGTTAGTTTCACACCGAGTTATCTACCACCACTTCCACAACAGGACACGATTGCCGTATCTTTCACCCCAAACTATCAACCACCGCTGCCGCAAGAGGATACAATTGCCGTATCTTTTACACCGTCATATTTGTCGCCCACGGGAGATATCGTTGTAAGTTTCACGCCTGACTATCAGCCGCCGGCACAGATTGTTGATATGACGTCTGTGCCCGCTGAAGTCAGTCCTTCTGAGATTACGCTTACTTGGACCGCACCCGGAAATAATGGGACTGTAGGAGAAATTGTAGACGGTCAGTATAATATAAAATACGACGACCATCTGGTAAATGGACAACTTGAATGCACCCACATAATATGGTCTACAACAACTGTCCCTGGCAGTATAGAGAAAAAAACGGTTACGGGACTCATTTACGGGACAACATATTATTTCCAGATAAGAGCAGCGGATATATCAGGAAATTGGTCTGATTGGTCTGATATTGTTTCTGCACAGACGTCAGTTGTTATTTCTAATAGTACGGATGAGATTGTGTCTTTGGCATCAAATATTTCCGTTGATATTGTTTCAGTTTCTACGGTAACTGTTGATATTTCATATGCTTTATCAACGGCAACATTACAAGGGCTTCATCTTGTGAGTAATATTTATGATATAACACCCAACGGAACAGTATTTTCACCACCCGCGGAATTCACATTTAAGTATGACACAAATATCGTGATCGACACATCAACACTTGCGATATACAAATGGACAGGTGTAGAATGGACATCTGCGACGATTACAAATCAGGTTGTATTAGATTCAGAAAATCCCCGTGTAGAAGGAAATATTTATTCTCTCTCATACTATGGATTATTCTTGTATGACAAAACACCGCCGGAAATTACAATAAACTCTCCGAAAGGTTTAGAAAAATTTATTGCTACAGTTTCTACGATAACAATAAATTATAACGTTGCTGACAATCTTGACCCTGCTTCCAAAGTATTTTCTTATTTGACTAAATTAGAAAATGGAACAACGGTTTCTGTAAAATCTGGTGACACAATTGACCCGCTTGATATTGAATCGGGTTTCTGGACATTGACTGTTGAAGCAACCGACTGGGTAGGAAATTATTCTTCATCCACGACAGCGAAATTCGAAATTATACACGATATACAACCGCCTCGCAGCGAAGCGGATGTTCATTGTCCAAAGTTCATATCTGATAGCAAAACATACATAACATTTGCGACGGAAATTTCGTTATCAGCCATTGACGACCTGATAGAAATTGGTGACGGCAAAGGACTTGGAGTTAAAAGTATAAAGTATAAAGTTGTCATTGCGAGTGAAACGACGCAATCTGATTTTATAGATTATGCAGTACCATTTAGCATCCCGCAGGAAAGTTCACACACGATAACATATTACAGCGTTGATGTTATCGGCAATACAGAACAGATACAAACAATAAATGTAACTGTTGACAATACTGCGCCGATGACAGAGATATCCGTTTCGTCACCGCAATATACATCAGACGGCAAACTCTGGATAAGTTCCGAGACAGCGATTTCCTTATCGGCAACTGATGGCGGAATAATACCTTGCGGCGTAAGATACACAGAATACAAACTTGATGAAACAGGGTGGCAAATTTCAATTAGTCCAATTGGACTAATTGGATTGACGGAAGGAGAACATACAATAACATATCGCAGTTATGACAACCTGTTGAATTGTGAGGTGGATAAATCGCTTAAAATAATAATAGACAACAGCGAACCGGAAACATTTATTTCTGTCTCAGAGCCGAAATTCAATGAATACATAACAAGCGACTCGCAATTTATGCTTGTGGCGGTTGATTCCGGAACAATACCGTCGGGAATAAAAGAAACAAAATATTCCGTAAGTAATTCTACAAATATAAACACGGATTTTGCACAATACATATCAACATACAATATCACCGGTGCCGACGGTATTTATACAATAGCGTATTATTCAAAAGACAATGTTGAAAACACGGAAGAAACAAGAATCAACACGGTAAAACTTGACAACACAAAACCGGTAAGTCAATTGCAAATTACAGATTACAAATTTCAGATTGACGGAAAGACATACATTACACCTGAAACACAAATAATAATTTCTGCCCAAGACCCAACGATAAACGAAGTTGCTTCTGGATTGAAGGCAATCTATTATTCAATTGACGACTTACCGCTTATCACTTACGACTTACCGCTCACTTTCACCGAGGGTGTTCACAAAATAAAATATTACTCGGTTGATAATCTCGGCAACACGGAACAAACAAACGAGAAAATACTGTATGTAGACGGCACAGCACCAATCACAAATATTATTATCGGCGAACCAAAGTTTTCAGCATTCGGCACAAATTACATTTCGCCGGAAACACCGATAACGCTTACGGCAACAGACCCTGTTTCAAACGGAGTGGCAAGCGGAGTGAAAAAAATACAGTTCAGAGTTGATAGTTCAGAGTTCATAGATTATGTCAGTTCATTCACTTTAACAGAGGGTTCTCACACGATTGATTACAGAAGTATGGACAACTTGCAGAACACGGAGGAAACAAAGTCGGTAAAAGTCACGGTGACATACATCATTGAATATGCCGCGTTCGGCGCAAACGAGTTAAAAGTCAACGGACAGGGAAAGATTTATGGCAATGCAAGAAGTAACAATAAAGTGAAATTAGACGGACAGGCATTTATAGACGGCGATGTTTACGGTTCAACAATAACATTAACCGGCAACAGCAGGATAATGGGACAAATGTCCCAGAATGCGCCGACGCTCAGCACGGATGCAATTGACCTGGACACAATTCAAAATTATGTTTCGCAGAACAATGACAACTCAAACATTCCCCAAACACAAAAAGGCAAACCTGCGATTGTTAACGGAGTTCTCACATTAAGCGGGCAGGATTCTCTCACAATAACCACAGGGACATATTATTTTACGGATATAGATATTTCAGGCGGAGCGGTTGTAAATATTTCAGGTCAAGTAAATATATTCTGCACGGGAAAAATACAAATATCGGGACAGAGCAGGTTTAATACCGGCGGCAATAAAAATGATTTGGCAATATTTGTGAACAGTAGCGACGACAAAGACAAATCAGAAAAAATAAAAATAGACGGACAAAGCGAACTGACAGCAATTGTGTATGCCCCGTATTCCGGGCTAAAGATAGACGGCAAAAGTAAAGCAGTCGGCAGTTTGTTCGCAAGAACTGCAGATGTCAACGGTGAATCAACAATTTCAGTTAATCAACCGCAAACACAAACACTCGCATCAATAGGCGTAAAGAAAGCAGAGGCAGCCCCGACATTTACTCTCGGTGAAGTTTATTCATTCCCGAATCCTGCGAAGCGCGGCGTAAATCTAAAAATACATATTGAGTGCGGAGTTGCTGACAAAGTGGAAATAAAAATGTATAATATAGCGGGCGAATTGGTTCACTCTACGGAACTCTACGGAATGCCGTCGGATATAAGAGGCAAATACGCATATGAGTACAACTGGGACATTTCAGACATCGCCAGCGGAGTGTATATCTATATTGTGAGAGCAAAAAAAAGTGGTTATCCTGACATCAAAAAAACTGGCAAGATTGCAGTGATAAAGTGAGGTGCTAAAATGATTAAATGTTACAACTGTCATTTTGAAAACAAGGATTCTGCGAAGTTTTGTAAAGGTTGCGGCGCCGATTTAACATATACGCCGTGGCGTCCCGGCTGGAAGTGGCATCTTAAAGTTTTAGGCATTATTTATGTTATTGTTACAATTCTGTTTTTTATTGCAAGATTTTTTCTTAATAAGTTTGACAGAAACTTGCCAACATGGGAGTCGGAATATCCGATGTATGAGAAAGACAGGATTAAGTGATAAGTTGTAAGTAGTAAGTAGTAAGAATTAAGACGCTTCACTTTAAGGATTAAGTTTTTTCTTAATCCTTAAAACTTATAACTTAATCCTGACTACTTAATCCTTAATCCTGAATGGGGGTTTTATGCGATGTTCGAATTGTGACGCAGAAGTAAAAGAGGGTTCAAGATATTGTGGTAACTGCGGGACCAATTTTTTGTTAACTGCTTCCGCATGGCTCATAAGAAGAACCGTTGCGGGCGCAATCGCGGGCTGTATCGGATGGTTTTGCTCGTCGGTAATTTTTAATGTTACGATTTTATCCATATCAGATACCGCCTATGGTATTTTGAGGACCGTAATTTCTGCCGTTTTTATAGGCATTGTAATAGGTGTCCTTGAAAAATCTACGGGCAAAATTTTATATGGGATTTTTAGCGGTATAATCGGCGGTGTTTTGGGCGGCATAGTATCTCTTTTGATTTTAAGAAACGATATGCCGATGTGGTTATTCTTTCCAGAAAAAGCGGGAAATCTGGAGTTCTCATTATACACTACCGCTAATGCCGTCGTGTGGCTTATTGCCGGTGCAGTTATCGGATTTTTTACGGCCCCTAAAAAAAGAGGAATTTCCGCTTTTATCGGCGGTGCTTTGGGCGGTGCCATCGGCGGGGCCGTCGGTTGGGAAATTTTTTTACGATTGCGCTCCGAAGCAACATCTCCGGTTATGTTTGCAACAGCAGATGTAATTTCCGGTGGTGTAATTTCCGGGATTATATTTCTTTTTTTGGGAATTGCCGAAAGATTTTCACCGATTGCCGACGAAAAAGTTGCGGATGAAAGGGTTATGATATGTGCGATATGCAATAAGGAAACAACGGTCAGCGGTTATTGCATAAATTGCGGAAATATTCTGAAAGCGATGGAGATTGCCAATCCTCGTCGTTATGGTGCTCTTCACCGCATTTCAAATGTTTTCAGATTTTTGGGAAGATTTATATTGATTGTCGGATTCATTTCGGCAATCGGGTGTTTTATTATTTTACTTCCCAAAAGTATTTTTACATCTCTTCTCGGAACGGTCGGTGTTGCGGTTATTTCATACATAATTTTTATTACATTCAACGCAATAGCGGAGGCCATTTTAGTTTTTTTAGATATTGAGAAAAACACGAGAAAAACTTCGTAACCACAGATGGACACGGATGAACACAGATAAGACATAGCACGGAAGCACGGAAGTTCAGAAGCACGGAAAGAAACAACCTAAAGTTTTTTTCAGTGTTTCAGTGTTTCAGTGGTAAAGTTTTTTATCTGCGTAATCCGTGTCTCCAATCTGTGTAATCTGCGTTTAAAAAATGAAAATCAGAAAAGCAATTCTGAATAAGGCAAAAAAAATAAAACTGCTCGCAACGGATGTGGACGGCGTTTTAACCGATGGTAAAATCGTCATATTAAACAGTGGAGAGGAAATTAAATTTTGGGATGTCTACGACAGATTCGCCTTCACACTTTTAAGAAATTATGCTTCATATATAAAAATCGCATGGATTACAGGTCGCACCTCCCCGCAGGTTGCCGCCCGTGCAAAAGAGGTCGGCGTTAATTATTTGTATCAGAAATGCATGGATAAAATTTCGGCGGTTCACGATATATTAAAAAAAGAAAATTTGACAATTGACGAGGTTGCTTTTATCGGAGACGACTTAATAGATTTACCGGTTCTTTCAAAATGCGGGCTGGCTTTTTGTCCTAAAAATGCTCCGGAAGAAGTTAAGGATGCAGTTGATTACATAACTAACGGAAAAAGCGGTGAAGGTATCTTTCGGGAAGCGGTTGAAATAATTTTTAAGTCACAGGGTATATGGAAAAAGGTTTTGGAAAATTACCGCCGAAGCATCAGAATTTCAAAGGCGACACAGAATCACACAGAAAAAACACAGAAAAAAATTCAGTGAAATTCTGTGACATTCTGTGGCTTATTTTGATAGTGGCGGTTCTTTTTTGTTTTACGGGTTGCAACGGAAAAAAAGTTGAAAAATTTTTTGCAGGAGAATCATTTCCCGACCAGATTGTAAAAAATTTTATGATGGACAAATATGAACTTGAAACTCGCAAGTGGAGTTTTTTTGCCGTCAGGGGCGATGTTTATGAGAAAAGAAAAATTATAAATACAAAAAATATAAAGATAAATTTTTTTGAAAATAACGGCAAAACCGGTTCCATTGTTTCCGCCGACAAGGCGATTATTAAAACGGATACCGGCGAAATATCCGCGGAAGGTAATGTTATAATTTTTTCACTTTTGAAAAACACCACAATTTTTACGGAGACATTAAATTATAATGAAAAATCCGGCAAGGTGTCGTCGGATTCATTTATCCGTCAGGAAAAACCGGATGCCACTATTACCGGCGTGGGTTTTGACGCCGACTCGGATTTATCAAATATAACCATTTTGAAAGATGTAAAAGTTGTTAAAAAATGAGAATCGCAGAACAGACGCAGAACAGACGTAGAACGAAGATGTGGTTTTTGCTTTTTGCCTTTACCACTTACCACTTACCACTTACTACTCACTGCCTTTATGCTGGTGAGCCGGCAACCATAACCGGCGACAAAATGAAGATGTTGCAAAAAGGCGATATTTTGGAATTTATAGGAAATGTTAAACTTGTCCAGCAAAATCTGACAATTACCGCGGACAGGATGAAATCAAACGAAAAAACCGGAATGGTTGAGGGATGCGGGAGTATAAAGATTAAGTATTCAAGCGGCACCGAAAATACATATGCCTGGGGCGATACAGCCGAATATAATAAAAACAGCGGTTCCGGTATTTTTACGGGGAATGTGAAAGTAAAAAGGACAGTATCACAAAAGTCCACGGGTACAGATACGAATGCCGTTGATTTAACCTGTGAGGAACTTGAGATTTTTGAGTTCGGCGACCGTTACCACGCGATAAAAAATGTTCAGATAAATCGGGAATATACGGTTGCAACAAGCAGCGAAGCATTTTATGACCATAAAACTAAAGAGATTTTTTTAACCGGCGGTCCTCCGAAAATAATAAGAACTGACGAAAAAGGACATTCCGAATATTCGGGAGATAAAATCTCAATTATTACCGATACCGAACTATTTACAATTTTAGGAAATGTTAAAACAAAAATATGGAAATAAAAATTGACGGTCTTGTAAAATCATATGGGAAACGGCGGGTTGTTAACGGCGTTTCGCTTGATATAAAAAATTCGGAAATCGTAGGACTTTTAGGACCCAACGGAGCCGGTAAAACCACGACATTTCATATAATAGTCGGTCTGGTAAAGGCGGACTCCGGCAGCATTTTTTATAATTCCGAAAACATAATAAATTTTCCGGTTCATCAGCGTGCCCGTCGGGGAATAGTATATTTATCTCAGGAAGCATCAATTTTCCGCGGATTAACCGTCCGGGAAAATGTTATGGCTATACTTGAAATGCTCTCTTTAACCAGCGAGGAAGCAGATGCGAAATGCGAGTCGTTGTTGAAACAGCTGAAAGTTTATCATCTCAAAGACAGGCATACCCATAATCTTTCCGGCGGCGAGCGTCGTCGGGTAGAGATAGCAAGAGCCCTGGCTATCAATCCGAAATTCATACTGCTTGACGAGCCATTCGTAGGAATTGATCCTATTACGGTCTCGGATATTCAGGGTATAATTTCTGAACTTAAAAAATCAGGTATCGGGGTTGTTCTGACCGATCACAATGTCCGTCATGCCTTGGAAATTATAGACCGCGCATACATTATTTACGACGGCAAAATATTGATAGAAGGCACTGCACATCAGCTTTTAGAAAGCGAGGAGGCAAGAAAAATATATCTCGGTGAGAAATTCAGGATGTAGCCGGCTGGTGAATTGATGAATTCAACTGCATGTGTTGACTTTTCTGATAATTGTTTGTATTATAAAATAAAGAATATGCGAGAGTGCCCGAAGCGACCGCAGGGAGTCCCCGTGGGAGGAGTCCCTGCAGGGGTACCCGCATCAGGAGAAGCCGAATGATTATAAACATTAGAGCAAAGAGGATAAAGGTTCCGGAAAATCTCGTGGAATACATCAGGGGGAAACTTTCAAAATCGGAAAGATATTTTTCGATTATAAACGAAATAGAAGTATTTTTAAGTAAACAAAAATATCTATACATCGTTGAAATTATCATTAACATTGTCGGTCGAACAATAAAAATAAAGCAGCAGGCGGCAGATTTCCGCTCCGCTGTTGACATAGCGGTAGATAAAGTTGAGCAGCAATTAAGAAAAGAAAAAGAAAGAGTTAAGGGCCGCAGAAAATCTTTCAGGTCGTACTTGATAGAGGATAAATACCAGCAAGCGGAAAAGGTCTCAATGGATTTGAATAAAAGAAAACTTATTCCGCCTGTTTCAACCCTTGACGAAGCCGTTAAAATTATGGATGACAACGATTATATGTTCTGGATTTTCTTAAATAAAGATACCGATAAACTGTCGGTAATATATGAGAAATCCGAATCAAATTATGGTTTGTTTGAGATAGAGAAAAGAAAAGAAAAATGAAATCTTGTATGATGAATGCTGAGTAGCAAATAGAATTGCTAAAAGTCCTTTGTAAAGATAAAATAAGAACCTGTCCTGAACTTGTTTCAGGAACAAAAATTTACAGAGGAGGCATTCATGAGTAACGTAAAA
>JACRDL010000019.1 GCA_016218625.1 Elusimicrobiota bacterium
AATATCAACAACAGATTTTATTATTTTCTTACTTTCTATTTGAGATAATTTTGTAGAATTCATATAAGTTTTCTCCTCAATATCTCGTTGACTATTTTTGGGTTGGCTTGGCCGCGGGATTTTTTCATAACGCTGCCGACGAGGGCGCCGATTGCCTGCTGTTTGCCTGACTTAAATTCAGCAACCGCTTTTTGATTTTCAGCAATTGCCTCGTCAACTAATTTTTCTATTTCTTTTTCGTCTGAAATCTGGACAAGTCCTTGCTCTTTAACTATCTCGGATGCAGTTTTTTCGGTATTGTACATTTGCTCAAAAACCGTTTTCGCGATTTTGCCGGAAATTGTGCCGTCGGAAATAAGTTTTATCATTCCGGCAAGGTTTTCCGAGGAAACCGGGGAGGAGGTTATATCTTTATTTTCGGCGTTTAATTTCCCCAATAATTCCGTCGTAATCCAGTTGGAGAGTTGCTTTGCCACAACGGGTAACGGGTAATGGGTAACGAGTAATGAGAGGCAATTTTCAAAATAATCCGCGAGAGATTTTTCGGATGTCAGAACACCGGCATCATAATCCGAAAATCCAAATTTTTCTATGAATCTTTTTTTTCTATCCTTCGGCAATTCAACCAGATTTTTTCTTATAACATTGAGAAACTTTTCATCAATTTCAACAGGCACTAAATCCGGTTCGGGGAAATACCTGTAATCGTGCGCCTGCTCTTTTGAACGCATTGAGACCGTTGTGCCAGATTTTTCGTCCCAAAGCCGGGTATCCTGTAGAATTTTTTCGTTCAAATTCAATGCTTCTTTTTGGCGTTCAATTTCATAATTTAATGCATCCCTGATGGCCTTAAACGAATTCATGTTTTTTAGTTCAACTTTTACTCCCAATTTTTTTTCACCGACAAGTCGTAAAGAAATATTTGCATCACACCGCAACGAACCTTTTTCCATATCACAGTCGGAAATTCCGATATATCTTAAGACGGCTTTCAACTCTGTCAGATATTGATACGCCTCATCCGGAGAGGAAATATCCGGCTCGGAAACAATTTCCAAAAGCGGAATACCGGTCCTGTTGTAATCAACGAGCGAATAATCCAATTCCGTAGAGCCGATTGCGTGGAGAAGTTTTCCGGCATCCTCTTCAAGATGAATTCTTGTAATTCCGATTTTTTTTATTTTGTTTTCAATCTCTATTTCCAAAAATACTTTTTCGCACAACGGAAGTTCATACTGGGATATCTGATAATTTTTCGGCAAATCCGGATAAAAATAATTTTTCCGTGCGAAGATTGAATGTTTTGCGATTTTACAGTTTGTTGCAAGTCCTGTCAAAACTGCAAATTCAACCGCTTTTTTATTAAGAACGGGCAGAGCGCCGGGTTGACCGGTACAAACGGGGCAGATATTAGAATTCGGAACGCTGCCGAATTCAGTTGAACATCCACAGAATAATTTTGATTTCGTTTTCAAATGAACATGAACTTCAAGTCCGATGACCGTCTCATAATTCATAAAATTTTCTCCAAAAGTTTCAGGTCGGTTTCGTATTTAAGATATTTTTTTCCTTCGGTAATTTTCACCCAACGGGTTGTTAAAATCTCATGGTCGTGTGTCCCGATTTTTCCGAGGGGTGACATCAAAAACCATGCAACTTTTTTACTGATAAATTTATTTTGGTGTCTGAAACCATATTGTGTTTTACCGAGCGATTTGATTATTTTGCAACTATAACCGGTTTCTTCCGACACTTCTCGCAAGGCGGCATTTTTTATTTTTTCGGATTTTTCTATATGCCCTTTAGGGAATGTCCAGACGATTTTTCCGGATAGATTTTTTACTTTTACAATTAAAAGTTTTTTGTCTTTTATTATTACACCGCCTGCTGAAAACTCATTCATATTTCAATCCATAACATCACAAGCGAGAAAGAAATTTCTCCAGACCCTTGAGGAGCGACTACGCTTTCAAGAGCGACGAACAGAGCGAAGCCGACAGGGTGGTCGGCTGAGCGTGTCTGGAAAATTTGCTTCCGAGCGATTATTATACAAAATTATCGGGATTAAATCAATTGACATTTTGCTTTTACTTTTGTAAAATCTTTGCGCATTTGAATTTAACCGGACTAAAAAAAATAATTCATCGGAGAGATAAATATCGTCATACTTAAATTAAAGAAGGTGCGGAGTAAATGTCAACGGTATCAATTATAAAATGCGAGTCATATAATAATGTTGAGCCGAAAGTTCGGGAAGCAATAAAACTTCTTGGCGGAACGGAAAGATTTTTCAAAAGCGGACAGAAGGTCTTAATAAAACCAAACATACTTTCTGCGAGAGTTCCGGAAAAAGCGGTAACAACACATCCCGAAGTTATAAGGGCAATAATACGGCTTGTCAAATCTGCAGGGGCAATTCCCTCCGTCGGTGAAAGTCCGGGCGGCGTTATAGGCGGCGCAGAAAAATTTTGGGAAAAAAGCGGCATAAAAAAAGTTTGCGAGGGAGAAAAATGCGAGATGCTTTTTTTTGAAAGAACCGGCACTGTATGCGTCCAATCAAAAAATCCTAAAAATAAAACACTGAATACGCTTGAAATCGCAAAGCCCTGCCTTGAATATGATTGCGTAATAACGGTGCCGAAATTTAAAACTCACAATCTTGTTTTCTTTACCGGTGCCGTCAAAAATCTTTATGGATGTATTCCGGGTTTAAGAAAATCAATGTACCACAAATTTGCACCCCATCCTGATGAATTCTCTGAAATTATCGTTGATGTTCTGGCAACCGTTATGCCGAAACTTTCAATAATGGACGCAGTGGTCGGAATGGAAGGCGAGGGACCGGCATCGGGAAAACCAAAAAATATCGGACTTATTATGGCTTCCGATGATGCCGTTGCAATTGATACGGTAATGTGCGAAATTGCCGGATTTGACCCAAAAAAAGTTTACTACTTAAATTCTGCGGCGGAATTAAAACTCGGTATGAATGAAATTGAAAAAATAAAAATTACGGGTGAGAAAATTGAAAATGTCAAATTAGAAAAATTTGAAGTGCCGACTAATTTTTATTTGTATTTTATACCGAAACGGCTGGCAAAATTTTTAGGTAAATTTTTATCGGCGTTGCCTGTTATGAATAAAAATAAATGTACAAAATGTATGACTTGTATAAAGTCGTGTCCTGTGAAGGCAATAGAACTTAAAGGAATTCCCGTAGCGGACAAATCAAAATGCATATTGTGTCTTTGCTGCAGCGAACTTTGTCCGGAAGATGCGGTTGAAATAAGATATTCCGCACTTATAAGATTTTTATTTTTTATACAAAAAATTAAACGGATGGAATTTTTATGATAATATCATTGTTAAATCTTGAGAAAAATAAAACCGCAAAAATTATAGAAATTGAAGGCGGGCCTGGGTTTCATAAAAAACTTGAATCACTGGGATTACGGCTCGGCGTCAAAATAAAAAAGTTGAGTTCATCCATATTCGGCGGGCCGGTAGTAATTAGGGTAGGACGAACAAACATAGCAATCGGCAAGGGTATGGCAAATAAAATTACTGTAGAAATTGAGAATAAAATATGAAAAAGATTTTACTTATCGGGAATCCCAATGTCGGAAAAAGCGCAATTTTTTCTCACTTAACTGGAATTGATATTATTACCGCAAATTATCCCGGAACAACCGTTGAGTTCACAAGGGGCTACTTAAAATACGAAGATGAAAAATATGAGGTTATTGATGTGCCGGGAAATTATACTCTGGATGCCGCATCCAAAGCGGAAGAAGTCGCTATAGATTTAATCAAAGAATGCGACATCATCGTAAATGTAATTGACTCAACCAATTTGGAAAGAAATCTTAACCTAACGCTTCAACTCCTGCCAAAAAAAATACCGATGATAATTGTGTTGAATTTCTGGGACGAAACAAAGCACACGGGAATTTCTATTGACGAAAAAAAACTTGAAGAAATTTTGGGAGTTCCCGTTATTCCGACCTGTGCGGTAACCGGCGAGGGACTCAGCAAAATTGTCTCAAACTTAAACAATGCAAAAATAAGTAATTTTTCCTACGACCAAGATGAAAAATGGCATGTCATCGGAAATATCATTGAATCGGTACAAAAGGTTTTTCATAGACATCACACATTTCTTGAACGACTGAGCGACATTACCATAAAACCGTTAACAGGAATCCCCGCGGCAATTATTATTATTGGTTTGACTTTTTTTATTGTAAGATTTATTGGCGAAGGACTTATAAATTATCTGCTTGACCCGTTATTTAACAACTTTTACTATCCTGCGATTATCAATCTGACCAAAAACATTAAGCCTGAATTTTTCTCTAAATTGCTTATTGGCGTAACACCGGAAGTGATGAAGTCATTCGGGGTTTTGACCACCGGAATTTACGTTCCGTTTGTCGTAGTGCTTCCCTATATTTTTTCATTTTATATTGTGCTGGGTTTTTTGGAGGATTTCGGCTATCTACCTCGGCTGGCGGTCTTACTGGACAACATTTTTCACCATATGGGACTTCACGGTTACTCGGCAATTCCTATTATTTTAGGATTGGGATGCAAGGTGCCTGCAATTTTATCAACAAGAATACTTGAATCAAAACGGGAAAAAATTATCACCACTGTTTTGATACTTATCAGTGCGCCGTGTATGCCTCAGACGGCAATGATTTTATCTCTCGGAATCGCTTACGGAATAAAAGTTGTTGTTTTGATTTTTTTAATTATAATTTTAATTGCCGTCATAACATCCTTCATTCTTAACAAAATACTGAAAGGCGAGGCGCCGGAACTTTTTACTGAAATACCGCCCTACCGAATCCCGAGTTTTTCGGTTCTGTCAAAAAAATTATGGATGCGGCTGAAAGATTTTTCAAAGGATGCCGTGCCTCTTATTATTTTCGGCATATTTTTGATAAACATTTTAGATATCTTGAATATCACAAATTTTTTAACTGATAAAATCGGGAAACCTTTTGTTTACTTTTTAGGACTTCCTAATGAAATTGTTTCAGTCATTATTCTCGGGTTTTTAAGGAAAGATGTTTCAATCGCTATGCTGGCGCCTTTTATACTATCGGCAAAACAGTTTATAGTTGCAATCATATTTATGGTTCTTTATATGCCTTGTATTGCCTCGTTTTTTATTTTGATAAAAGAAATGGGTTTGAAGTTGGCTTTAACGATTGTATTTACCGTTTTTACCGTAGCATTTTTTTCGGCATCATTATTGAATTTTATTATCAAATGAACGAGTGAAATGTCCCGCATTGGCGGGTTCATTTCCGAGCGACCATATGGAGTCCCTTTAGGGACGAACGCCGATAACACAGGGTTTAATACCCTTTATTTTCACAGTTTTCTGATTGCAAAAAAAACACTTGACAAATTTTATTTTTTATGTTATACTTTTTTACACACCGTATAAATTCGTTAATTAGGAACGGATGTTTCTACGGACCGACCATAATCGGTGCTGCTACGGGAAGATATATTTAGGAGCATCGGAATTTCAAAAGCGCCACAGAACCACACAGAAAAAACACAGAAATAGTTTCAGTGAAATTCAGTGAAATTCTGTGAAATTCTGTGGCTCATCTTGTTATAAATTATTCTTCCCGTATTTTTTTTGAAAACCTATTCAACTACTTTCGCAACTACGAAACTACGAAAGTAGTTTGGGAATTATCGTCTTAAATTTGTATTTTTGAACCTGTGGATTTTTATACTTTTTCATATTTTTATTGCATTGGAATTTGAAAGGCGCCACAGAAACATACAGAAAAAGAACACAGAAATAACTTCAGTGAAATTCTGTGAAATTCTGTGGCTAATTTTATTCATATTTTTACCGGAGGATGTATGGGAAACGAACAAAGCATTAGAAAAAAAATTCTCATAAACAAAAAGTTCCAATTCAAGTACGCCGCAATGATTGTCGCTACACTTTTCGTTATGGTTGCGTTGGTTGAGTGGGATATTTTTTACACGATGAAGACAATTCTTCCGAAGGTTTTTTTTATGGAAGAGATACGACAGGATCTAGCCGCTTTTCACCTTTTACTTGCGGTAAAATCACTTGTGTTTATGGTACTCGTCGCTTTCATATCGGTATATTTCTCTCACAGGATTGCGGGACCGATTTATCGTCTTGAAAAAGACCTTCTCCATATGGTTAACGAAGGCGATTTAACCAAACAGTTTCGTCTCAGGGAAAAGGATGAACTTAAAGAACTGGCAGAAGCGCTGAATACTATGACGGCGAACTTAAGAACCAAACTTTTATCCGATGAACAATTTCGCGAAGAAGCGCGGATTAAAATAACCGAGATATTAAAAATACTTAAAGAAAAAGAAACTATCTCTGCAGAAGAAAAAAATATTGTTATCGCAAAAGCTGAAGAAATTTCAAACGCTTCAAATGTTTCGTCAGTAAGTTTTAAAATATAATATCGCTCGCAAGCAAATTTTTTTGAGACGCTCGTCTGCCACTCGCTCTGCAATTTGCTCCTGGAACGAATAAGTCGCAAATTGAGGCTCTTCAAAAATTTCTTGCTTCGCTCATGGTTAAATTAAGATAAAAAAATATAATATTATGAAATCAAAAGGGGTGACGCTGACGGAACTTTTAGTGGTTCTCGCTTTACTCGGCTTAATTTTTATCCCATCGGCAATTATATTCAAAAAATCACTGGGGGCATGGTGGGGCGGAACGACGCAGATTGACATTCAGCAGGATGCAAGAAATGCGATGTATCTTTTGACAAAAGATATCAAGGGCGCTATGAGATGTTCAATAGGTGCAGTGAATAAAAATTATTCTTTTGAGGAACCGGCGGGATACAGTGATGTGATAAATAATTGGGCGGCGACGGATCCTGACCAGGCAAGGAAATCCGACGATGTCGTTTCGGGACACTGGGCGATGGCTTTTACGGTTTCGGGTTCTGAAAAAGATTATTGGAGCGACGATTTCAACTTAATTGTAAATCCGCCGAACAACAATTATATTCTCACATACTGGATGAAGCCCGACGATAAGACAGCAAAAAACCAAAACACATGGGTAAAGGTCTTGGACGCCGGGACGCTAAATATGCGGGGAGGTCCCACATTAAAAGGAAGCGAAGTGAAAAATGCGTGGAACTTTGTGATGATTTCAACCGAAAGTATCACACTTGCACCCGGCTCATATTACATAAAAATGAGAACGACAGGAAATAATTCAATCGCAAAATACGATGCCGTCTCGCTTGCACTTAAAAAAAATGTTTTAATAGAAAACGGTTCTGCTATCAATTCAACGGGTCCATTTTATCTTGAATCAAACGAAGACGGAATCTTTTATAAGTTCAGATACAAAATTGATTTAAGCGACCCGACAAATGCGAAACTTCTAAGAGAAAAAAATTCCGGCAACTGGGCGACGGATGGTTTAAATCCCGTCTGTGAAAATCTTTACACTCTGACGGTTACAAACATAAACCAGCAGTATTTTGATGTGAACCTGATTTTGAAAAAGGAAACAAAAGACAAAAAAAAACACACATATTCAATGGCGACGCGGATTTATCCGACGGTGCCATAAAGAAACACTGAACAGACACGGAATGAAGGAACACGGAACAGAAGCGGAACAAAACATAAAAAAAGTTCTGTGTCGGTTCTGTGTATAAGTTCTGAGTCAGTTCCGTGCTATGAGCGTAGCGAATAAAAAAATGAAAAAGAAAAAAGGGTATACACTTGTTGAAATAATGATAGCGATGGTCGTGCTGGTGCTCGGTTTAATTCCGCTTGTAAAACTTATCGGCGATTCGCTTGTAGCGACCAGCGACCTCGGTTCCAGGAGTGTTGCCAACGAACTTGCGCAGGATTTGATGGAAGAGATAAAGCAACGTAAATGGGACGAAAATGCCGGTGCGGACGGATTAACTGCTACCGCATCTCGGTCGGCAATAAATTTGGCAGCAAGTATGGACGCCGGAGAATCCGCAGCAAATAAAACCACTTTTGACGATATTGATGACTACAATGCACTTCAAGGCACATTTGTAGAACACCCGCCGAGGGATGCTTCAAATGTTGCGATGGGACAATACAGTAAATTTTCAAGAAGTGTACAGGTCAGATACATGCGGTTTAATACAGGTCCCCCTGCAAATTTTATAGTAGAACCCACTGACGGCGGTCTCGGAACAACGGCGCCGGGCAGAACGGACTACAAACAAATTCAAGTAACCGTCAGTTGGTCATCCGGCGGAGGGAAAGGCAGGTCAGTTGTTCATCAAACAATAATGGCAAACATAGCGAGAAGATAGTCGTCCCTAAAGGGACTCCCTTCGGTCGCTCACAAGCAAATTGACACGAAGTGTCATTGCGAAGGAGTGAAACGACTGAAGCAATCCAATGAGATTGCCACGGGCTTTGCCCTCGCAATGACAACATTAAAATGAAAAATAAAAAACGCGGAGTTACTCTTGTTGAGTTAATGGTTGTCGTGGCTCTGATGGCGATAATTTTCATTCCGCTGGTGCAGATTTTTAAGTCGTTCACAAACGCATGGTGGGCAGGCAAAGCAAGAATGACCGTTCAGGCGGAGGCGCGCGATTCTATGTACTGGTTCACAAAAGATATGAAAAGCGCCTACCGGCATGGCGTCGGCAATCTGGTAAGAAACGGCGGGTTTGACTCGCCCGATAATATATCATCGGTACCGACCAGCTGGGAGAAAACGGCCGCGGGCGGACTTCCCGCAGGTATAGTAAAAATCAGTTCTCCTTCAACAAGAGGGTTTTGCATCGGAGTTTTTGCCAACGCGACATATTCATCAACATTTATATTCAATCTTAAAAAAGATGTGCGTTACATATTAACAGGGAAAATAGCAGATACGCAAGACGGTGCTAATTGGTCTCGTGGCGAAATTCGTGTGGAAAACGAAGCGGGAACATCAATTTTTGCATCAACCAGCACCCCCGTTGTACTTTCGGCACATACAACCAATTGGGAAATACTCACGGCAAATGATGGCGGTGACGGGACTTTTACAGTGTCCTCGGATGTCGACTGCGTCATACGATTAACTAACCTTGGTTCTGCCGGCACAACTGCATATTTTGAAAACATATCCGTTACACCGAAAATGGCTGTTTTGGTAGGGACTGCTGATACCGGGTTAGGCGAATGGAAGGTCGCAACTGATATCGGGTATCCTTTCATATCGGAAATGCAAACGGAAACCGGCTACACGAAATATCTCGCTAGATACAAAATAGAGGTTACAACCGACTCAGCGAATAAATTAAGAAACCGTATCTGGCGGCAGAAAGCGAAAACCGATATGGCGTCTTTTGCAAATACGAGTGACTGGGAGTCAATTGATTACAATCACATTGCGGAATATTGCGACGAACTAAAAATCGGTTATGATGTTTCCGATGCACTTTTGGCGCAGAACGGAACGGATACGGGAATAAGTATGGAATTAGTGTTTAGACGCTCGGCGGGCGGGTCTGTTATGCAACCGTATAGCATGAAAACATATATATATCCGCAAAGCCCGTAAAAAAGCAGTAAGTAGTAAGTGGTAAGTAGAAATGAAAGAGGCGAAAAATGAAAACTAAAAACTTAAAAACGACTTCCGACTTCCGACTTCCGACTTACGGTTTTACATTGATTGAACTTATGATAGCCGTTGCAATCGTCGGACTTTTAATTGCTGTGGTTGTTCCTAAATTTGCCGGTATGAAACAGAAAGCGGCGGAAGGCGCGACAAAAGGGGCATTGGGAACTATCCGCTCAAATGTTGAGGTCTACAGAGGAGAAAATATGAATACACCGCCGGTGCGTCTCTCAAATGCCGGTTTGGATGCTTTTTCATCAACCATACATCCTGACTGCACAAATTTCTGGAAAGGTAACGAAACGCAGTTTCCTCAAAATGAATCGGTATCTCCGAAATCACGGGATTTGTATAATTACAGCGCCGCAGTGGCATTTCTTGACGACAATGTGGGCGCAAAAATTATAACAACAATTCAACGCGGGTGGATTTACAGGAACAACGAAGGCGGCGTATTTGTAAATTCCGTTTTACTTGATACTAAAGGAGAACCTTTTTCAAGTTGGTAACGGAGGCAATTAAATTATGAAATTCAAAAAAATAGCAAAGCTTTGCTTTGCGGCTACTTCCAACTTCCAACTTCCAACTTCCCGCTGCCGTAACGGTTCCGCACTTGTTTTCGTGATGGTTGCGCTGCTTTTTCTTGCGGGTGTAGGACTTACCTTCGTGTTCTGGCTTTCATCCGAATCAAGACAGGCGGGAAGGAGACAGGCGGTGACAAGGGATTATTATGTAGCAGAAGCGGGAACTGAAAAAGCGATACTTGATGTAAAAAACCCTGCCAGCCCTTACATCTGGACGAGAGGTTTTACATACACATCAAGTTACATACTTAACGGGGAACAGGTTGAAGTTAAAGTTACAAATGTAGGAGAACAATAAATGAAAAAAAATTTAATTCTAATTGCGGGAGTTGTTGCTGTTTTGGTCGCCGTTTTAACTTTTTCAAGACCTAAACTTGATGAAAATGAAGCATTCAAAATTTTGGAGGCGGCACGGGCGAACTACAACCGCGACAACCTCGGCGGGGCGTTGGAACACTTTCGAATTCTGTTAAAAAAATATCCGTCCTCAAAATTCGCAGAGGAATCCCAGAGATTCGTAATTTATATTTATGAAAAAAGACAGGATTACACCGGCGCCTTAAACGAATACAAAAAATATCTAAAAAAATTCAGGAACACGCCGTTCACCGCCGAATTCTCATATAAAACCGGATTTGTGCTTTACAAGTTTCTGTCAAAACCCAAGCCGGCTCGGGTTGCCCTGATGCGTGTAATAAAAGAACATCCCGAAAGCGAATATTCCTTAAAATCAAAAGAACTGTTATCGGAAATTTTTAAGGCAACCGGTAAGGATGAGGAAACGGTTAAACTTGCCGAGTCATATGGTGTTTCTAATAAAGAGAAAAACAGCGACGGTCTCAACATTTCGCAGATGGAGGCATACTGGCGATTGGGAAAGCATAACGAGGCATATAATTTTGCAAAACAAATTCCCAAAAAAAGCCAGCAAGTAAAGGAAAGCACGATTTATTGGCAACTTTTAGTGAAGTTTGAGCCGAACAAGGAAAATTATTCGGGACTATCGGAAGCATATCAGCGGCTGGGATTTCCTGAACAGGCGAAAATTTACAGAAAAAAAGCAGGATTAAGTAGGTAGCGGGCGAATTACTATTCGCCGATTGGTAGTAGCGGTTGCATTGCTATGCGACGGATATAGCGGGATAGCAATCCCGCCGCTACATAATCCTTAATCCTTCCATAATGAAAAAAAAGATTACAGTAATTTTGGGACTTTTTATTTTTGTCGGCGGATTTTTTTTATATAAGAATTCATCCGAACAAAAATCTATTAAATATCTTGGGAAAGGCAATAAATTTCTCAAAAACGGAAAATACATTGAGGCGATATTAGAATACCAGAAAGCGGCCGCTCTTAAACCGTCAAAAAAAATTTCTGCGGAACTTCACTATAACATAGCGACGGGATGCCTCGCACTGGCACAGTACTCGTCGGCAATTATGGAGTATAAAAAGGTTGTCGGTGATTACAAAGACAGCCCTTTTGCCGACGATGCGCAGTTCATTACTGCTATGATTTTTGACGAACGATTGGGCAACAAAAAGCGGGCAAAACAGGAGTTCAAGTTTTACCTTGATAATTTTCCGAAAGCGAAATATTCCTTTGAAGCAAAAAGAAAAATTTTGGAAAAATAAAAAAAACACTTGACAAAATATTAAAAATACTTTATACTAATGTTGGAGAGGGGGAGGGGCAAAATTATGAAAAAATTTACTGTTCTGACGGTTTTTGCGATGTTATCTTTTCTATCTGTTAGTTGGGCAGGTCAACATACAGGCGAGCAGAATATGTTGGATGTTGGCATCTCGTTTTCTAACTCTTACGGAAACACCATCACAAATTCAGCGGGCACTTATTACAATTTCTGGGGTTACACATTTTATGAAAACAAGGTTTATCAGCCGCAGTACTGGGGTGTATTCCCGCTTTATTTCTTTGGCACGCAGGTCGGAGTAACGGTAAAAGTTACAAACAAAGGTCCCCGTGCCAAATCAAAAGTGAGAATTAAAACGGATGCATTTGTATTAAATACGGATGGTTCAAACGGCGTCTCATTGGTAGACCCAAAGACAATTGATGCAGAAGTCAATAAAGGAGAGACAAAAACGATTGACGCTTCTTTTGTTGCCGAATACAGAGAAGGCGCCGATTCCGGGCTGGACCGTTTTGTTGTTAAAGTTCTCCATATGAATGAAGGCGGCGGAGCGGGTAATGAAGAGCCGGCGTTGATTATGTCAAAAGAAGGCGTATTCTGTCCGCCAGAATACAAAAAATAAAAAATGAAAAAATATTTATTGATTGTATTTTGTTTCACAATCTTTTTCACACTGAGATGCAGGTGTGAGGCGTTTTTTACATCCGGTGAAATTTTAAAAATCGCAAACAATACGGAACAAAGTCAACTTGCACTTTCGGATATTGTAAAAAAAGCGATGGGTGATAAAACGACAATTTCTTCCGTGCCTATAAAAATTGAAGATATTTCCGGGCAAAAAACATTAACGGTAAAAAACATATTTTTGGGCAAAGACCTCGGGGAACCGATTAAAGCACAAGCGGTAAAAAACCTGCGGGTGACGGATGCTCCCAGTGTCTTCTGCCCATGTCATCATAATATATCAGAGTTGCGGCTATAATTTTTTGAGAAAGCAGATTTTTTGTAGTTGCTTCGTCGGTAAATCACCACAAATGTAGTGATTTGTCGTCGGAGCAATTGCACAAAACCTGTTTTTTTATTTGTATGAGACACACGGAACAGAAGCGGAACAAAACACGGAACAGACACAGAACAGTTCCGAGTCAGTTCTGTGTGTGAGTTCCGTGTCAGTTTAGTGGTTGTTACGGAGGGATTTATGAAATTTTCTAAAAGATTTTGGCTGTCGGTTTTTGCAAAGCTTCGCTTTGCCGCTACATTACTCTTACTCACTTACTCACTTACTCACTTACTTCACTCCGCTCCCTGGTGGGATTTGCGGTTCTGTGACGGCGATAGCGGTTTTGAGGACCCATCCGCTATAGAAAATATGCTTGAAAGTTATATTTTGAGCGCATCCTCAATGGTATATCTGGCAAATTTTTCAGTACCTTCTAGCGATAACAAAATTACATCATCTATGAATAACCGTGACACAGCAGGACTTGATGTAAAATATGTCGGGGAAGGTAATAACGGAAATTATACCGGTTTGCAGGCAGGAATCCCATATAATCTTGACCCGACAGTTCCATCTTCCATTTATATGCACAATAAATTTTTGATAATTGACCCGAATGGCTCAAAAAAACGATTGGTAACCGGCTCTGGAAACTACACCCCAGGCGGATGGGGGTCGCAGGACAACGCATGGCTTACAATAACCGACTCCACAATAATAAACAAATATCTGGCAGAGTTTAACGAACTTTTTGGCGGAACTTTTCACGGCGGGACAGCAACCTCAAATCCTGTCACAACCTCAAACGGTATAACTGTTCACACGCTTTTTTCATCTGAAGACCAGCCGTGGCTTGTCGGAAACATTGTTGACAAAACAATAAGAGCGGCAACGGAAAGCGTATTTTTTGAGACAACGGGGCACGATCCGTCAAACAGCGGAACGCTTGATTTTGATGAAGCAATATGGAGCGTTCTTGATGACGCCGGCAAACCAAACTTTTTCGTAGAGGGTGTTGTAAATGAAATAGGCGGAGGTTTCACAGGAACGGCACTTTCAAACTATAACTCAAAAGGCGGATATATCCGCCAATCAGCCGTGACAGGATGGGACAAACATCATCATAAATATGTAGTAGTTGATATGGACTGGCTGGGTGTCGGCTCGGTAAATGCCAGCAAGTCATCGTCTGAGTATTCAGGTGTCGCAGGAAACGACGAGAACCATATTTTTATAAATGATTTTCGTCTTGCAAGGGCGTTTATGAAAGAGTTCTCAAGACATTACAAACTTGACGCTACCTACGGCTCGGTTGATAATACCAGTGTTACCGAGCCACACGACTGGGTAGCACCCGCCGCGCCGACAGGGCTTTCAGTCGCGCCAACTGCGACTTCATTCAATGTTTCATGGACTGCGCCGGCCAACCCCGGCGATTTCTCAAGATACTACATATTTATATCAACTAACAACAACATTGCAACCGCAAAAAGTGAAATAACCGAATCGGACGGAAGTTTCAGGGCATCATTTTTAAGACCTGAAATGCAGAAAAAAGGGCTTGCTACGACATCCGCTGCACTTACAACATATAATGAAGGAGATGCACTTGTAATAGGTAAAGATTATTATATCGGCGTCGTCTCGGTTGACAAATACGGCAACGAATCCGCAGCAGTTACAGGCGGACCTTACCAACTTCAACTTTCAAAAACAATAGACGGTTCCGATGCTGATTGGACGGGCACACCACCGAGTGAAGTCAACCGCGGTGTAATTTCAGCAAATGAATGGATATGGAAAGATAAAATCAGTGATGAAAGAGTAGATGGAGGTACATCCGGCACACCTCCTGAAGATTCTGTGGATAAAAATTATGATATTACAGAATTCCGTGTCTCTGCTGATGCAAATAATGTTTATTTTCTTGTCCGTTATCAGGATATTACAGCGCTTGATGAGCCGTATATTTCTATTTCTATTGATAGTGATCAGTCGGGTTCTGATACAGCAACGAACTGGAATGGTGATGATTCGGGTACACTTTTAGGCGGTGATTACAATCTAACCGCCGCCGCTAAATACGCTGAAAGACAGATCATCGTTCATCGCGCAAATGCAGATGCAGGTGCAAAAATAGAACTCTATGCCGAAGCGGGGAATTGGTATGCACCCTCCTCCGGTAATGGCTACAATAATGTAAATGTAACCGATAACTTTATTGAATTCGGGATTGCAAGAACTGATTTACTTCTTGACGGTGCAAAAACCGCGCGGATTTCCGTTGCTGCGTTTGATAATGGCACAACAGCAAACCCCGGCAGTTATGCCTGGGCGAATGATGACGATACAACTGTTGATTATCCAACCATTGATGCCTTAGATACGCTCTCAATCTCCTCTTATACAAGTAATGACAACACCTATCAGAAGACCGCTTGGGAAGAAGATATTTCAGACGGTGATATTGATTTCTTTGCTGATATTCGTATTGCAGCAAACGGCACAATTTCAAACAATCCGCCGGCGACAGTTACAACACCATCGCCCGCGAATAACGGTACCACAACCAGCACAACACCAACACTTACATGGGCTGCCTCGTCTGATAGTGATGCCGGTGATGCGGTAACCTCTTATCTATTAGAGTTCAACAGCACCTCTGCACTTGATGGTAATGTTATGTATCGGCTGAATCTTACCGGTACATCCTACACAATTCCGTCCGCATTAACAAACGGTCAATCATACTACTGGCGGGTTTCGGCAAGGGATAGATGTGGCACACTTTCAGGACCTACAACATGGAAGTTTACAGTCGCATTACCAAATACCGCACCGACTGCGCCAACTGTCACCGCACCGAACGGCGGTGAGAAATGGAAAGCACTGTCCACAACGCATACTATTACATGGACTGCGGCAACCGACGCGGAAGGCGATACTTTAACCTACCAGATTGATTACTCGTCAAATAACGGGACAAACTGGACTTCTGTTGCAAGTGGTTTAACAGGAACATCATACAACTGGACGGTGCCGAATACGCCGTCGGCAAATTGTCTTGTCCGAATCCGTGCATATGATGGAGCACTTTATGGAGGGTATGACCAATCAAATGCGGTTTTCACTATATGGATAGATGCAGCACCACCAGCCGCAGACCATCTTGTTATCAGCCAGATAAGAATATCGTCAAATGCATCAACAAATGCTGATTTTGTAGAACTCTATAACCCAACAGATAATGCGATTGACCTGAATGCGTTACCACTAAAACTGCATTACTACAATACTACACCAACAGATAGCAATATTCCTTTAACATTTGTAAGAAATACAATACCCTCACAGGGATTCTTCTTGCTTACAAATGTATCTTATACTGGAGGCGACCTACCGACAGGTGGAGCAGATGCTACTTACACAGCGGGAAACTATCTTCGTGCTAATTACTGTGTCTATTTAAGTACAACCGTAACAACATATGCGGCATTACCATCAATCAAGATTGATGCTGTAGGTATGGGAACTAATCCCAGATACGAGACAAAAGCGACAACTTCGCCGGCACCGGGTAAGACAGTTGAACGAAAGCCCGGCAGTCCTGATGGTAACGGGACTGATACTGATAACAATGTGTTGGACTTTATGTATCCTGTAACTTCGCATCCTAGAAATTCTCAATCAGCAACCGAGCCGGCGGCAGGTCCTAACCTCGCACCGTCCACACCGACCGTTACAGTACCGAATGGCGGTGAGTCGTGGACTGTCGGCACTACATATTATATCACATGGGCTGCATCAACAGACCCTGAAGGCAAGTCAGTTACCTATCAAATTGATTACTCGGCAAATAACGGCAGCGCATGGACATCCGTTACAACCAGCACATCAGGGACAACTTATCAATGGGTTGTGCCGGATACACCGTCAACAAATTGCCTTGTCCGAATCCGCGCATATGATGGTGTGAATTACAGCGGCTACGACCAATCAAATAGTACATTTACAATAGTATCGGCACCTGTACCGCCAACAACAAACCAGCCGCCGACACAGCCGACTGATGGCACACCTTCAGATATTATAACATGGGTAAATGATAACACGCCGACATTTACATGGAAGTTCAATGACCCGGATGTAGGCGATTTACAATCAGCATACCGATGGCAGACGGATGATGATGCCGGTTTTGAATCAATAAACTACGATACCGGTAAAAAACTCAACAGCGCTAATTCCCACATACCATCCTCACCGCTTGCCGACGGCTTCTGGTATTGGCGGGTGATGGTATGGGATGTTGCCGAATCCTCAAGCCCATGGAGTCAACTCTGGGCGATAAAAATTGATGCGACACCGCCGGAATATATCGACGACCTGACAGCGACCCTCTCCGGAAATGATGTTGTTCTCACATGGAGCGAGCCGAATGCGGATATTTCAGGACTCAAAAATTACAGAATCTATCGTTATACTGAGCCGATAGACGATAGTAATCGGGGTTTTGCAACCAAATTTGCCGACGATAATGTAACCGGCTTCACCGATACCTCTGCTAATTCCGGAACCAAGTATTATTACGCTGTGACAACACTGGATAATGCAACTAACGAATCCGCACTCTCAAACAATGCTGAGGTAACAACACCCGGCACAGTAGTCAGAAGCGTCGTTATAAATGAATTAGCAATAAAGGGAACAAATGCTTCTGATACTGATGAATGGATAGAACTCTACAATCCATCAGAGTATGATATTGATTTAAGCGGCTGGTCTGTCTGGATTGGAACAACTACTGAGATATCACTTTCTACAAGTCCTGTAATAATAATTCCCGCGGGCGGATATGTTCTTTTAGAAAGAACTGATGATAATGTTGTAATTGGCAGTACTTATACAGCAGATAAAATTTATACAGGTACCTTGACTGATGACGGCGCAACTGTCAAATTGAAAGATAAAAACGGCAATATTATTGATTCCGTTTCTTACTTAAATGGTTCGGGCGGATGGCCTACATTAAATGCAACAACCGACCAGACATTAGAAAGAAAAGACGCAGGAACTTCCGGTAGTGAGCCATCAAACTGGGCATTAAATGATATGATAACAAAAAACGGGTTGGATGCGGGCGGCGTTGCAATAAACGGCACGCCGAAAAATCAAAACAGTTGTTATGCTATTAAACTTTTGAACTGGTCTGTAACACCTGCAACGGGAACGGTTTCGCAAAGTTATAAATACCAAGTCCTTTACAAAAACTCAAACAATACCGCACCGGATACCAAGCAGTTAATTATTGATGGCGGCGCTATTGTCGGGAATATGACTTCATTAGGCGGGACCGATTACCAAGTCGCCGGTGTGAGTTTTACATTTACAACAACACTCTCAACAGGGGTTCATAACTATTATTTCTATTTTACTGCCGGTGCTTATACAAAGTTCGCACCATCAAATGCACCTGATGAAACATTTACAGGACCCTGGGTGGGCTCTGATTTGACGATGGTTTCAATGTATGGCAGCGGTTCTACCAATCCCAATCCGACGACCAATCCCGAGGATAATGCATCAGTTCAACTTCCGCAAAACGGCAAGCAAACGCTTTATGCTTATCTGAAACCCGGCGGAGAAAACGGATGGACGGTCTATGGTGCAACCATCACTTACTGGACAACAACAATAGCGACGAAGACAGCAACGATGAAATATCTCGGATCGGAAGATGGAAAAGCCAAGTTTTATGTCTCGCTTTCTTCCGGAGTCGATTTCAAAGCGGGCGAGTATTTTTATTATTATGTCCGTGCAAGGGATACCAATACAGCCACACCATTTAAGTTTACGGATGATGCCGGTGATACAAACGCTGATAGATGGGTTTCTTCAGCAGATACAAATAACAATACGGTTAATTTCTATCATTACTTCAAGTTCGGCACGGCAAGCGGCGGAGAAAACACATTTGAATACAAGATGGTGAAAAGGAATGAATCGTCAGCCGATTGGACGATTGATGCTGGTTGGAATAATGGAAATAACTGGACAGCGACATGGCGGTCAAGCGGTTCGGTTGAAAATCTTCCGGATAACAAGGTCTATAATTCTGAAGATGTCGGGGTAGGGGTTTCCGTTTCACCGGGCGGGACAGTCGCCGCCTGCACATTTTATTACACAATAAACAATTCGTCTCCGACGACGGCTGCATGGAAGTTCTCATCAGCCCAATCAAATAACTTTAATAAAACAACGGTAAATGGTATTTCCGATTTTAAGTTGTTCTTGCCGGCGGACATCAATTCCGCGGGAACCACAATTTATGTAGGAGCGGCTATTACCGATAACGCCGGGGTTGTGTATAATATTCCTCCGGATTACAAATATATATTTAAATATGGTGTTACGGCGACACCCGGCGAGCCGGTTGGCGACAAGACAGCGATTGTTTTGGGACGGGGCAACCGCGACGGAAAATATCCGACGACTGATTTCGGCAATTACTCGCCTTTGAGACATTTACAGGATGAAATTATAAAAACCGGTGATGTAACAAGATACCTGATGCCGTCAACAACTGATAACTTGCAACTCAATTCATCATTTTTAACAACGACAGGTTCGGATAGTTTCCTGGATTATTTCTATGCCGACCCGGTAAAGTTTTATTTGAGGACTGCTTTTAGGGACTCCGCTGATGCCGACGGATTAGGAACATTTTCGGAAGCATCGCTTGTATGGAGAACGGTCGGAAGTACCGACTGGAGCGAAGAACTGATGCAGGTCAATTCAGCCGGTAGTGATGACCAGAATCCGTATCACTTGTCATATCACTGGCTTGCGACATCCGATAATACCGCTCTGCAGGGCAATCCGCCTGATTGCACAAAGGGTGTTCCTGAAGGTGCAACTGTCCGATATATTTTCAAGGTGAGAGACAACCAATCAACATCATCAGGCGATTTCAGATGGATTTACAGGGATTCAACGACAAAAAGACAGCGGCTCACGGATTCGGCATCAACTGCAAAGGCAGAGAACAATCAATTTGAATACAAAGTTTTACAGGATGACTACACAAGACCGGTTGCGTATATGCCTGAAAACATACCGGGAGTTACCACTAAAAGTCAAATGACGGCTCCTTCATGGCCTGCGGTTGTACTTGGTGATACTGTAACTATTTGCGGAAGCACCGTTGAAACGGTAAAGGTCTATATCGGATTGTTTGACACCGCCGACGGAAGATTTATTTACGGAGATATCAGCAGTACCGAATGTGTTGCCAATCCGAACTATCAGCACAGAACTTATGCGGACCCCAATATCACCAACGCGAATTATTTCGGAAATAATGTGATTGCTACCAATACAATTACAAACACTGCAAACTCCGGAATAAAAGGCGGAAGAGCTGCGGACAGTCATTCGGAATTACTTGAGGGCTACAACTCTGAAGGAAGAAGGGTTACCCACGATGTTCTGTGTTATTATGTCTGGAGAAGATGCGGTGCAAACAACGGCAGTATGGTGGAAAAATTTTCATGGATAGATAGGGATGGCACTATAAATAATAATCCCAAGGATGACTCGACAGGAACTGATGTTATTGCAGAAAGCGGCACCGATTTAGTGAATCAGATGATAAGAATTGAAAATGTTGACGGTGCAACCGAACATTATTATACTACGCCGGAAAGCAGCGCGGCAACGAAAGGTTGGATCTCCGGCAGGGTTTCAATGGCGCCTTATAATACTGACCCTGACACAGGAAACGGAATTTGGGTTGCTGAAATTCCCGCGCCGGCTGATATGGACTTGCAGATTGCAACCTCTGCCGTTTCGTTCCTTTACTATCGCATCTGGGCATGTAACGGCGACAACGACCCGCAGGCGTATAACACAGAAATTCATGGCGGGTCTTTAATGAGCGGAGGGCTGCCATCCAGTCCGTCACAATGTCAACCTCATGAAGAAACACAGGCACAATTCGGCACACAGACATTAAATCCCTTTGGAAAAAGTTATGTAAATGTAGGAAGCGGAGGAACTGCCTGCCCTTGCGGAAGGGTGCACGACAGGGATTATGGTTGGGTTGACATAACCAGATACGGCGGAAGAATCACATCGCCGCCGAGGGTTATGATAAAATCAAAAGTTACGGTTGGCGGTGTTACAAGAACCATCACGACATATCTGAAAGTTGACCCGACAACAAGAAGGCCGACAAACATTATATCAACTCAGGTGGGAAGTGAATAAAGACAGAGAATTAGTAAGCAGACGGCAATTAATTGCCGTCTGCTTTTCTTTTCGTTTTTCCGTCGGTAACTTATCCGTGTAATCCGCACCTCATCTGTGCAATTTGCATTTTCATAAAAAAATACTTGACAAAAACAATAAAATTATTTATAATTATTATATTATGAATTTACAGTGTTTGATTACAGCGATAAAAAGAACGATTACGACGATACACAATACTATCACTGACATCGTAGAATCTATCGCCGTAATCAATATTCCAAGTGTAGCGAGGAATATCATATGAATTTACCGCCGCAAATTGCTCAACTTGTAGAATTACTGAAAAATATAAAAATGCCTTTTTCCAAACCGAAAGAGGTTGTCGGAATTGACATCGGAAATTACTCTATAAAAATTGTCCAGATGAAACTTTCCGGCGATAAATGGTCGCTTGAAAAGTTCGGTGTGGCACTCGCCACAAATCCTGACCAGTCGGAGACAACACCCATTGAAAAAAGACAATTAGCCGTTGAGGCAATTAAAAAAATTATCAACGAGCAAAAAATAACCGCAAAAGACGCCATAACCTCCGTATCAGGCAACTCCGTCATCGTCAGATATGTAAAATTTCCGAAACTCACACAGGAACAACTATCAAAAACAATCCAGTTTGAAGCGGAACCGTTTATTCCTTTTCCGATTGCGGATGTAAATATAAGTTTTCAGATTTTGGGAGATATCACGGAAGACGGCTCGCAGAAAATGGAGACGATATTAGTCGCCGCAAAAAAAGAAATCATTCAGAATAAAATAGACATTCTGACGGAGGTGGGATTAAGACCGGTAGTCGTGGATGTAGATTCTTTCGCGCTTGAAAATTCAATATCGGTCAACGCATCGGAGGAAGAAATAAAAAATGTTTATCTGGTAATAAATATCGGAGTTGCGACGACAAACATATCAATTATTGAAAACGGGACATCCAGGGTCGTCCGCGATGTCTTTATCGCATCTTCATCTTTTACGAAAGCGATACAGAGAAATCTTCAGATTGATTGGAAACAGTCGGAGGAGAAAAAATTAAAGTTCTCAATTTTGGTGACGCCCGAAGAAAAAGAAAAGGCATTAGCCGACGGTAATGACGAAGCATTACAACTTTCAACAATTTTGATATCACCCGCAAGAGAACTGGTCGCCGAGTGTCAGCGGTCAATAGATTTTTATCAGACGCAGTCAACGGAAGAAAAAAAAATAAACAAGGTTTATCTTTGCGGCGGCGGCGCATTGAAGAAAGGACTGGACAAATATATTGAAAGCCAGGTTCGCATACCCGTTGAGATATGTAACCCTTTTTCAAAAATAGCAAACCCTGAAATACTTGCGGCAGGCGATGGCACAAAGTTTTCGCAGTATGCCGTCGCAGTGGGCTTGGCGACCAGAAAAAGGGGCGACGTTAGATAACACGGAACAGAAGCGGAACAAGACACGGAACGGACACAGAACATTGTAGGGGCAAATTTATTCGCCCATTTCCAAGTCAGTTCCGTGTACAAGTTCAGCGTTAGTTCCGTGTGTTTGCGAAGCAAACAATGACTAAAATAAATCTTATTCCGAAAGAACAAATTATAAAAGAGGAACATCCGGAAATTACATTTCTTGCCGTCGGAGCGGTTGCTATTATTGTTGTTATTTTGGGTTACGGTTATACATCAAAAATGACCAAGAGGGCGGCGCTTAAAAAAGAAATCGCAACCGTGGAAAAAAAACTCGCACAACTTCAAACGGTAATTGACCAGATTGCCCGTATTAAATCGCAGCGGGATATCGTCAACGCTAAAAAAACTGCACTTGAAGGACTTATAAAAACCCGGCTTCTTTACCCTATGTTGATGGAGGATATCGTAAAAACATTGCCTTCTGGAATGTGGCTTATGAATCTCAATACGAAAACCGGAGATGCAATTACAGGATTAACCTTCGGCGCGGTAGCATATGATAATTATATTATAGCCGACTTGTTGCAGGCACTGGAGGATTCTAAATTATTTCAGAAACCCGAGATAAGCGGAATAACATCATCCGTCGGAGAAAAAGGCGTTCAAACAAAACAGTTCTCTATAACGGTTGATTATGTAAATCAGGTGTGGAAATAAGGAACACAGAACAGACGCGGAACAAAGAACACGGAACAGACACGGAATAGTTCTGCTTCAGTTCCGTGTAGAAGTTCCGTGATAGTTCCGTGTTGTGAGCGAAGCGAATGAGAAAATTAACTAAACAGGAAATAGGTGCTATCGCAATTCTGTTTGTGGCGGGATTGTGGGCATATTGGAAATATCTGTATAATCCTATTAAAGGCGAAATCGCCCGTTTGGAACAGGATTTATCTGAGAAACAATCTAAACTTGAAACAACCCGACAGGCGGCGCAGGAATTGGAAGTTTTAGAGGCGGAGTTCAAGGTTATAGAGATGGAAGCGAAAGAGATGGAGAAAAAACTTCCTAAATCAAAGGACCTGCCGAAACTTATCAGAGATATTACAAGAACTTTAGAAAAGCATAAAATAACGGTTCAGAATTTTACGCCGTCAAAGGAGTCGCCAAAAACATATTTTTCCGAAATTCCGATATCTTTACAGGTAAGCGGAAATTATCACAATCTTGCCAATTTTCTTGCCGATATCGGACAGTACGAACGGGTCATAAACACATATGATGTTAATTTAACTCCGAAAGCGGCTACCAAAGAATCGCCGGATACTATCGCAGTATCATTGAAACTTGTTACATATATGGGAAGATAGGGGCAATTAAAAATTATCAATTAAAAATGAAAAATTATGGATAGAAACAATTATCAATTAAAAGTGAAAAGTGTTGGTTTATTTTTTGTAATTTTTAATTTTACATTTTACATTTTTAATTGCTTTTTTATCGGGTGCGGGAAAAAAGAAACTAAACAAACAACACAGCAGGTCGCAGCGCGGCCCAAGCCCAAACTTCCGGAATATGTTCCTCCGACGCCGCCGCCGAAATACACATACAAAGGCGGCTCGTACCGCGACCCTTTAATACCTGGCGGAGTCGCATCCTCTTATTCATCTTCAAGCATAGCGGGTGAGGGTGGCGAAACAATGACCAGCGAAAAAATGGCTACCATTCAACTCAAAGGAATTTTCAGGGATGAAAAAACGGGCAATATCGCTATAGTCGCAGAATCATCCGGCGGTTCTTACATTCTTAAAAACGGGAAACTTTACGACAAAAAAAATAAAATCGTAAAAGGTGTGGCGGGAGTTATCGGTAAAAATTCCGTAACACTTTTCAGCAATGATACAAAAATTGAATTAAAATTAAAAAAAGCCGGGGAGGAGAAAAGACAATGAAAAATGAAAAATTAAAAATTAAAAATTGGGTCTTATGTATTTTATCATTACTACTCGCTACTCGCTACTCGCTACTCGCTACAACACAACTAAAAGATATCACTGTAAAATCCGACGAGAAGCAGGACTCAATTTCTGTAATGGTTTCATCAAAAACAAAGTTTAATATTTTCCGGGTAGACAAACCGAACCGACTGGTTATTGATTTAATCGATTGTGAAGCGACCAAAAAAGATTTTAAGGATGCGACGCAGTTTATAACGAAAATACGTGCTGCACAATATAAAGATGCGCCTGTTAAAAAAGCACGGATTGTTATTGATTTAAACAAATCTGTCCGGTTTTCGGCAAAATCGTCGGATACCGAAATACTCGTAGTGCTTACGAAAAAACAGTCCGAAGTCCGAAGTCCGAAGTCCGAAGTGAAAAAATCAACGACAACAGCAATAATTGAAATTAAAAAATCAACAATTACTGCAGTCGCTCCTATTAAACCGAAGCCCAAAAAAAAACCAACCCCGCCTGTAGTTGTAAAATCAATAACAACTACTACAATTTCTAAAACAACCGCTGTTGAACCGCCATCCATTAGCACTCCAACCGCAAAACCGCAGGAAGTGGTTAAATCAACTGAAACAATAAAACCGGAAGTCGCTACAAAACCTGTAGCCGCAAAGCGAAGCTTTGCTCAACCAAACATTCCCGATAAAAAACATTTAGCAACTGTGAAAGAAATAAAAGAAAAGGAAAAACCTGAAGTCGGAAGTCGGAAGTCGGAAGTAAAAAAACAGGAAACAGCAACGACAAAAGAGAAACAGGAAACGGCAAAAACCGGAACATTGCCTAAGGATTCGGTAACGCTTGACTTCACAGACGCCGACATAAAAGACGTCCTGCAGATATTAGCGGTAAAAACCGGAATGAACATAATTTATTCCGATGATGTAACAGGCACTCTCTCTTTGCATCTGGAAAATGTTCCTTTTGACGAGGCGATGAATTTAATTCTTCAGATGAAAGGACTGGTTCTACAGCAGGTTGCATCAAATGTTCTCCGTGTTATGACGCCGCAAACACTTTCAAAAGAACGTTCGGATTCGGTTCAAGTAACCCAGATTTACCGTCTCAGTTATTCAAAAGCAGCCGATATGGCATCTAAAATAACATCCATTATGACGGCGGAAAGCCAGAAGGTTACCATTCAGACCGACGAAAGAACAAACAGTATCATAGTAACATCAACTCCCGAAGGACTTCTGGCGGCGGCGGCGCTGATAAATAAACTTGATGTAAGACCTGAACAAGTTTTGATTGAGGCAAAAATCGTGGAAATTAGCGTCGGCGATACGAAGGATATCGGGATTAACTGGACGCTAAACCGGACTGTTATGGGACATACTGACAGCCAAATAACTGAAGATGCGCAGTCACTTACTCCGTCGCAATCAGCCATCGGTTCATTTACATATGGATATTTAAGAAGCGATGTTGAACTAACTGCACGACTGGCAGCGGCACAGACAAAAGGAAACGCAAGAATTCTTTCACAACCGAGAATTGCAACGCTCAACAATATGGAAGCAAAAATCGTTGTCGGCGGGCAGATACCTTATTCACAAACGACTATCGGGGCTGGCGGGGTTTCAACA
>JACRDL010000022.1 GCA_016218625.1 Elusimicrobiota bacterium
CACTTTCTTTCACTTTCTTTCACTTTCTTTCACTTTCTTTCACTTTCTTTCACTTTCTTTCACTTTCTTTCACTTTCTTTCACTTTCTTTCACTTCCCCTCTACTGCTATTCCTCTCTTGATTCCTATTGGAAAATCGGGGAGCCGGTCCGAGGGTTTTCTGCGAGGTCCTTATCAATGGGCGGAGCGGCGATTGCTTCAGTTAACGATTCATCGGCACTGTTAAACAATCCGTCTTTAATGAAAGTTGCCGACGGTCAGAAAGGCATTGCAAATGTTTCACCGGGACTTGTTTTCTTTTTTGACAAAAGAAATCATTCTTATTTGAGCACCGATTATGTAACTACGGATAACCTGTATTTTCAAATGCCTTCCGCATCAATTATATGGTCGGCATCAAAAAGGAACGATGTTATTTTCGGTTTCGGATTTTTTTCCGATTTGAATTTTGACTACAATTTTGAAGAAAAGGATGTGGGTGCCGGGACGACCGACACCATCGGAAAAGAGGGCGGGTTTCATAATTGGGCGCTCGGTATGAATTGGGTTATGGCCGATTGGGCATCTATGGGTTTTACATATTTATGGGGCAGAGGGAAAAGTCAAACCGACTACACATACATACTTACCAATCAAGCAGGCACTTTCATTACGAAAACATCGGATTACCAAATGCTGAACGGCGATAGTTTCGTTTTCGGCAGCAATTTTTCCTACGAGGACAAGTTTAATTTCGGGCTCACTTTCTGCTCTAATTATGATATGAAGGTGAACGATAAAAATTGCTGGGGAGTCGGCGTTTCAACCAAAACAGAGTTAATTTATGAAATGCCGTATAATTTGGGCTTCGGTGCGAATTATAATTTCAAGGACAGCAACGATTCAAAAATAACTTTTGATGCGATTTTTTCAAACTGGGGTGATGGAAAATTGTGGGTAACCAAACTTAATAATGTCAAGCAGACAAAAACAAAATTAAATCCGCTGTATAAAAATGTATGGGAATACCATCTCGGTTTTGAGCATAATCCGATGCAAAAAATATCTTTACGGTACGGTTTTTCGTACCTGCCGGATTATCCCAACCCGTCGGAAGCGATGCCTTCAATATCTTTCGGAGCGGGAATGTTTGTAGGGCGGGCTGTTGTTGATATCGGATGTGAATATTCATGGAGGCAGTCGTCGCAAGAAAGAATTACGCAGGATCCTTTATTAACAGGATTTGACGATGTAGCGGAAAGCCGTCTGGAACTTTTGTCAACGGTGGGGTATAAATGGTAATAGATACAGTGAACTGCAGTGGAAAGAAGTGGAAAGACAGTGAAAGGGAGTGGACTTTTGTTTGTTTTTGTTCACTTTTATTCACTTTTGTTCACTTTTGTTCACTTGCTCTTTACGGCTACACCTATCGCGGAGCGTTTTCACAACTTGGCGATAATGTCGTCGGCTTAACCGCTGCTTCATCTTCCAGAGGCGGAACAGCTGTTTCTGCCTCCGCCGAGCCGTCTTCAGTTTTTATAAATCCGGCAACTATTTCCGTTGACAGCGGACAGTTTATTTTTTCAGGAGGGCTTCTTTCAATTTATGGAAGAAGAACAAGAAATGATTCTGTCGGAGGCACAGTGTCAAACAGTAATTTATACGGACGGTTCTCCGCTTTTGGAATTTCTCAACCGGTTGTAAAAAATAAACTTTCTATTGCTGTTTGTGAGTCGGAACTTTCGGACTTCAATTATTTTTACGAGGAGAACAATTATTCGGTATCACAGATATCCTCTACCAATAAAATTGAATCACAAGGTCTTATATATGGAACCGGCTGCGGACTTTCATATTATCCCGTTGAATCACTTTCTTTCGGTATTTCGGCGTATAATTTATACGGCAAACCAGAAGGAAAAATTGAGGAGATTAGTTATGGATTGTTGCCTTCAAACAGGGGACAGATAATTGCGGACATATCAACAACGACGACTCACTCAATAAGTGGTTCGTTGTTTTTGTTCGGTGTCACATATCAGCCGACTCGTAAAATGAAAGCAGCCATTTCTTTCCGTCCGGAAAAAGAGATAGAGGCTCAATTAAAAACAAGTCATGAAAACAAAATATCGGGCGCGACGACCTTAACAAATGTTAAGTACAAATACAAATATCCGCAGGAGGTTTCTATAGGGTTAACTTTTGCGTTTCCGGGTCCGAGCGAACCGAATTTTTCATTTGATTTTATTCAAACAAAATGGTCTGAAGCCCGACTGAAAACTGCCGGCGAAAATTGGACCGATTGCGGATGGGTTGATACGCTTTCATGGCATGCGGGCGCCGAGCACAAGGTGAGAAGGGACTTCATTTTCAGATACGGGCTCGCATTTCTGCCGGATTATTCAAGAAAGGGCTCACAGACAGTGGCTGTTTCCGGCGGTGCGGGTTTCAAGGTGTGGATTATTGATTGGGACTTTGCCGCCCAGTATTTCATGAGGAGAAACACTCTTGAAGACAGGCATTTTCATGTTGCAGAGGATGTAGCATATCCGCGTACCAATCAGGAAACGGTTGACGATTACACGAAAAGATTTTTATTAACGGGAAAGATAAAATGGTAATAGATACAGTGAACTGCAGTGGAAAGAAGTGGAAAGACAGTGAAAGGAAGTGGACTTTTGTTTGCTTTTGTTCACTTTTGTTCACTTTTGTTCACTTTTGTTCACTTGCCCTTTACGGCTACACCGTTCTCGGACTTTACAATTTCGGCGATGTCGTTTCCGGATTTTCCGCCCGCTCCGTCGGTATGGGTTCAACCGGAATTACGACTCTGAACGACGCTTCTGCACTTGCGATAAATCCTGCTACAATTATTAATATAACGGCGAACAGAGCAATTGTATCCGTTACACCGTCGTATATTTTATTTAGAGAAGAAAAGCGTTTAATTGACCCGCAAAATATGTATAATGCTAATCAAGAATTAAATTTGCAAAACATCAAAAACGAGCCGGTTTTTTTCCAATTATGCAGTGCCGGTGTTGCACTCCCGGTTTTGCGTGATAGATTTATAATCGGTTTTAATTACTCTCCGGTTTTTAGTAAGTCATATAAGCATTCGGAAGAGGTAACCGATGGTCTTATGAATGTTAATGAAAACAATTACAGTTCTTCCGGCGGCTTAAAAAAAACGGATATTGGTTTTGGTCTAAAACTTGCGGAAGGTGTTTCTGTGGGGTTTTCTTACGGAATCACGGGCGGTAAAAGTGAAAAAAATTATGAAGAGATTCATTACGAAAACGATTTACTTACCGGCATTGATAAAGAAGAGGCATCCGATAAATACGACGGTGGTTTTTTAAGGTATGGGTTGCTTTTGGAGAAACGGAGTTATGTTCTTGGCTTTTTTTATCAGCCGTCGTCAATTATAGAGCAAAAATCAACTCTGGTTAGCAAAAATTATAATGGAACAATCTGGGATGAAAATACAACATTATATAATGAAGAATTCAAATATCCGGAAAAATTCGGGCTGGGATTTTCTTATCGGTTTAAGGACAAATTCAGAACGCTTTTTGTTTGTGATTGGGAGAGGCAAAACTGGAATGTTTTGACTTATGGGACTAAAACTATTGATGGTGTGGCGACGGGAGATAAAAGGGAACATATTGAGGGTTATGAAAAAACGGACGAGTTAAAATTAGGACTTGAAATGTGGCTGAATGATTCGCTTCCCGTTCGCGGCGGGTTTAGGTATCAAGAGTTTTATTATACATGGGACAAATCAATTTATAACTGGTATCATGCCTCGTCTATAACGCAGAAAGAGGTTCCTATATTTTATTGTTTTTCAGTAGGCGGCGGGTATATTTTTGAACATTTTGATATTGATTTCGGTTATGAGTTCGGAAAAAGAAATTGTGATTTATCGTCTTTGGAACGATATGACGAGTTTCTGCAGCGATTTGTGTTGACTGCGAGGGCAAGATGGTAATAAAATCAATTAAAAATTATAAATTAAAAATTAAAAATTGTGGTTTATTTTTGATTTTCATTTTTCATTTTTCATTTTTCATTTTGAATTGCCTTTACGGCTATCCCTTCAAGACCGGCTGTCTGCCGTCGCCATATGAAAAGGTAAAAAATTTGGTGAGGTATGCGGCGCCTTCCCCTTCTCTTCCGTCAAAAGTTGATTTGAGCAACAGTTGTCCGCCGGTGGGTGACCAAGGCGCCCAGGGTTCCTGCGTCGCTTGGTCAATCGGCTACTACTACAAGTCGTTTCAGGAAGCAAAGGAACGCGGTTGGAGTTTGACTACACAAACCCATCAGTTCAGTCCGGCATTTATCTACAATCAGATTAACGGCGGAGTTGACGCCGGCTCAAATCCATATGATGCTATGAAATTATTGATTGACAAGGGTTGCGCAACTTTGGATACTACTCCATATGATGATACTGATTACGAAATATGGCCTACAACAAATGCATATTTGTCGGCATTACCATACAGGGCAAAAGAGATGAGTTTCTTTTTCATAAATGCCGGGACAATAGATGATATAGTTATTGATGCTATGAAATCACATCTTGCCGCCGGCGACATTTTTGAAATGTCAATTCCCGTTTATGAAAATTTTCAGGATACCAATACACTTAAGGCGACCAATTATATTCATGATACTCCGTCCGGTGCTCTTTTAGGTTATCATGCGATAGCGATTGTCGGTTATGACGACAATATCAGCAGTAATACTACCGGCACCGTTAAAGGCGGTTTCAAATTAAGAAATTCATGGGACACATGGTGGGGCGATGGAGGCAGCGCATATCTCTCATACAATTTTGTCAAAAATTATGCTACTGAGGCGGTTTATATGACCGATAAAACGGCTTATTCTCCTACCGCGACTGCTGAAATACGGATTGACCATCCGATAAGAAAGGAACTCGTTTTAACGCTTGTTGGCGGCGGATGGTCACAGACGGTATATGAAAATGCAGGAGGTTTTGTTGAAAATATCCATACAATAGTTGATGTTTCGGAAGGCCCGCCGCCTGCTTCTGCCGGCTGGTCGCTTATTGTTGAAGACAATGTTAATTTTACAACATACACCGTTACTTCTTCAACAATTTCCATATTTAATATCACTTGCAATTCTGTTAATTATTTATCGGCGGATGTTCCTAAAAATATCCCAAATCTTGGAAAAGTGATTGCCCATATAGGGACACCTTCTGTTTTTATTGAAAAACCCAAAAATTTTCCCAATCCGTTTTATCCGAAAAATCAATCAAAAGTTACCGTGAGAATACATGAGGATTACTGTGGCGCAAATTTAAGGGTGACGATTTACAATATAGCAGGGCTTCCCGTAAGAACGCTTGATGAGGTCTCAAATGAGACATCACCGGAAATAGGACTTGCTTACTGGGACGGAAGAAACGATAACGGCGATATGGTTGCCTCCGGGCTTTATTATTATGTTATAGATACCGGCGGAAAAAAATTCAGAGGAAAGATTACTTTGATAAAATGATAAAAAACAGGAAGTCGGAAGTCGGAAGTCGGAACTGGAAAACACCCGGAAGTGGGAAATGGGAAGTGGGAAGTGTTTTTAACCACTCCCTACTTACTACTGCCTACTTCCTGATTTTAACCACTTACTACTTACTACTTACTACTTACGGACTTCCCGCTACTCCCGGAACTTCCGGCGCACAATTCTTGAACATTCCGGTTTCCGCCCGTTCCTCCTCCCTCGGCGAAGCATATACCGGTTATGGCGAGGACTCCGGAATTATTGAATACAACCCGGCAGGTCTCGGAAACATTTTTACAAATGAGTTGTCGTTATCGCATCTGGCTTATTTTGAGTTGACAACCCTGCAATCCATCACCATAACATTACCTACAAGAAAATTCGCGTTCGGCTTAAACGGAAAATATCTCAACTCAAAAGATACCACACGGGACATCTACGGCACCGACGGAAGTGATTTTTATATAATTGATTGGTCTGTTATGGGCGGATTCGCATATAAAGTAACTGCGGATTTTTCGCTGGGTTTATCTGTAAGAAATATCTCTCAAAAACTTAAAGACAGAGTTGCATCCGGCGCATCTTTCGGGCTGGGCGCATTCACTGTAATGCCGAGACAAAAGGTTTCACTTGGTATCTCTGTCGTAAATATAGGACAGGGCATCCGATTTATTGATGAAAGAGACCCGCTTCCCATAACGCTTAAAATGGGCGGCTCGTGGGGAATTACTCATAAAACCACTTTGCTTGTTGAGGTTATTCAGCCGAACGACGGCGGATTGAAACAGCGGCTCGGACTTGAATATCATATAACGGAACCGTTCTGGCTCCGTTTCGGCTGGAAAATAAATCAGAGAAAGTTTGACGATTACACGGGAATAACCTGCGGGTTCGGGTTGCGGTTCGGAAAATTTTATCTGGACTATGCTTTTGTCCCGCACTCCGATTTAGGTGTCTCACATTATGTTTCAACTTCAATAAAATTCGGCAAGCCGCTTCCTCTTCCCAAAAGCAGAACCGAAAAACTGGACGAAGAGCCGGAACCGGATGCTTCTTCAAAGCAGAAAGAGGAAGGAACGACGGAAGAATCAACGGATACGGAACAGGAGAATCAGTAAGTGGAAAGTGGGAAGTAGGAAGTGGTTTTAACTACTCCCTACTTACTACTCACTACTCACTACTTACCGGTGTTAAAATGGATACAACTTCTAAACTTTTTATTTTTATGATTGTGCTGTCTTTGATAATAGGTGCTTTTGTAATCTCGTTCAAGCCGCATCACAATTTAGAAACTGTCTTTAAATCAAACGCGAGATATTACCCGCATATAAATGATGAGACGGTGCTTAAAAAAATTCAGAAACCGAAAACTGCAGACATTGAAGACATTACAGGGGTTTCGGTATCAACAGTAACGCATAAGCCGGCAAGAAAAAAGATAGAGACGGACGAGTTTGTTCCTGACTAAGAACGGCAGAGTATGGAGGACAGTAGTAGCAGGGTTCTCCTGCCCGATAGCGAGGAAACCTCGCAACTACTATGTTCCAGCATCGGAATTTCAAAAGCGCCACAGAATCACACAGAAAAAGAACACAGAAAAAAATTCTGTGAAATTCTGTGACATTCTGTGGCTATCTTGTACGCTCTACTCTCTGATTTTACATGGCGCAAAAACTTACTATTTTTTGTTATTCATTTGTAGCGGGTGTTGCCGCGGCGATGATAATTCATTCAGGCGCAATTCCTTTGGCGACAGTTATGGCGCTTTGGACACTGAGCGGCGTCGCAGGAGTCCTTTACATACTTTTTAAAAAAACAAAATATTCAATTCCGCTTTTAATTTTAACTCCCGCATTTTTTGCCGCCGCAAATTATTACCGCGCTGTTGATACTTCCGACAAAAATCATATTTCACATTATACAGACGAAAAGTTTTTTGACAGAACCATTATTACGGGAACAGTTGTTCGCGAGCCGGATGCCCGTGATAATAGCACGAAACTTACAATAAAGCCGGAGTTGATTGAAAAGCCGTCAAAATCCGGCTGGGGTGTGATAAAAAGCAGTGCGGTGATAACAGGGAAAACCGGTTTTGTTCTGGTTACAATTTATCCAACCATAGGAGAGTTTTACGATACGGTTGAATACGGCGACAAAATAAAGGTTGATGCGGCGCTTCTTCCTCCGTCGGAAATGAGAAACCCCGCCGGTTTTGATTACGGGAGATACCTGAAAGCCCGCGGCGTTTTTGCCGTGATGTATGCCCGAAAATCGGAAATGATTCAATATGTCGGTCCCGGCGATACCGACTGGCTGACGCGTCTTGCGATTAAATTAAAAAGAAGGTTTTTGCTTGTAATAAGAAAGACGATGCTGTATCCTGAGTCAGCGTTTTTAGGCGGTGTCACGCTCGGAAGTCGCGGCGGAGTTCCCCAGAAAGTCAAAATGGAATTTCAGGCAACGGGCGTAGGGCATGTTCTTGCTGTGTCCGGTTTGCATGTAGGTTTTGTCCATATTTTACTTTTGATGATATGTAATGTTTTCAGAGTTCCCAAAAAGCCAAGGTGGTTTATCCTTGTTTTCGGGCTTCTTCTTTTCACCATAATTACCGGCGCATCTCCTGCCACAAAAAGAGCCGCATTGATGTCATCAATAGGTCAGTTTGCCTACACATTCGGCGGAATGGGTATGAGGATGTCGTCGGCGATTACTATTCCCGTCGCCGCTTTTATTATTCTGTTTTTTGACCCCTTGATGCTTCCCGACGGTTCATTCGTTTTGTCTTTTGTAGCGGTATGGTCGTTGGTCCATATTTCCGGACCCGTAGAAGATGTCATCAGATATTTGTTCCGCGGCTGGGCTTTTCTTGTGATACTTATTTGGATTCTTTTCTCAACGGGGCTTTCAATAGTAAATCCGGATATTTTTTTAAATAAGGGTTTCTCAGTAAGTTATGTGATGTTAATTATTTTGACAATTTCCGCCGCAAAAATTATAAACAACAAGTATCCTCTTAAAAATTTTGATTTTGTTTCGCTTCCGAAGTATTTTGTAATATTCACATATTCGCAGCTGTCAATTCAATTAGGAATGATGATTCCGCTTTCGGCTTTCTTTTTTAAGATGTTCCCGGTTTCCGGTATATATGCAAATTATATCGCAATACCTTTAATAGGGTACATAGTTCAGTTGGGGCTTATCGCTAATTTATTTGAACTTCTGTTTTCATCGCTGGGTTTGGCAACGCTGGGACTGAAAATAGCGTTTCTTATCAATTCGGCGAATTATATTTTTTCCAAATTTTTTCTGGATATGGCGCATTTTTTTGCGATAAGATTTCCGTATCCATTTGTTGAAACACCGACGGCGACCGAGATGGTTTTGTATTATGTTGCCGTTATGGTATTTATTTTATATAAACCGATTTTTTATCTTTTAGAAGGCGTTTATTATCAGGTGCGGGATATTTTTTCCATTCCCGAAGTGAGAAAAAAAATTATCTACGGCGGTGCAGCAGGTTTCGTTATTGTTTTAACGCTGTATTTTACTTTTATTCCCCAAAGAAAAAAATTGAAAGTTACATTTCTTGATGCAGGTTTCGGTTCTTCCATTATTGTGCAAACACCCCAGGGAAAGAATATTCTTATTGACGGCGGAAGCGGCGGCGGATGGAACTTCGGAGTGTCGACGATTCTGCCGACTATGTCAAAATATAAAATTATGAAAATTGACCGCCTTGTTCTTACATCACCGGAAACCGGAAATATAGGCGGTCTTCCGTCGGTGATGGAAAAAAAACCGGTGGACGAGGTGTGGGATGTTTTTGACCCGAAAAAGTTTTCACTCGGTATGACCTATAACGAGTTTTTAACCAACATCGGCGATTGGAAACTGTCACTTACGCCTTACGATAGCAGACCGGCACAGATGTATGCCGACTATTATGAGTTCTTAAAAGCGATTGAAAACAATGCCAATCCTGCACTTCCAAAAAAACATTACAGAGCGAAAGCGGGGGATGTAATTTATGAGGAAAAAGGTCTGAAACTTTCCGTTTTGTGGCCCCCTGCCGAGGGATTTCAATCGGGCGAGGACATTTTAGACAATAATTCGGTTGTGTTAAAACTTGTTTATGGAAAGGTCTCGTTTCTTTTTACATCAAATATAAAGCGGGATGCGGAGTGGGCATTGATTGACGATAAATCAACAATAAGGTCAACAGTTCTTTTGGCGCCATCGCACGGACATAAGTATTCCTCAACAGACGAGTTTATCCGGGAGGTTAAGCCAGAAGCCGTTATTATTCAGTTCGGCTACTTAAAAGGCAGAAGTTTTTATGAGTCCGATTTAGTTCCCGCACTTGAAAGATATGCCGTTTGCGTAAGCAGCACTCAAAGTTGCCGGACCGATACATCAGGAAGCGTTGAAATTATTTCCGATGGAGAAAAATATAATTTCACGACAAAGTTAGGCAAGACCGGTTTCGGTATTTCCTCCGCGCAGGGCGAGACCGGCGTCGGCGAGATTTTGAATATAGGAATCCAATAGAAGAACACGGAACAGAATCGGAACAAGACACGGAACAGACACAGAACAGCTCCGAGTCAGTTCCGTGTAGAAGTTCAGTGTCAGTTCTGTGTAATGAGCGGAGCGAATTATGGATATTGATGTTAGTGAGTTTGAAAAACTAGAAAAAGACGGGATTATAATTGTTGACGCTCCGCGAAAAACAAAAATTTTTCCGTCGGAAATCGGTTCTTGGGAGTACTGCAATTTGAAGTGGCTCTATGAGAAAACGCGGAACAGACGCGGAACAAAGGAACACGGAACAGACACGGAATAGTTCCGTTTCAGTTCTGTGTAAAGTTCCGAGTCGGTTCAGTGCGTTCGCGGAGCGAACAAATGAGAGAGTTTTTCCTTGAATACAAATTATTAATACTTACCGTTTCGGCAATTTTATTCGCTTTGATTTTTATTGATATTGTTTTTAAGTCGGCGAAACATAAAATCAAAAAGAAAAAAGATTTTTACAAAAAAAATTACGGCGATGGAACCATAATTTATGCCGGCACGGAAGGCGGTTTGCTTTCTTATCAGATTGACCCTGTTAGAAATGGCGTCCCGCAAAGCGGGATTTCTAACAGGGTTGACGATACTGTGGTTCTTATGGGAAAGCCCGACCTCGTGATGCAGGATAAAAAAACAAAAGAGGTTTTTGTTATTGACCTGAAAAGCGGAAAGTCGCCGCAGGATATGAGCATGTCTCACTCTCTTCAACTTGCGGCATATTTTTTGATGATAGAAAAAAATTTTTCAACTCCCGTAAAAAGAGGAATTATAAGGTATCTTGACGACGATAATAAAGAACATTCGGTTGAAAATTCCGATGAATTAAAAAATGAACTTTTAGAGCGTGTCAGGGCAATCGCAGATGCCAAGAAAAAAATTTCCAAAAATGAAATTCCGGAACTTGTGAGAAATCATAATATTAGTCATAGATGCAAGGCATGTGAATTTGCCTCCGAATGCCCGCAGGTGTTGGTATGAGAAAGACAGTTCAGAGTTCAGAGTTCGGAGTTCGTAGAATTATAATGTTATTGCTTTTGCTTTTTACTATGAACTATGAACTATTGACTACGAACTGTCTTTACGGCTGGATTCACAATACTCACAGGGAGATTGCATCTCAGGCGGCAAGGAACAGATATTTACCGACAAAGTTCAGGGATTTTCTTATTCAAAACGAATCAAAATTGAGAGAGGGAAGCATCTATCCGGACATTTATGACGACTCAGAAAACCGTGCCCACAATTCCGAAATATGTCTGGATTTAGTTCTTAAAATAAAAGAGGAACTTCTGAAACCGGAAAGAAAAACGGATAAAAAATTTTTTCTGGATTTGGGAAGAATCAGCCATTATATTGCCGATGCGAATCAGCCGCTACACTGCGACCAGAGACAGTTTGAGGAGACCTTTCATCAAAGGTATGAGGACAATGCGGCTGACCTTGCTCTAAAATATGTCCCGCGGAAACCTAATTACATTTCTGATATTCCGACGATGATGGCTTCCGATGCAAAATACGGATGGGAACATTATTCGGACATAGCGGATGCATATATTGGTAATCCCGGCAATCAGGTCAGGCAGGTTGAAAAACTTACGAAAAACCAGATAATAAACGCCTATAACGAGACGGTGGATATTTGGTACACAATTTGGCGGGAAAAAATTTTTCTGATGTTGAAAATGAGGCAGAAAATCCCCGTCGATTACCTGACTCTCAGCGAGGAGTATATGAAAGACAATCTTATTGATAGAGCCGTTGATAACTTAAATTACGGGATAAAGGTTTTTCCGAATGAGGTGAAACTTTACAGCCGTTTGGCGGATATTTTTCAGAAGGTAAATGAGCCGAAAAAAACCGCGGGAATATTAAAAAAATGTGTTAAAACTAATCCGCAGGCAATTGATATACGGCGTCGCTTGGCTTTCATATATGAAAAACTTGATAAAAAAGATGATGCCGTAAAAGAGTGGGAGGCGCTAAAGGGCAGTAAGTATGACGCTGAGGCAAAAAAGCACATAAAGGAAGCAGAAAGAGGGAAGTAGTGGCAGGGTTTCCCCTAAAGGGACTCCCTTTGGTCGCCCTGCCTAAATGTAGTTGCTCAATTTTATTGAGCGCCGTTATGCCTGATAAATCAGGCAACTACAATACAGCGAGGAGACCTCGCAACTACAATTTCTCTGTGTCTCTGTAAAAAAATAAAATGGATTCAGTTTCTGTCTTAAATAATTTCAATACAATTGACCTGCAAAATTTACCGCCGGATATCACTCTGTTGTATAATCAACGGATTTCAGATTTGAACGAAAACCAAAAAATTATTTTTGATAATGCACTATCGCAGTCAAAGTCGGTTCAGACGGTAAAACAACTTTTAACAATTTCACAGCGACTTAATCCGGAGCAATTAGAGGCGGTCTTTCACCATCATAAAACCGCAGGTCCTCTTCTTATTTTTGCCTGCGCCGGCAGCGGAAAAACTACCGCCCTTACATACAGGATTATTTATCTTATATTATACGGAGTTAATCCGCAGAACATACTTGCTCTTACATTTACTGTTAAAGCGGCAGAGGAGATGCGCAATCGCATTAAAAAATTTTTTGTTTCAATAAAAGAAGAAATACCGGAAGAAAAATATCTCGCTTGGGAAGAGCAGATTTCTAAAATGTGGGTGGGAACATTTCATTCGGTTTGTCTTAAAATCCTAAAGGAAGAATCTCCTACCGACGACGGGCGGACTTGGCTTAATGCAGAAAGGGTCAGTATCCCCGCAGGATTTAAGATTTTAGAAAACCCGTATAAGGTGTTAAAGCCATGTTTTGATTTGGAATTCTCAACCGACCCGAATGTGAAATACGACGATGTAGCGATGAAAATAGAGCACTGGAAAAACGAACTTATTAATCTTGAAAATATAAGAAAACGGGCGACAAAAGAAGAACAGAAAATCGTCCCTGTTTATGAAAGGTATCAGAATACTTTGAAACAGCAGGGGCTTATTGATTTCAACGATATGATGATGCTTGTTGTGGATTTATTTGACAAATTCCCGACGGTGCTGTCATGGTATCAGCGGCGTTTCAAGTATATCCTAGTAGACGAGTATCAGGATACTAATTATGCGCAATACATTCTTTGTAAAAAACTTGTTGGCAAAAGTGAAAATCTTTTTGTCGTAGGCGATGACGACCAATCAATTTACGCCTGGCGCGGCGCAGACATCAGAAACATTCTATTTTTTGAAAAGGATTACCCGAATTGCACTAACATCAAACTTGTAAAAAACTACCGTTCTACGGCAACCATCATCACCGCCGCTAACGAGGTATTCAAAAAGTATAAACCGAAGCATCTTGTTAAAACGATTGAGCCGATTAAAAGAAAAAGCGACGGCTCCCTGGAATTCGGGGATGCGATTACCGTCTATAAAGCGAAAGACGAAACTGATGAAATCAATTTCTGCGTATTTGAAATGGAGCGGATAAAACAAAAGGACTCAAATTTAAAATGGAATGATTTTGCAATTCTATACCGCACTCATGAACAGTCAAAAGTCACGAAAAAAATCTTGGAAAGCAAAAAAATTCCGTATATCATATACAATCCGCATTTCTGGCAGAGAAAAGAGGTGCAGGATATAACCGCTTACCTTAAAGTGTTAGACTTTTACATCAAATTGCAAAAAAAAGTTTTTGAGGAACCGATGCCGATGATTGCTATTGAAGGTTCTTCCATTGAGGGAGATATAAAGCGCCTTTATTATTTGCCGCCGGTTATGTTTTCCGCTATTGAAGTAGAAATAATGTCGCATATTTTTAATCCATATAAACTTTTTACCGACGGAAAAGTTCTTGAAGATATGCTTCGCCGTTTAATAGACGAAAATAGTAAAAAGAAATTCCTAAAACTTTTTGAGATTTTTTTTGACATAGCAGACAGCGAACCTCAGATGTCTTTGTCCGATGCAATCGGTTATATTTTAGAAAAAGGCGGGTATCTAAGTTTGTATCAGAAAGGTGCATTTCAGACGGAACAGGAAAAAGAGACGGTAAGATTTGCCCTCGCAGTGAAGGAGGAAGCGGCTGATTTTGAGCGGGTTCGCGGCGGCAATCTTCCCCTGCACGAAAAAATTGATATGTTCATTGAAAGCATCGCTATGAGAGGGAAATCAACCGAGCAGTCGGCGCTGAAAACGGTTGATGATTATGTCAATGTGATGTCGTTGCACGCTGCCAAAGGTCTGGAATTTAACACCGTATTTTTTATCGGGCTTGAAGAAAATATAATTCCCATCAAACATTTTTCTGAGGAAAAAATCTCAAAAAAAGATAAAGAAAAACAGCTTGATGAAGAACGCCGGCTTTTTTATGTGGGTATCACCCGCGCGAAAGAGCGGTTGTTTCTTACATATGCGGATACAAGAAAGTGGTACGGCAAGCCGCAGCAATTTGAACCGTCTCAATTTTTGAGATGTCTGCCCGGCAAACTTTTGGATAAAGGAAGTTTTGCCGTCGGGTTTTGGGAAAAATTTAAGTATTTTTTGGTGAAAGTGTTCAGATAACACGGAACAGACACGGAATAAAGAACACGGAACAGAAGCAGAACAAAACACAAAACCGACACAGAAATTGTAGGGGCGGATTTATCCGCCCAGTTCCGATTCAGTTCAGTGTATAAGTTCAGTGTCAGTTCTGTGTATTCGCGGAGCGAATATGGAATCAAGATTCAAAAAATATCGTCAGATTTTATCGGATGAGGCAAAAAAAGCCCGTTCCGGCGAGAAATCAAAGATTTTTAACGACGGTAACATCACTGCGGCTATTTTATTTATCGGGTGCATATCGGTGTGGTCGTTTTATTCTGTTATTAAACCCTCTCAAAAATCCGAAGAATTTACTGATTATTCAAAGGTATTAAAAGTTGTATTTTTTGATGTCGGTCAGGGCGACTCGGCGCTTTTAATTCTACCGTCTAAAAAAATGGTTTTGATTGATGCCGGCGGAAAACCCGGATATGTAATTGAAGAAAGCGAAGGGACTTCTGAAGAAAAAGAGGACGCTGCGAAAAATCTCATAATCCCGTATCTGACGAAAGAACTTGGATTACAAACTACGAACTATGAACTATTAACTATTAACTATTTCATCGCAACCCATCCGCATACAGACCATTACGGCGGATTTGTAACTTTGATGGAAAACAAAATTACACCGTCAGTTGTTTATGACGCCGGTTTTGCGAAATCGTATCCTTTGTATGAAACATTTTTACAGCAGATTAAAGATTCTAAAGCAAAATATGTTATTCCGGCTGTCGGTGAAACGGTTGATTTGGGCGGCGGCGTTTTGATGAAGTTTTTGGGACCGCTTAATAAATACAGAGGCACAAAATCCGACGAGAACAATTCTTCAATTGTTTTAAAAATTATTTATGGAAATGTATCCTTTCTTTTTACGGGCGATGTTGAACTTGAAGCTGAAAACGACCTTGTCGGTTGGCGCGGCGAGTTAAAATCCACAATTCTGAAAGTTGCCCATCATGGCTCAAGGACATCCACAACATCTCCGTTTCTTGACAGGGTATCTCCGGATATAGCCATTATATCTGCAGGACGAGGCAATACTTTCGGACATCCCGCCGCCGAAACCTTAAAAAAACTTGTTGACAGAAACACAAACATTTATAGAACCGATCAAAACGGAACCATTACGCTTCTTACCGACGGTACTTCCCTCAAAATCACAACAGAAAGATAGAAAGACGATTCAGACAGATGTAAGCGGATTCAGAAAAAAACGATGTAAACGGATAAAAGCGCGGATGTAAACGGATTTTTATCTGTCTAAATCTGCGCCACTATCCGTCTGAATCGTAGTTATAATCCGTTTGAATCGTTTTATATTTTTTTCTTGACTTTTTGGTTTATTTTTTATACCATAAAATTGTTAAAAAGCATTACCACAGAGGTCACTGAGAACACAGAGCGACCGCAGGAAGTCCCTTTAGGGAAAAAAACAAAAAATTCAGTGCTTTCAGTGGTAAATAAAATCTTGTGAAAATCTGCAGTTTAAGATTATAGAATTTGGAGGTTGAAAAATGAAAAACAAAAAGGTGCTTTTAATCGCTGTCGTTATGGGTTTGTTCGCCGCTATCTTAACATTTATGCTTATTCGCAGCATGAAGTCAGAATATCGCAGCGGCGCTCAGATGACGGAAGTTCTCGTCGCAAGGGGCAATATCGCCGAGGGGACTCTTTTGAAGGATGTTATGGTTGATGTGATAAAAGTTCCCGCCGCGTACAAACAGCCCAAAGCACTTGAATCGATGTCGCAAATTTTAAATGAAAGTTATGCGACGGCGGTTCCTATTATGGAGAACGAACAGATTGTTTCTACTAAACTTTTAACACCCGGTAAAGATACGGGGCTTGCGATAATTGTTCCCGAGAATAAAAGAGCAATTTCAATAAATGTTGATTCTGCTTCCGGTGTTGCGGAACTTATAAAGCCCGGAAATTATGTGGATCTGATTTGCACAATTGACGAGCAGGATAAATCCGTAACCGTTTTGCAGAATGTTCTTGTTCTCGCATGGAAGCAAAACATCTTAGGCGCATCCGCTGCAAAATCTCAGTCGGTTGGCAATATCGCAGATGTGTCCGCTCCGGCGGAAGATATACTGCCGACGGTAACACTGGCTGTTTCGCCTTACGAAGCACAGGCGGTAGCCCTTGCTTTAGAAAAAGGAACGCTTCGGCTGGTGCTGCGCGGATTAAACGACCATAACATCGTAGGTGTCGGTGCAACCACGATGGGAGTGTTCTCAAAATAACACGGAACAGACACAGAACAAAGGAACACGGAACAGACACAGAAAAGTTCCGCTTCAGTTCCGTGTAGAAGTTCCGTGTCGGTTCAGTGGTATTTATGGGTAAAATAATTGCTGTGATGGGTTCAAAGGGCGGCGTCGGACAGACGCTGGTTGCTATAAACCTTTCTGTGGCGCTTAAATCCCAGACAAAAAAACGGGTGGCGCTTTTGGATTTCAATTTTGCAATGGCGGGTGAGATAGCGCTGCTGTTAGCAGTTCCTCAGACGAAATCATTATTGGATTTACTTTCCGTTATAGACAAACTTTCACCTCAAATGCTGAAGGGATATGTTGTAGAACATTCTTCCGGCATAGACTTCCTCTCTGCCGTTAGCGAGTCAATAGATGCACAAAAAATCCTTCCATCATATGCGGAAAAAACGGTTTCATTTTTCGGCTCCGTCTATGATTATGTTATTGTCAACATCGGCAGAAGTTTCAACGATTTGCAGATTGCAGTTATGGACAATATAGATATGGTCGTGCTTGTCGCAACTCCCGAACTTGCATCTCTTTATCACGCAAAAAAGGTCTGGCAGCAGTTTATAATAAATCATTATCCGACTCAGATGCTCAAAGTTGTCTTAAATAAAGCGGATATCGCCGGCGGTTTAAGCGTTGACCAGGTTTCGGAATACATCAAGCAGAGACCGGCATGGCTTATTCCTTTTGATGCCGACTCAGCAGTGCTTTCAATAAACAGGGGTGTTCCTGCTGTTATCGCATCCAGCCGCTCGGCATTTTCAAGAGGGATTTATTCAATCGTCAATACCATTGCCGAAGAAACGAGCCGCGCAGAACAAGGCGCCGGGTTATTTGTCGGACTTAAAAATGCGATGGAGAGTGTTAGAAAAGAGCATCGGACATCCCGAAGCGAAAAAGAAGTGGTTGCCGTGAAATCTTCCGCCGGGAATCTTCTCCCGCCGACGGAAGAATTGAAAATGCGCGTCTACAACAAATTAGTCGCCGAGATGAAAGAAAGAAGAATAGAACTTTCGCCGTCGGGTGATAAACAAAAATTAGCGGAAACAAGACAGACGGTTCAGGAAGCAATTGAACGCATATTAAACTCCGAGGGCGAAAAACTTACCGCCCGTGTTGACAGAGTCCGGCTTGTGATGGAGGTTCTGGACCAGTCGCTCGGATTGGGACCTCTTGAAGATTTCCTGCGCGACCCAACCATCACCGAGGTTATGGTTAACGGTAGAGATAGAATCTATGTAGAGCGTGCCGGAAAAATTTTTTTAACCAATAAAAAATTTACGACCAACCAGCAACTTATGAATGTTATTGAAAGAATAGTGACACCATTAGGAAGAAGAATAGACGAGTCCTCCCCGTTAGTTGATGCGCGATTAAAAGACGGTTCCCGAGTAAATGCTGTTATTCCGCCTTTGTCTCTCGTGGGACCCTGCCTCACCGTCAGAAAATTTTCAAAAGAACGTTTCACATTTAAGGATTTGCTCAATTTTAATTCTATCACGCCCGAAATGATTGAGTTTTTAAGAATCTGTGTGCAACTCAGGAAAAATATAATTATTTCAGGCGGAACCGGTTCCGGTAAAACGACACTGCTGAACATTTTATCGGGTTTTATTCCTGCAAGTGAAAGGATTTTAACTATTGAAGATGCCGCGGAACTCCAACTTCCGCAGGAGCACTGGGTTCGTCTTGAAAGCAGACCTCCCAACATTGAAGGCGCCGGAGAAATTACCATCAGACGCCTTGTGGTCAACTCGCTCCGTATGAGACCGGACAGAATTGTCGTCGGCGAGTGCCGCGGCGGCGAGGCGCTGGATATGCTTCAGGCGATGAATACGGGCCACGACGGCTCATTAACAACCGTGCATGCAAACGCACCCCGTGACTGTTTGAGCCGTCTGGAAACGCTTGTTCTTATGGCGGGGATGGATTTACCGATGCATGCGATAAGAAGTCAGGTCTCCGCCGCTATTGATGTTATCGTTCAAATATCCAGATTTTCCGACGGAACGAGAAAAATTACGCACATCACCGAAATTACCGGTTTGGAAAAAGATACAATTACATTAGCGGATATTTTCGTCTATAAGCAGACCGGTATTGACGCAACAGGTAAAGTCGTAGGCGACTTCAACACTACCGGCGTCATTCCGTCATTTATCAGCGAAGTTAGTTCGCACGGATTAACATTTGATATGGGGATATTCAGGTGACATAAGGAGGTAAAGATAACATGGGATTTTATACAGCTGTTTTAAGAATAAGTGAAGGATACTGGGTTAGTTTATGTTTGGAAAATGGTTTAACAGGGCAGGGTGAGACAAAAGAAAAAGCAATTGAAAAATTAAAAGAGGCTATCATTTCATATGAAGAGGTCAGGCGAAGCGAAACAGATATTTTTAATGCACCTGTCTCCGTGAAAGAACTTCATGAATTTCTTACTATAGAAGAAACAGAACCCATTTTAGAACCGCTTGAACTCAGGGCTATGTATGCCTAAAAATATTCCTTCACTAAAACCAAGAGAACTTATCAGAATATTAGTGGCGGGCGGATGTAAGTTCTACAGAGAAGGTAAAGGAGATCACACATTGTATATCAGATATGTGGAGGGTCTGAAAAGAGTTGTTCCGATTGATATGGGCGCAGGAGGGTTTTCACCGGTATATGTTTTGCGCATATTTCGTCAATTTGGTTTTACTGACGAGGAAATTGAAAGTATTCTAAGTAGATAGGAGTATTACTTCAATATTCCATATCTAAATCTGATTTTTCGGGGTTACATTATGATTAGAAAATTTTTAATTTGTGTATTATATTGTTATTCTTGTTCAACTGTCTATGGTTTATGGGAAACACATCTGAACGAACCCTGTTTTGACTGGACCAAAGTATAATGGTATAATAGAGCCATTAAAGGAGGTCCGGTTTATGAAAGAACGACGAGTTTGGACGCCCGAAGAAAAGTTCAATCTGGTAATTGAAGTACTTCAGGGTCACA
>JACRDL010000020.1 GCA_016218625.1 Elusimicrobiota bacterium
ATCAGACACCCGGCAGTTTCGCTAAAATTTCAGGCGCATATGCTAATGTCTGTTCGCCGATGAATGTTAGTATCAAAGTCAAAGAACATTGCTCTTTACATACCAAGTTTTAGTCCAGTTTTACGGGGTTCAGTGCGTCACTAATGTCGCATAGCAATGCGACCGCTACAAATTGCGGAGATTTTTTATTTTGTTGATGTAATGTTTAACCCGCAAAATTCAAAAAACAATTTGACAAAATCTTTTATTTGTATTATAATTTCAGCGGAGGTGATATTATGACTACGCTTCAACAAATAACCGAATCCATTAAAGAAATGCAAAAAGTTATTCCGAAGAGAAAAAATTTTGCTGCAAGATATCTCGGTAAATTTACAGGAATTATACCCAACAGCATAAAAAGTACTGATTATATTCGCAAGATGAGAGAAACACTTTATGGAAAAATCAAGTGAGTTAAAATTTTTACGGGTTGTTATTGATACCGATGTATTGTTAAATTGGCTTACAAAGGAAGAAGACCTTTGGGAAACGCCGTTAAGAATTGTAAAATATGTAGAACAGGGAAAACTAAACGGTGTAATTTGTATCACATCGCTATTGGAACTAAGATATGTTTTAAGACGCAAAAAAATGTTTACGGCAGAAATGATAAACTGGTTTATTGAGGAACTTAAAACGCATTTTGACATATCTTTGCCTGATGAGGGTTCACTTCTTTTGGCGAATAAACTCCAGAGCGAATACCCGCTTGGTCCGTTTGATTCAATCTTACTGGCATTTGCCGTTTCTGAAAAACCATCCATATTGGTTTCTCGTGATATTGAATTGTTAAAAATCTCTTCTCTTTTCATAAAGTCATTCACTCCTGAAAAGTTTGTATCCGTTTATCTCTGATAAAAATACTTTACATTTTTTAGATTTGAAAACTTGAAAAAATGATTTTAAAGAAAATTGAATTAAGCACACTTCAGAACACTGAATTTGTTGATATTACTACATCGGTTCAGAAAAAAATTTCGCAATCGGAAATGTCAGACGGTGTTTGCGTTGTTTTTGTTCCTCACACAACGGCAGGAATCACAATAAATGAAAACGCAGACCTGGATGTTGTAAAAGACATTTTGATGATGCTTGATAAAAAAATTCCGCTGAGTGATTCCGGCTACAGACATTCGGAGGGCAATTCCGCCGCGCACATAAAAGCATCTATTATCGGTTCATCGGTTTCGGTAATTGTTGAAAACGAGAAACTTCAATTAGGCACTTGGCAGGGAATTTATTTCTGCGAATTTGATGGTCCAAGAAAAAGGGAGATTTGGGTAAAAATTGTTGCTTAATAATTCATCATCACAGACGGTATTATATACCAATTGGTATATGACATTTGGTAAAGGATTTTTTTATGAATTGTGAACTTTTTGAGAAAAAAATTATTACATGGCTAAAAACAAAATTAAACTCGGCGAAGAAATCGGGAATTGTTGTCGGACTATCAGGCGGGGTTGATTCAGCAGTGGTTTCAGTTCTGTGCCGGAAAGCGGCTGGCTCAAAAAATGTTCTTTGCTTAATTCTTCCCTGTCAATCACAAAAAACCGATATTACAGATGCAAAAAAAGTTGCAAAAAAATTCGGACTAAAAACAGAGACGGTTGACCTTACAAAAATTTATGAAAATTTAACAGGGATTCTACCGACGGCAGACAAACTTGCACAGGCAAATATTAAACCGAGATTACGAATGCTTACGCTATATTACTTTGCCAATAAATTAAATTACATTGTCGCGGGAACGGGAAACAAATCGGAACTAACAATTGGTTATTTTACGAAATACGGCGACGGCGGAGTAGACATTCTTCCGCTCGGCGACCTCTATAAATCCGAAGTCCGCGGGTTGGCAAAATATCTTAAAGTCCCAGAAAAAATAATAACAAAACCGCCGACGGCAGGGCTTTGGGCGGGGCAAACTGATGAAGGCGAAATAGGAATGACTTACGACGAATTGGAATACCGTTTAAAAAATAAAAAGTTAAACCAAAAACTGAAAAAACTTGTTACTGCTGCTAATCATAAATTAAACCCGCCTGAAATTTTTAAATTCTAATGAAAAAAATATTTCTTTGTATTTTATCCGCAGGGCTGATAATTCTTTCTTTTCCGAAAACATCACTTTGGTTTCTGGCGTGGATTTCACTGGTTCCGCTTTTTTGGCAGTTCAAAATGAAAAGCCGTTAATATCATTTTTATATGGTATACTTACAGGGCTGATGACATATCTCGGTATCCTCTACTGGCTTGTCCCTACATTTTCTGCTGCCGGAGAGCCGAAAATAATCGGTATAACCGTCCTGCTTTTATTCTCTCTCTATCTCGCACTTTATTACGGTATTTTTTGTTTTTTCTCTTCACTTACCACTTACCACTTACCACTTACCGCTTTTTTTTGGGTTTCTCTTGAATTTATCCGCACCCATTTATTTACAGGATTTCCGTGGGCACTGTTGGGATATTCACAATGGAATAATCTGCCAATAATACAAATTTCAGAATTCACGGGTATCTATGGCATTTCATTTTTGATAGTTCTCATAAATTTAACAATTGTGAAAATTATCAAGGAGCGCACACTTAAGTGTGCGGCTACCAGTTTTTTACTGATTTCAACATGTTTAATTTTCGGTTTTTACAAACTTCACGAACCACGAACCACGAACTACGAACTACGAACTATTTCTATCCTTCAAGGTAACATAGACCAGTATAAAAAATGGAATGAAAAATACGAGCAGGAAATAATAGACACATATACACTACTTACCACTTGCCACTTACCACTTACCACTGACTTAATCGTTTGGCCCGAATCATCCATCCCTGGTTTTTTGAAAAATGACAAAAAACTATATGCTTGGATTTCGGATATTGCCAAAAAAACCAAAACGCAACATCTTGTTGCTTCAAACGATTATAAACAAGTTTGTTATCAGCGCTCGCTCGGAAATTCAAACAAGTTTGATTTCACTCGCTCGCTTGATTATAAAAACGGCAAATTCTATAACTCGGCGTTTTTGGTTTCTGCCGACGGTAAAATTACGGGCGAATACTCAAAAAGCCATCTTGTGCCGTTCGGCGAATATATGCCGTTAAGAAATTTTTTAAGTAAATTTATAAAAGTGGTTAATGAAATCGGAGAATTTTCATCCGGCGAAAAATACAATATTATAAATTCAACTGCCGGGAAACTTGGCGTAAATATCTGTTTTGAGGCGATTTTTCCGAATGAAGTAAGAAAATCGGCTAAAAACGGTGCAGAAATAATTGTCAATTTAACAAACGATGCATGGTATCTCAAAACATCCGCCCCATATCAGCATTTTAGTATGAATGTTTTCAGAGCAGTAGAAAACAGGCGATTTGTTGTTCGTGCGGCAAATACGGGCGTTTCCGGTTTTATTGACCCGACGGGAAGGGTAAAATCCGAAACAAAAATTTTTGAAACAGCCATTTTGTCCGATAAGATTTTTGCTTTAAACCATATTACTTTTTATACAAAATTCGGCGATATTTTTTCATATCTGTGCATAATAATTTCAATAATTCTTTTGACATTTAGAAAAAAATTTGATAAATTATAAATATGTTAACCGATGGTTTTAAGGAACTGTTAAATATAGGCATAGCGTTATCCAGCGTTCACGATTTGGATAAACTTTTGGATATGATTTTAACAGAGGCACAGAAACTTACATCTGCCGACAGCGGCTCAATTTATCTTGTCGAGGGAGATAAACTTATTTTTAAGACCAGCCGTTCAAATACATATTTCAAAAGATGGGGCGAAAAAAAGACGCGGGAAATTTTCAAAAGTTTTGAGATGCCTATAACAAAACAGAGCATCGCCGGATATGTGGCGCTCACCTGTCAGCCGTTAAATATACCTGATGTCCAAACTATTCCGCAGGACTTCGAGTTTCACTACAATCCCACTCTTGATAAAAAATACGATTACAAAACCGTCTCAATGCTCGTTATTCCGATGCTCAACCGCGACGAAAAAATTATCGGGGTGTTGCAGCTTATAAATTCGCTTTCTGGCAACAAAATCGTTCCTTTTACCGACGAGCATCAAAAAATTACGACATCTTTTTCTTCGCAGGCGGCAGTGGCAATACAAAATGCAAAACTTACCGAGGACTTAAAAAGCGCACATTTTGACACAATTTTCCGTCTCAGTGCCGCAGCGGAATACAGAGACAAAGAAACAGGAAACCATATAAAACGGGTAAGCCATTATTCAAAAATCATAGCAGAAAATTTGGGACTTTCACAGCAAGATTCCGAACTGATTTTCTGGTCGTCACCGATGCACGACATCGGAAAATTAGGTATTCCCGACGCAATTTTACAGAAACCCGGAAAACTCACTCCCGAAGAAAGAGCGGTAATGGAACAGCATACCGTTATAGGCGCTATGGTTTTGAAAGACACGACTGCCGATGTTCTCAAAAAATCAAGGATTGTTGCTTTAACTCATCACGAAAAAATGGACGGCACCGGCTACCCCTTAAAACTTAAAGGCAATGAAATCCCGATTGAGGGAAAAATCGTAGCACTTGCGGATGTCTATGACGCACTCTCTTCAAAAAGATGTTACAAAGAGCCGTTTTCCGACGAGAAAGTAATAAGCATTCTTAAAGAGGGAAACGGTAATCATTTTGACGAAAAAATTCTGGATGTTTTTCTTTCAAGTATAAATGAAATAAATACTATTCGGGAAAAATACAGCGACAAAGAAGAAGATTTTGACAAATTCGCAGATTTCAAGAATATAAATATACTGGAGTTGCTGAAATAATGTTACAGAAATTAAAAGAAAAAGCAGGGGGTGATTAAAAATGGCTAAGCAAATTACTCTATCAGATATTTTAGGATTAAGCATCTCAGAGAGAATTCAACTGATTGAAGATGCATGGGATAGTATAACAAAAGTGCCGGAAGAGTTACATTTATCAGAAGAACAAAAAAAGGAATTGGACAACAGGATTAATGCTTATCATCAGAATCCTAATGCCGGTTCGCCTTGGAAAGAAATTCGGGAAAATATAATAAAATATAAGTGAAATATAGCGTAATAATACGACCGGAAGCAGAGACAGAACTTAAAGATGCATTTTTGTGGTATGAAAAACAAAACAGGGGGCTGGGTTTTGAATTCATTAGATGTGTTGATGCTGCTTTAACTTTAATAAACCGTTCGCCATTAATTTATGCGGAAGTCCACAATAATATACGCCGAGTATTAGTTCGTAAGTTCCCTTTTGAAATATTTTATATTACAGATGAAAATAAAATTGTAGTATTGGCTGTTTTTCATGCTAAAAGAAATCCTGCACATTGGCAAGAAAGAAGGTAAATGACCCCGATTAAAGAGCGGGCATCACTGTTGGACATTCAATTAACTACATAATAAAAAGAAGAATTCTATTCAATATCTAAATGTTGGGAAAAGAAGTAAAATAGAAATGAACCATGGAAAAATTATTGAATTAGAAAATCAAGGAAAAATATTAATTGGCATAGATCGCCCAATGGATAGAAAGTTCTATACCGACATACCCATATCAGAAATTAAATCAAAAACTGATGATGCTCCCTATCTTGAAAAAATAATTATTTGGTTTGTCTTTTTAACTGCCCCAATAGCATTAATTTCAAGTATTATACTTGCCTTCATATCGTTAAGATGGTGGGGATTAATTTTTCTTGTTCTTTTTCCAATCATCTATTTCTCATATTCGGCATCATCAGTTAAAGGAAACTCCAAATTAATAGGAATCACTATAATATTTATTTGTTCAGCAGTAATTCACTTTTTAGGTTATTTTGCAAATTCTCAAATTACTTTAGCCATAACTGTGTTTTTACTATCATTATGGTGTATTCGTCTTTTATACTGTGCATCAACTTTTTTGCTCCGTACTTTTATTATCAGAAACGCAAAAGCTTTTGAGTATCTCGAAAACTATTTGGTTATTAGAAATACAGAACAAAATGTCTAACAAATCACTCCAACGAACTGTAAAATTGCGTTTTTAAGCAGGTGAGGTTGGTCTTGAGCAAAGAGAAATTTCGCATTGGCGAGATAAACTCTGTATAGAAACTTTCTTTTCTACATGGAATAGTAAAGGATTATCTTTATGTTACCTGAACTAAAAGAAAAAACAAAAAAATTGTTACAAAAAACCGACGAACTCGGGAGGTATCTTTGACATAGAAAACAAAATTAGAGAGATAACCGAAATTGAAAAAACTGCAGCAGCCGCAAATTTTTGGAACAATCCCGCCGAAGCCCAGAAAACAATGCAACACCTTAACTCGCTAAAATCACAAATCACGAAATATCAGAGTATAACAAAAGAACTTGCCGAGACCTCGGAACTTCTCTTCATTTTGGAGACGGAAAACGACGAATCAATGCATCCCGATATTGAAAGGGTTCTTGAAAAAATAGAGGGAGAACTCTCGGAGATGGATTTACAGTCGAAACTTTCCGGCGAGTTTGACAAGAATGGGGCAATCGTTTCTATTCATTCCGGTGCAGGCGGCACCGAAGCGTGTGATTGGGCTGATATGCTTTTGCGTTTATATTTGCGTTGGGCGGAAAGAAAAAATTTCAAGACGGAAATCGTTGATTCGCTTGCCGGTGACGAAGCAGGAATAAAATCAATAACATTTATCGTCAAGGGCGAATATGCTTACGGGTATCTTAAGGCGGAGATAGGCGTGCATCGTCTGGTCAGGATTTCGCCGTTTGACGCCAACAAAAGAAGACACACATCATTTGCATCCGTTGATGTAATTCCCGAAATTGAAGACGACATTGAAATAAAGATTGATGAAAATGACCTGCGGATTGATACTTATCGGGCGGGGGGTCACGGCGGACAGTATCTTCAGAAGACCGACTCGGCAGTCCGCATCACTCATAATCCTACGGGTATCGTGGTGCAATCGCAAAACGAACGTTCCCAGTTTAAGAACAAAGCCACCTCTATGAAATTATTAAAAGCAAAACTTTACGAACTTGAACAGGAAAAAAAGCGGGCGCAGGTGGAAAAACATTATGACGAAAAGGGTTCTATCGCATGGGGCAGCCAGATCAGAAGTTATGTTTTTATGCCGTATCAGTTGGTAAAAGACCACAGAACCGGATTTGAAACCGGAAATGTCCAAAAAGTTATGGATGGCGACATTGACAAATTCATTCAGGCATACCTCTCTCAAAAAACCAAAAAAAAACCTTGACAAATTCCAAAAATCTGCTATAATTTGTTGTAGTCGTGAACTTTTGGTTCACGCAATCATTACTGCGATTGAAAATCGCCGGCTACATATGGGGTGCATCAACCATGTTGATGCAAAAAACTATGCCAAACAAAACAATTCTTATTGTTGAAGATGAACCAGCTGTGGTTGATTTGTTAAAATTTCTGCTTGAGAAAGACGGTTATACAACCGCTGTCGCTTATGACGGCGAAGAGGCGTTAAAACAAGTTACGGCAGCCAGACCGGATTTAATTTTACTTGATATAATGCTGCCAAAAATTGACGGATATACCGTGCAGAAGCAACTTCAGTCGGATGAAAAGACCGCAAACATACCGACCATTGTTCTTACCGCAAAAGGCGGAATGCAGGATATGTTTCAACTTGAAAAAAATGTCGTCGCTTACATTGAAAAACCGTTTGACCCGAAAACTTTGAGAGAGAAAGTTAAAGAGGTGTTTAATAAGGAATAAAAACAAAATGTCTGAAGAGAAACTTGTAATTCAAAGATTGGAAAAATTACAAAGATTGAAAGATTGTAATATAAATCCTTATCCGACTAAATTTCGGGCGGATAAATCCGCCCCTACTACTGTTGAAAAAATTCTTAACGAACTTCCCGCCGGGAATATTTCTATCGGCGGCCGCATTTTGACAATTAGGAAAATGGGAAAGGCGGCATTTTTAACAATAAAGGACTCAACCGAAAAAATACAACTTTATGTTAAACAGGATATTGTTGGCACTGAGAATTATAAACTCTTTGACCTGTTTGACATCGGCGATTTCATCGGAGTTGAAGGAACTGTTTTTAAGACGAAAACCGGTGAAACAACCATACGAGTTGAAAAATTTCAAATTCTGTCAAAATCACTAAGAGGACTTCCTGAAAAATGGCACGGATTAAAAGATGTAGAGACAAGATACCGCCAGAGATATTTGGATTTAATCTCAAACGATGATGTCGCGGAAACATTCAAAAAACGGGCAAAAATCATTTCATCTATCAGAAATTATCTTGACGGTAACGGTTTCATTGAAGTAGAAACACCGATGATGCAGTCAATCCCCGGTGGTGCCGCAGCAAAACCGTTTATAACACACCACAATGCGCTTGACATTGATTTATATTTAAGAATCGCGCCGGAACTTTATCTGAAACGGCTTATCGTCGGCGGGCTTGACCGCGTCTATGAAATGGGAAGAACTTTCAGAAACGAGGGTATTTCAATAAGGCATAATCCCGAGTTCACAATTCTGGAGGTCTATCAGGGATATGCTGACTATAACGATATGATGGTTCTGTGCAAAAACATCATTCAGGAAACGGCAAGGTCAGCCGGTGTTACAAAAATTACCGAAGCAAATAGTAGCCCCCGACTTCAGTCGGGGGTGAGCGAAGCGAATAAAATTGACCTTTTCGGCGACTGGAAACGGCTATCAATTGAAACGGCATTTACGGAAGCGGGAATTAATTTTGCGGATATTTTTTCCGAGGATAAATTGAAAAAACTCGGAGCAGAATTTGAAATAGAAAATTATCAAAATATTCCGTCACGAAAGATATTTGACCATCTGTTTGATAAATTGATAAAACCGAAACTAACAGAGCCGACATTCGTTGTTGATTGGCCGAAATTTCTATGCCCGCTGGCAAAATCAAAACCCGAAAGACCGGAAATCGCGGAGAGGTTTGAACTGTATATCGCCGGCGAAGAACTTGCAAACGCCTATTCGGAATTAAACGACCCAGTTGAACAGAAAAAAAGATTTGAGGAACAGGTGAAAGAACGGGAAAAGGGCGATGACGAGGCGGAATTTTTAGACGATGATTATGTAAAAGCACTTGAATACGGAATGCCGCCGACCGGCGGGCTTGGAATCGGCATTGACCGTCTCGTAATTCTTCTAACCCGGCAAGAATCCATCAAAGACGTCATACTGTTCCCGTTATTAAAACCAATAAAGTAGGGGCGGATTTATCCGCCAGAATGTAGTCGCAGGTTTTAACCTGCGTATGTAGTTGCCAATTTATCGGCAGATTGTAGTTGCAGGGCTTGTCCCTGCTAAAATGTAGTCGCAGGGTTTTCCTGCTCAACGGTTTTAATATAATACTTGTAGATATTGCAATAAGTGTTGCATTTAAATTTTGCTCTGATTACTCAAGGTTTGAACGGAAATTAACAATAATAAAAATGGTAAAAAGTTACCGAATTATTGAGCAACTGCAGTTAATTGATTTATTAGGAAAGTTATTAGTGTAGTGTCCCATAAATTACTTGACATTTAGTTTTTTATTTGTATAATTATGGTAAATGAACATATCAAAACGAATAGTACTCACAACCGAGGAACAATCGACAATCGACCGTTGGTCGCATGGGAAAAGCATTCCAT
>JACRDL010000024.1 GCA_016218625.1 Elusimicrobiota bacterium
AGGCATTTTGCCGAAATTTTTTCAGCCGTTACCTCGTTTTGAATCAGTTCCGGACAGATTTCCCGTCCCGCGAGTATGTTCGGCATCCCGATGAATTTCAAATGTATCAATCGCTTGGCAATTTGATAAGTAAGCCAGGATGTTTTATAAGAAATCACCATCGGTACCCCCAAAATCATATTTTCAACGGTCGCAGTGCCGGAAGAAGTGATGCAAAGCGACATTTTTGACCTTTTTTCATAATCACCGTGCATAACAAACTCAACTTTATTCTCATCCAACTTAAAGTTATTTATTATGTAATTTTTAATTTTGTCCGAAAACACGGGAATAATCGCTCTAATATCAGGAAATACTTGATTTATTCTGACAAATGCCTCGTAAAATTGGGTAAAATGTTTATTTATTTCCTGAATTCTTGAGCCAGGCATTAAGCCGATATTTAGGTGGTTAAGTGGATAAGTGGATGTGTGGTTAGGAATAACATCCAAAAGCGGATGACCGACAAATTCGCACGGCATTCCTGCTCTTTCGTAAATTTCCTTTTCAAACGGGAAAATAACCAGCACTTTTTTGACAAATTTTTTGATTTTTTGGACTCTCCCCCCTCTTGTCGCCCAGACCTGCGGCAAGATGTAGTAAATTACCGGAATTTTGTGTTTTTTTGCTAATTTCGCCAGATGTATGTTGTAGCCGTAATAATCTATTATGATGAGTCCTTCAAGTTTGTCTTTGATGAAGAATTTTTCGGCTAAATTGAGATTTTTTTTTAGGCGCGCGAGATTTTTCAACGGCTCCCAGAAACCTATAATTGAAGAATCTGCGATTTTGTCAAAAATATCAGCCCCGGCGTTTGCCATTTTGCTTCCGCCGAAACCGCATATTTCAATTTTTAGATTTTGAAGTTTAAGCTCTTTTATCAGGTTCGCCCCGTGCAAGTCGCCCGATGGGTCTCCTGCCGATATAAAAATTTTCATTTTTTATCCCGATAATTTTTACTTCTTGCAGTCGTAACAGATTTTATTATGCACGCTGATTTTGGCGCCGCATTTAAGACACATATATTTTTTGTTTTGGTTTTTAATAAATTTTTCCATTCCGTCTAATTTAATTATTTTTAGGTTCTCAATCATACTCATCCCGTAGTTTTTTCTGTATCGCTCGTCTAAATGTTTTAATCTTTCACACGGGAAATGATCGCATTGGAAACAGAATTTTATGGAATTATTACTGAGCAGCGGGCAGTGACATTTAATGTAGACGCATTTTTTGTTCCGCGGTCGGCATCCAATACAGTGTCCAACTTTGCCCCGTTTTTTAGGAATGTTTCTTGAATATGCCAGATAACTGCTGCAAATACCGCAATTCATACCGCACGGAGCAATCAAAATTATTTCTTTTTCTGTTGATGAAACTTTTGCCATAAGATAAGCCACAGAATGTCACAGAATTTCACAGAATTTTTTTCTGTGTTCTTTTTCTGTGTGATTCTGTGGCGCTTTTGAAATTCCGATACTCTAAAATATCTCATCAAAAAATATAAAAATTATTGAAAATCACGAATTACGAAAAGTGCGGATTAGACGGTAAAATTAAAACTATTCAAATAGTTTCGCAACTACGAAACTATGAAAGTAGTTGCGACCGCAGGAAGTCCCTTTAGGGAAATAGTTAATGAAAAAATATTTTAACCGTTTTTTAATTTTTTCAGTATTTCAATGGCAACGGATAGTGCATCCCGTCCGTGTTCGCCTGTTACTATAGGCGTTTTCCCGGTTTTCACGCAGTTTATAAAATGCTCAAGTTCTCTTTTTAGCGGCTCTTCCGTTTTAAGTTTTGGCTTTATTATTTCTATATCCGACATAAAGGTTACGACATCAGATTTTTTTTTGTAAATTTTCAGCGATTGTCCGGCATAATCAAGCGAAATATATGTATCGTCCTGAAAGATTCTTATTTTTCTGAATTTGTCTAATGAGACCCGTGATGCTGATATGTTTGCAACGCAGCCGTTTTCAAATTTAAGCCGGACATTCGCAATATCCTCATTTTTTGACAGTACTTTTGCGCCGATGACGTCCATCTGTATTATTTTTGAGTCAACCAGTGTCAGGATGATGTCAATATCGTGAATCATCAAATCCATTACGACGCCGATGTGTGCAACCCGCGGGTCGTAAGGACCGAGCCGCTGTGCCTCTATGAATTTCGGCGACTTAATATGTTTTTGCGCTTCAATAACTGCAGTATTAAATCTTTCGATGTGCCCGATTTGAAGTATAATATTTTTTTCGTTTGCGATTTTAAGGAGTTCTTCCGCCTGTGAAACATTGTCAGTGATAGGTTTTTCCACTAAACAATGAATCCCCGCATTAAGAAAATCTTTTGCCACAGAATAATGTAGGGGTGTCGGGACAACAATACTTACTGCATCAATTTTTCCAATAAGTTCTTTATAGTCGGAAAACGCCCGCGCGTTAAAACTTTTTGCGATTTTTTCCGCCCGTTTTTTATCAACATCGCACACCCCGAACAGTTCAACCCCGTTAGAAATATCACGGTGTGATACGCCATTTCTAACGGGGTCAACTTCCATCATCTGCGAATACACCCGTGCATGATGCTGCCCCAATGAACCGACACCGATAACACCAATTTTCATATAATTACCATTTTTTGAAGATGAAGACGACAGCAAGTATTATGAAAATAAATCCTACGAGATAATTCCACTTGAATTCCTCTTTCAGATACAGAACGGAAAAGACAGAAAATACGACCAAGGTTATTACTTCCTGAATGGTCTTAAGTTGTGCAGCGGAAAAATGGCTATGTCCCCACCTGTTAGCCGGCACTTGGAAACAGTATTCGGCAAAAGCAATCAGCCAACTCGCTATGATTACTATTCCGAGAGGCGAATTCTTGTATTTCAGATGGCCATACCAGGCAACTGTCATAAATATGTTTGATATAGTTAATAGCAGAACCGTAGTCATCGTTTAAAAATTTTTAAATACCGATTATGCAGATTTTATATTCGTCGGCTTTTTTTATTACTTCATCAATTTCAAGAATGAGGGTTTTGCCCGTCTCTACCGCCAGGACGGATATTTTTGATTCTTTCAATGTCTCAATTGTTTTTAATCCGATAACGGGTATATCAAATCGCATATCCTGTTTGGGTCTTGCAACTTTTACGACGACAAAGTTATCCGTGATTTTTCCCGCTCGTTTTATACACTCGTCGGTACCTTCCATCGCCTCAACCGCGACTATTGATTTGTCTTTAACGCAGACCGTTTGCCCTATATCAACCCTTGCGATTTCTTTTGCAATTCCGTAACCGAATTCAATATCTTCTTTTTGTGATTTATCCGGTTTGATTTTTGTAAGAACTCCTTTTTTTGCGATGAAATCTGAAAGATATGTTGCAGACGATAAAAATTCAATTCCATCTTTTTTTAATTCATCACAGACGGCGGAAAGTATGGAGTCAGCAGTTTTTGATTTAAGTTTTGCAAGCAGGGTTATTGCTTTAAGGTCGGGTTTTACCGAAAAAAGTTTCGTGTGTTTCACCTGCCCGGCCATAACGCATTTTGTAATATTTTCTTTTTTGAGGATTTCAATCAATCTGGAAAGTTGTCCTACGTTTATCCAGTATGTTTTATCAGCAGTGTTTTCTATGGATTTATCCGTCTCGTCAAAAAGAGCAATTGCAACGACTTTTTCGCCTTTTTTTTTTGCCTGCTTCGTAAAAATCAGAGGAAAGTTTCCGTTACCGGCAATAAGTCCCAGCATAATTTTTTAAAGTATAGGAAGTTATAAAAAAATATCAGCCACAAATACACACAGATAAACACTGAAATAACTTAAAATTAAGAAAATTAAAATCTGTGTAAATCTGTGTAAATCTGTGGTTACGAAGTTTTCTTGATTTATTCAGAATCGTTTTCAACATTTCGCCCCGGTCTTGTAATTCCCCGTTTTGAATTTTTTATGAACTTTGTGAATTCTATAACTTCTTTTGACGGTCCTGCCGCTTCAAGTTGGTCAATCGCTTCTGCGACGGTAATGCCGGACGTAAATACTGTTTTGTATGCCGACTTGATATCGCCAATCTGTTTTTCAGTAAGACCATGTCTTTTAATTCCTACCAGATTTAATCCTACCAGTTTCGCCCTGTCGCCCTGCGCCTGACAAAAAGGCGGAACATCAAGAACAACCATTGCCCCACCGCCGAGCATAGAAAATCTCCCGATTCTTACAAACTGATGAATCGCAGCGAGGCCGCCGATGACCACGAAATCGCCTATTTCAACATGTCCCGCAAGCGTTGCACAGTTTGCCATAATTACATTATTTCCGACTATGCAATCATGAGCGACATGCGAATATGCCATAAAAAGACAGTTGTCGCCGATACTTGTTAAACGGTGTGCCAATGTCCCTCTGTTAAGAGTTACACATTCCCTAATAACGCAATTGTCTCCGATAACAATTTTTGTCGGCTCATCCCGATACTTCAAATCCTGCGGTGCTGTGCCTATAAATGCGGAAGAAAATATCCTGCAATTTTTCCCGATTTCTGCATATTCAATAACGGTAAATGCTCCGACTTTTGTTCCACTTTTTATATGGACATTCTTTCCGATGACGGTATATGTACCTATTTCAACATCTTTTTCAATGACCGCCGATTTATCTATTATTGCGGTTGAATGAATCATCGTTGCTTCGCTCCTATCACGGAACTGACTCTGAACTTATACACAGAACTGACGCGGAACTATTCCGTGTTTGTTCCGTGTCCTGTTCCGCTTCTGTTCTGTGTTCTATGGTTTATCAACCAACACGAAAGTAAATTCGGCTTCTGTCGTTGGTTTTCCGTCAACAAAAGCACAGCCCTGTATTATTCCGGTTGTCTGTTTTGCTTTTAATACTTCAACATCAAGATAAAGCATGTCTCCGGGAAAAACTGGTCTGCGGAATTTCACATTATTTATTGACATAAAATACGCGAGTTTTTTGTTTTTTAATTCCGGTTTTGACAGAAATAAAACGCAGGCAGTCTGCGCCAACGCCTCAATAATTAACACACCAGGCATTATTGCCTGTTCTGGAAAATGTCCCTGAAAAAAAGGTTCTCCGGCAGAAACATTTTTTATTCCGACCGCTCTTTTTACTTCCTCAACCAAAATTACTTTGTCAATAAAAAGAAACGGATACCTGTGAGGAATGGTCGCTTTTATTTCGTTTATGTCTATTATTTTACCATCGGGGATTTGCCATAATGACGAAGATTTTCCGGGAGCAGTTGATTGGGTATTTTTTTGATTAGAAATGACTTTTTTTGCAAACTCAATATTGTTTTTATGTCCGCACTTTACGGCAGTTATTTCCATTTTAAGCGAACTTCCTAAAAGTGAAATGTCGCCTATTAAGTCAAGAATTTTATGGCGGACAAACTCATCCTCAAATCTCAACTTTGTAAGAATTTTTTTCTCGCCGATTACTACGGCATTTTCCAATGAGCCGCCTTTTGCAAGTCCTTTATTTTTAAGTGCTTCAATTTCATAATCAAAGCAGAAAGTCCGTGCAGGTGCGATTTCTTTTTCAAAAATTTCAGGGGTTATATCAACAGATAAAAACTGGGTTTTTAACAGCGGATGATTATAAATGACTGTGCAGGAAATATGAAATTTGTCGGACGGGCTTGCAGTTATAAGAACATCGCCGTTTTTATAAACGACCGGATCCTTCAGATTGAAACATTTTTTTTCCGCAGAAAGTTCGGTTATCCCCGCTTTTTTTATAAGTTCAACGAAAGGCAGGGCGCTACCGTCGGCAATCGGCGGTTCGTTAGAGTCCATTTCAATTATTAAATTATCAATATCAAAGGCAAATAATGTTGCAAGAAGATGTTCAACCGTATGAACGGATGTCTTTTCATCACCTCCGACGGTCGTACCACGAACAGTTGTGAGAACATTTGAAATATCCGCTTTTATTTTTGGATTGTCAGGCAAATCGCATCTTACAAAAATTATTCCCGTGTTTTCGGTTGCGGGTTTTAATTTAATTGAAACATTGTTGCCTGTGTGAAGTCCTGTGCCCGAATAAGAAACCTCTTTTGAAATGGTTTTTTGTTTTCCCATAACTCCTCGCTATTTTTTCAGTTTTTTAATTTCTTCGAATAATTCGGGAAGTTTCTGGAGCAACGCGTAGATTTTCATTGCATGTTTGTGGGGTCTTGCGGGATAACCGGAAACGGTTTCTTTTGGTGCAACATCTCCGATAACACCTGCCTGTGCGGCAATTACCGCTCCGTTTCCGACGGTAATATGTCCTACCAGTCCCGCCTGCCCTGCTATGGTAACGCCGTTGCCTATTTTTGTGCTTCCTGAAATTCCCGCTTGTGAAACGATTATAGAATTTTCACCGATATGAACATTGTGGGCAATTTGGACAAGGTTGTCAATTTTTGTGCCGCGCCCGATAAATGTTTTTCCGGTCGCTGCTCTGTCAATTGTAACATTTGCGCCTATTTCCACATCGTCGGCAATTTCAACAATTCCTATCTGAGGGATTTTTTTAAGCGTTTCATTATCCTGTACATACCCGAACCCGTCGCAGCCGATAACAGTTCCAGAATGTATTATCACATTGTTGCCGATAATTATATTTTCCCTTATTGTGACATTCGGATAAATCAGACAATTTTCTCCTATTTTTGAATTTCTGCCGATATAACAATTGGGATAAATAATTGTTCCGTCGCCAATTTTTGAACTCTCATCAATCACAACAAAATCTGAAATCGCCACTTTTTCGCCTATTTTTGCCGATTTAGACACCGAACAATTACAAGATATCCCTGACGGATGTTTTTCCGTTTCTTTTGCTATAAGCATAATTATTTTTGCATATGAAAGGTACGGATTTTTTGAAACGATGGCGGGAATTTTAACTTTATCTTTATGGGATTCCTTAATGATTATAGCAGAGGCCTTTGTTGAATTGATATACTGCTCATATTTCGGATTTGATATAAAAGTGATGTCTCCTTTTTTCGCTTCGGTAATTCCGGCTACATTTGTGATAATCGTGTTATGGTCGCCTAGAATCTCTCCGCCCGTTATTTCAATAATTTCTTTTAATGTTTTTTTCATTTGCTCATTTGACGAAATGATTACCTAAAAAAAGCGTGAAAACGTATATTTTTTTGACTTCACCGACGGAGCACATTTTGCATAATTTAGCAAAGTGCTAAAAATTATATAATCTTTACTCTTTCAATTTTCTTCATTATGTAATTCAGCATTTGTTTTGA
>JACRDL010000025.1 GCA_016218625.1 Elusimicrobiota bacterium
CCCTGAACTGATTTGTTACGATTCACCATTACGACAATTAAATTACGTTCTGCTTCCGTTAAATGTTTATATGTTTTTTTCATACCTGCCTATTATAGCAGGTTTTCAATCAGGTGTTGCACTAACACCTTGAACTTAAATATTTTACAAATATCTTGACATTTGTCAATAAAATTTATATACTAAAAAATTATGGCTGATGTATCGGAAAGAAGAAAACACAAAAGATTTGCCGTTATAGAAGGCATAGCGGAGCCGGTTGAGGTTCATTTCCCGCCGCCTTTTTATCAGGAACCGGTTGTCGGCCACATCGTTGACATTTCCTCCGGAGGTCTCGGACTTACAATTTCCGAACCGCTCCCGAAATTTTTCACATTTTCTCTCTATATCCGTCTTCGCGGTATTGAGCCGTTTGAGATAAAAGGAAAAGTAATACGGCTTGAAAATATGGACGGACAATATCTCGCCGGAATTTCTTTCACGGAAATTGACGAAGCAACGGTTGAGATGTTAAATCTTATTTCCGATGATTTTGAAAAATGCCGTAAAAAAAGAGCAGGGGGTGATAAGAATTTCTGTTTTGATGAGTGCATGTTCGGAACGCTTTGCGCTCAAAAAGGAAAATCCGCAAAGGTTCACGCCACCGATGAAAAAACTTCGGGAATAGTGATAACAGATGTAAAGCAGGAGACGGTTGAGGAACTGAAAGAAATAAAAAAAGAAGAAATCACTGCAGTTAAATCGGAAAAGCCGGTTATCCCGCCGCCTTCCGTGGAAATTGTAAAAGAAGTAAAAACGGTTCCCGCCCCTATTTGCATTCCTGAAAAACAGGAAGCATTAGATAAAAAAAGCGATGAGATCATCCCTACGGTTACACCGGAAGTTGCACCGGAAATGCCTAAACCGGAAATTTCCGCAATACATATGGTTGAAACTCCTGTTGTACAGCCGGTTGTTACTAATATTGAAAAAGCCGTGCTGATTGAAGAAGGAATTATCGCAGCTGCTCCCGCATTATCTGTCCAAATACCGCCGGTTTCAGTATCGCCCAAAAAAATGCCCGCAAAAATAAAAAGATATAATGTTTTGTCGGTTATCATACTGTTTTTTTTAATAGTTGTCGGAGCATATATAGTTAAAGACAAAATCACGGAAATTATACTTGACATAGCTGAAAAAAAACTTTTAGTTCCCGAATATGAAGCAGCAGTCAAAAACTATAAAATTGTCCTGAAATACGAGCCAAAAAAATTGGATGTCCGTCTTAAACTTGCCCAGACATATGGGAAAATGAGAATGTATGCGAATGCAGAGCGGGAGTATAAAAAAGTGATTTTATTACACCCGGACAATTTTACGGCTCTTTTGGAGTTGGGAAAAATAAATCTGAAACTTAACCGTCTTAAAGACGCAAAAAATTACCTTATCAGAGCGAAGTTTCTAACATCACGCAATACCGATATATCCTTCGCGAAAGTTTATCTCGGAATCTGTTATGAGAAAGAAAAAAAATATGACGATGCAATTAAAGAATTTTCAGACATATCCGCCGACTTAAAATTGACGGATGAGGCGTATTTGTCTGTCGGAAAAGTTTTTGGGTTGAAAGGAAACTTCAAAACCGCGATCTTATTTTTAAGCCGAGCCAATCTTTCCAAAAATGCGGTTGAGTATTTTGAGACGGGAATTGTTAAAAATGAAACGGAGCCGGATGACGCCGTTGTAAATTTTTTAAAAGCGCTCGCCAAAAAAAATGATTTTACTGAGGCGTTTGAATGGCTTGGATTTCTTTACAGAAAGAAGGCGATTTACGATGCCTCGCTTGACGCCTACCGTGAAGCACTTAATATAAGTCCGCAATCGGCAAGAGTGATTTTCAATATTGCCCAAATCCATGCTCTTAAAGATGACATCTCATCTGCGCTCGCCGCATTGGATAAAGCCGTATCATTAGACAGAACCTATCGGGAACTTGCCGGAAATTCATATGAGTTTAATGAGATGAAAAATCTGCCGGAGTTTAAGCGGATTTTAAGAAAAAGATGAATATCGCTCGCAAGCAAATTTTCCAGACACGCTCAGCCGACCACCCTGTCGGCTTCGCTCTAATCGTCGCTCTTGAAAGCGTAGTCGCTCCTCAAGGGTCTGGAGAAATTTCTTGCTTCGCTCAACGGTAAAAAGGAAATGAATATCGGACAATTAAAAAAATGGCATCGTCTCAAAAAATCGGAAATAAATGAGCGCCTTTTAGAGTTCAAAAAACCGAAATCCTACAAAGAAATTTTTGAAGAACTTTGTTTCTGTATTTTAACAGCAAACGCATCCGCAAGAATGGGTCTTAAATCTATTGCCGCAATAAAGAATAAAATTCTAACTGCAAGCGAGACGGAAATAAAAAATCTACTCAAAGGCAACCACAGATTTTATAACGCCCGCGCAAGATATATCATCCACACAAGAAATTATTTGAAAAATATCTGCGGGCTAAATTTGAAAAAACTGCTTGATTCCATAAAATCACCGCAAGATTTAAGAAAATTTTTTGCAGAGACAAAAGACATAAAAGGTATCGGTTATAAAGAGGCGAGTCATTTTTTGAGAAACATCGGGTATAGCGGTTATGCGATTTTGGACAAGCATATTTTAGATTGTTTGAAGGAGTTAAAAGTAATCGCAGGTAAAGATAAAAACTATTTGGAAATAGAGCAAAAAATGAAAAAGTTTTCAAAGAAAATAAAAATAAATATGGATGAATTGGATTTAACTTTATGGTCTTATAAAACGGGAGAGATACTAAAATAGAAAACACAGAACAGACACAGAACAAAGGAACACGAAACAGACACGGAACAGTTCCGCTTCGGTTCCGTGCATAAGTTCCGAGTCAGTTCAGTGTATTCGCGGAGCGAATTATGAAACCGATTTTACAGGTGGCACTTGATTTTGTTGATTTGAAAAGGGCGATCAAACTTGCTGGAGAGGCGGTTGCCGGCGGCGCAGATTGGCTTGAAGCGGGAACTCCGCTGATAAAAAGCGAGGGGCTTAACTGCATCCGCGAATTGAGAAAAAAAATTCCCAATATAAAAATTGTTGCAGATATGAAGACCGCCGATGTCGGTCGGACCGAGGTTGAAATTGCCGCAAAATCCGGCGCTAATGTTGTTTGTGTTTTGGGCTCTGCTGATAATGAAACGATTAAAGAATCAATTGCTGCCGGCAAAAATTATGGTTGCGAAATTATGGTTGATTTATTAGGTGTTTCAGACATTGTAAAACGAGCGAAAGAAATAGAAAAATTGGGCGCCGACTATATTGATGTTCATATTCCAATTGACGAGCAGATGAAAGGAAAAATCTCTTATGATATCGTGAAAAAAGTTTCATCTATCGTTAAAATTCCGGTTGCGATTGCCGGCGGGATTACATCGTTCAATGCCGCTGATGCGGTAAAAGCCGGTGCAAAAATTATCATCGTCGGCGGTGCCATCACAAAATCAAAAAATGCCCAAGAAGAAACCCGGAAAATAAAAAAAGCAATCAATAAAAAAATAAAAATCAGGTCGGAATTTTTCAGTAGGGTATCTGAAAAAAACATAAGAGATATTCTTGAAAAGGTCTCAACGGCAAACATTTCCGATGCACTTCACAGAAATCCTCCGCTAAAAGATGTTTATTCAATAACGCCGAATGTGAAAATGATTGGTCCCGCCGTAACTGTAAGGACTTATCCAGGCGATTGGGCAAAGCCGGTTGAGGCGATTGATGTCGCAAAAGAGGGAGATGTAATCGTTATTGATGCCGGAGGTGTTCCGCCTGCTGTGTGGGGGGAACTTGCGACAAATTCCGCAATTAACAGAAAAATTTCGGGTGTTGTGATTTCAGGCGGGATAAGAGACACAGCGGATATTAAAAAATTAAAATTTCCCGCATTTGCTACGCTTGTAACTCCGCAGGCCGGCGAGCCGAAAGGTTTCGGCGAAATAAATATTCCGCTCGTAATTTCGGGTACAAAAATCCAGCCCGGCGACTGGCTCGTCGGCGATGACGACGGCGTAATCGTTATTCCGAAAGAGGTTGCCGTGGAGTTCACAAACCGCGCGATGCATATCTTGGAAACGGAAAACCGGCTCCGCAAAGAAATAAAAGACGGCTCCTCGCTGTCAAAAGTCGCGGAACTTCTCAAATGGGAAAAGAAATGATTCCCCGACGGTAAAAATTGACCGCCTGCCTTACCTCAAAATAAAAAAATAAAAAAAATAAAAAAAGTACTTGACAAGTTTATCTATTTTTGTTATAGTATAGTTAGTTGATAGACAATAGAGGGAATGCAGAACCGACACGGAACAAAAGAACACGGAACAGCCGCGGAATAATTCAGTGTCAGTTCCGTGTATAAGTTCCGTGTCAGTTCAGTGGTAGTTAAATGAAAATAACTTTCAAAGGCGATTACGCATTAAAAATTTTACTGGACCTGTCCCTAAATTACGAGAAGGGGCTTGTCCAGATTAAAGAGATTTCAAAGAGGCAGGATATTCCGGTAAAATATCTTGAACAGATTATTCTTATATTAAAGGGTGCGGGATATGTCAGAAGCAAACGGGGACCGGTCGGCGGTGTCTATCTTGCAAAACCGCCGGAAAAAATAAAAGTTGGGGAAATAATTCGTTTAATGGAGGGCTCAACTTCCCCGATTTCCTGCGTTAGCAGGACGGCTCCGTCTAAATGCAGTTTTTTCAGGCGATGTCCGTTCGTCGGACTGTGGACAGAAATAAGGGACTTCACAAATAAAATTATTGACGGAACCACTTTTGCTGATATTTCGGAAAAAGTAGAAAATATGTCAGTGAAGTCACCGGATTATTCAATTTGAAGGAACACGGAACAGACACGGAAATAAGGAACACGGAACAGAAGCGGAACGAAACACGGAACAGGCACAGAACAGTTCCGAGTCAGTTCTGTGTATGGGCGGATTTATCCGCCCACTTCCGTGTCAGTTCAGTGGTAGTTTTGGGGGAAAAAATGACCGAAAAAAAAGTAAATTTGAGAACGGAAACATTGGCGTTGCACGGAGGACAGTCGGCGGATCCTACGACGGGGGCAAGAGCAGTGCCTATCTATCAGACGACTTCCTATCAATTCAAAAGCACCGAGCATGCGGCGAATCTTTTCGGGCTGAAAGAGTTCGGGAACATTTATACCCGTTTGATGAATCCGACGACCGATGTATTTGAAAAAAGAATGGCTCTTTTAGACGGCGGAGTTGGCGCACTTGCGGTTTCAAGCGGACAATCGGCAATAACCCTTTCTATTTTGAATATTGCTCAAAACGGCGATGAAATTATCTCTGCTGACAATCTTTACGGCGGAACTTACAACCTTTTTCATTACACTTTTCCGAAGTTCGGAATCAAAGTGAAGTTCGTGAAGTCAAATGACTTGGCTGCGATTGAAAAAGCCATCACTCCGAAAACGAAAGCGGTTTATGCGGAATCCATCGGCAATCCGAAATTGGATGTTGCAGATTTAGAAGGAATATCAAAAATTGCCCACAAAAATGGGATACCTTTTATTTTAGATAACACCGTGTCGCCGTATCTTTTGAGGCCGTTTGATTTCGGAGTGGACATAATCGTTTATTCAGCAACAAAATTTATCGGCGGGCACGGAACGTCACTCGGCGGAGTGATAGTTGATTCCGGAAAGTTTGATTGGACCAACGGAAAATTTCCGCTTATCGCCGACCCTGACCCGAGTTATCACGGAATAAAGTTCGTTGAAGCGTTAAAGCCGCTCGGCAACATCGCTTACATTATTAAAGCAAGGGTAACGCTGTTGCGCGATTTGGGACCTGCGATATCCCCGTTCAATTCGTTTTTGTTCTTGCAGGGATTGGAGACATTGCATCTGCGGCTGCCCCGTCATTGTGAAAATGCTTTAACGGTGGCAAAATATCTTGAAAAACATCCGAATGTGGCATGGGTGAATTATCCGGGATTAGAAACATCTGCCGAAAAAGAAAGGGTAAAAAAATATCTTCCGAAAGGAGCAGGTGCTATTATCGGTTTTGGAATAAAAGGCGGTCTGGAAGCGGGAAAAAAATTCATTGATTCCCTAAAACTTATTTCACATCTTGCGAATGTCGGCGATGCCAAGACGCTTGCAATTCATCCGGCAACCACAACCCATCAGCAGTTATCGGCCGAGGAACAATTAGCAACCGGTGTGACGCCGGATTTTATCCGGCTTTCAATAGGGCTTGAACATACTGACGATATTATTGCAGATATAGAGCAGGCACTGGGATAGGAGGCAGAGATTAAGAGATTAGGAGATTAAGAGATTAGGGAATATCTGGTTTAACCCTAATTTCCTAATTTCCATTTTCCTAATTTCTGATGTTAATATGTCAAAAATTTTTGATGATATCACAAAAACGGTCGGCAATACGCCGATGGTAAAAATCAACAACATAGCGGAAGGACTTAACGCCGAAATTTTAGCGAAACTTGAATCTTTTAATCCGCTTTCAAGCGTTAAAGACAGAATAGGCATCGCTATGATTGATGACGCTGAAAAAAAGGGATTATTAAAAAAGGGTTTAGTTATAATAGAGCCGACAAGTGGAAACACCGGAATATCACTGGCATTTGTTGCCGCAGCGAGAGGTTATCGGCTTGTCCTGACTATGCCCGATACAATGAGTGTAGAGCGCAGGCAGTTGCTGAAAATTTTCGGCGCCGAGGTTGTGCTTACCGACGGTACAAAGGGGATGAAAGGCGCTGTTGAAAAAGCGGAAGAATTGTCAAAAACTATTCCCGGCAGTTTTATCCCGCAGCAGTTTGAAAATCCCGCAAATCCGGAAATTCACCGTTTGACAACCGCAGAGGAAATATGGAACGATACCGACGGTAAAGTGGATATTTTCGTTTCGGGAATAGGAACAGGCGGAACAATAACGGGTGTGGCTGAAATTCTGAAAAAAAGAAAACCGTCCGTAAAAATTATAGGCGTTGAACCGAGTGCTTCGCCTGTTTTGTCCGGCGGAAAACCCGGACTACATAAAATTCAGGGTATTGGCGCAGGTTTTGTTCCTAAAATTTTAAACAGTAAAATTGTTGATGAAATTATAACCGTTTCAAATGATGACGCCGGTATATTTGCCCGCCGTCTTGCGAAAGAGGAAGGAATTTTGGCGGGAATATCTTCAGGAGCAGCGCTTTGGGTGGCGATGGAAGTAGCTAAAAGAAAAGAAAGCGAAGGAAAAACGATAGTTGTGGTTCTGCCTGATACCGGAGAAAGGTATCTTTCAACATGGCTGTTTTCAGAGTAAGGAACACGGAACAGAATCGGAATCCCGCTAAAGCGGGACACAGAACCGACACGGAACAGTTCCGCTTCAGTTCCGTGTGGTTTTCAAAGTTCTGTGTCAGTTCAGTGGCATTTATATGGAAAAAAATAGTGTCGGATTGGTTGAAACGAAATACTTTAATTTTGACGAACTGGTTCTTGATTCAAAAGAACATCTAAAACAGGTTACCATTGCATATGAAATATATGGGCAACTGAATGAAAAAAAAAGTAATGCAATTCTGATAGAGCATGCATTGACAGGTGATGCCCATGCTGCCGGTTTTCATAAAGATGAGGATAAATCCGGCTGGTGGGACACTATGATAGGACCCGGCAAAGCGTTTGATACTAAAAAATATTTTGTAATCTGCTCAAATGTTATAGGTGGATGTAAGGGTTCAACAGGTCCATCGTCGGTAAATCCAAAAACCGGAAAACCCTACGGGCTTGACTTTCCTATTATCACAGTTGCCGATATGGTCAGGGCTCAAAAAAAACTTATAGATTATTTGGGTATAAAAAAACTTTTGACCGTTGTCGGCGGCTCAATGGGAGGTATGCAGGTTTTGCAATGGCTCGTATCTTATCCGGAAAGTGTTAAGTCGTTAATTCCCATTGCTACTACGGTAAAACATTCGCCTCAACAGATTGCATTCTCCGAAGTCGGCAGACAGGCGGTTATGTCCGACCCTGATTGGCGTGATGGCAATTACTACGGCGTTTCGTTTCCCACTCGCGGGCTTTCCGTCGCAAGAATGATAGGACACATTACATATATGAGCGATGTTTCAATGGCGGAAAAATTCGGTCGCCGGTCAAAGGAAAAAAAACCCATTTTTAAGTTTGAACCGAGTTTTGAGGTAGAGGGTTACTTAAAATATCGCGGAGACAGTTTTGTAAAAAGGTTTGATGCGAATTCATATCTTTACATAACCAAGGCACTGGATTTATTTGATCTGGTCGGCGAGAAAAAACTGCATCAGGTTTTTAATGGTCTTAAAGCGAAATTGCTTATATTATCGTTTAAGTCCGACTGGCTTTACCCGTCATATCAATCAAAGGAAATAGTCAAGGCATGCAAACTGGCGGGTGCGGATGCGACATATTGCGAGATTGATTCTACTTACGGTCACGATGCTTTTTTACTTGAAGTTGATGAAGAGACACATTTAATAAAACATTTTTTAGAGAGGGTATCAAATGTCTGAAAATCTTGCGTACAAAATAATTACATACTGGGTTGAGGAAAAATCTTCAGTTCTGGATTTGGGCTGCGGCGATGGCGAATTATTATCTATTCTTGTGGAAAGAAAAAATGTGAAGGCAATGGGAATAGAGATAAGCGAACAGGCGATTTATTCGTGTGTCGCAAAAGGTCTCTCAGTATTACACGAAAATATAGAACACGGGCTTACCGGCTATGCAGATAAGTCGTTTGATTATGTAATTTTATATAACACATTCCAGGAAATAAAAAATCCTGCGGCTGTTCTTGATGAAGCGCTCCGTGTAGGAAAAAAGGTTGTAGTCGGTTTTCCAAATTTTGCATATTACAAGTCAAGGTTGCAGATTTTTTTTAACGGTAGAGTCCCCGTGACATCCTCAATGCCGTTTCAGTGGTATAATACGCCTAACCTGCATTTTTTAAGCATTTTGGATTTTACCGATTATTGCAATATAAAAAAAATCAAAATAGAAAAATCGGTTTTTATAGGAAAATCCGGTCAGGTAAAGTTTCTGCCCAATCTGTTCGCCGAAATGGGAATTTTTATTGTTTCATAATAGAAGTATTTAATCGGTTTTTTTATTTAGAATATTGTCTACTAATATGATAGACAAAATAATTAAAGGAGGGTGTTAAAATGGGATTGTTAGAAGAGGCAAGAACGGCTGATGTTAAGACATTAGTAGAAGGGTTAAATTTCAGGCAAAAGGTGGACAGGTCGCTTAAACTTATTTCCGAGGCGTATAAAATTTACGGAGATGGTCTAATTGTGGCAAATAGTTTAGGCAAGGATTCAGTTACCGTTTGGGATTTGGCAAAAAAGGTTAGTTCAAAAATCCGCGGTTTCATAATTACCACAAGATTCAAGCCGAAAGAGACGGTTGAGTTTATGAATAAGACAGTCAAAAAATATCCTGAACTGAAAATCTATAAAAGCGACGAAAAAATACCTGAAAAATTATACGAAACGGAACCTCACAAGTGTTGTGATATTCTTAAAGTACAACCTACACGTCGGGCGATTCTTGAAATGGGTGCTACATGCTGGGTTACCGGATTGCGTTGCACCGAGGGAAAAACCAGAACGGAATTCAAAGAAGTTGAAGAGAGGGATAAAGGTCTGCTTAAATTAAATCCCATACTTCTCTGGAAAGAAAGAGAGATATGGCAGTATCTTGCACTGTATGAAGTAAAAGTAAATCCTTTATATAAACTCGGATACAGGTCGTTAGGTTGTCTGCCGTGCACGAACATCACGAATGAAGAGGATGAGCGGGCTGGAAGATGGGTCGGGACAGCCAAGGTCGGTGGTGAATGCGGAATTCACACAAGACCGCTGAAGTGAGATGGTTAAAATAATAATACTGTTTTTGGTTGTTATATTTTTTGCAATAAATATGGGGGGGAGCGGCATCGCTCCTTCGTTTGCTGCGACCTATTGTTCTAATATATTGACCAAAAAGAAAGCAATACTACTTTTCGGATTTTTTGTTGTAGTCGGTGCGGTTTTCCTCGGCTATAACGTAACAAAAACGCTCGGCGGCGGAATACTACCCGGACGGTATTTTGATATAAATATTGTTTTGATTGTTTTGTTCTCCGCATCGTTCGGGCTTTTTTTTGCCAATATCCTGAAGATTCCGCAGTCAACATCATGGACCACGGTCTTTTCAATCGTAGGCAGCGGTTTGGCAATTGGGAATATAAATTTTACGAAATTTATTTTGATAGTTCCTTTTTGGATTTTACTGCCTGTTGTCTCGTATTTTTTGACATTATTTGTTCACAAAATCATTTACCCGCCGAAGTTTAACAATCTGTGGTTATATGAAAAATTTTTTGCAAACGAAAAAGCACTAAAAAAACTGTCTATAATCGCCTCTTGCTATGTAGCATTTGCAATAGGAAGCAATAATGTCGCCAACGCAGTAGGTCCGCTTGTTGCCGCAGGAATTATAAAAAATTCTACTCTGGGATTATTTGCTGTCGGTTTGATTTTTATAGTCGGCGCAGGAATTATCGGGAAGAATACGATGCGCACGGTTGGACAGGAGGTAGTGCCGTTTGGTTTAATTTCAGCAACACTTACAAATTTCATCACCGCTACACTTCTTATTTTTGCCTCAATAATGGGCATTCCCCAATCGTTAGTTCAACTCAATGCTGCATCTATTTTTGCAATTTCGCACAGTAAAAACGGTTTTTATCACACGGCATCTCATAAAACAACGAGAAAAATATTTTTTGTGTGGTTGGTTTCGCCTGTAATAGCATTTGTCAGTTCATTTTTTCTGACAGGAGCAATAAAATGGTTTTAAGTAAAAAACAACTGGACTATATTGTTCAACATGCAAAAGATAACTATCCGCAAGAGGTCTGCGGAATAATTGCAGGGATTAACAATAAAGCAAAAAAAATTTATAAAATGAAAAATGTTTCGGATAAACCCGAAATTTGTTATTTTATGAAACCGGAAGAGCAGTTGAAAATTTTCAAAGAGATGAGAGCAAAAAAACTTGAACTTTTAGGGATTTATCATTCACATACTCGCAGTGAAGCATACCCGTCTTCACGCGATATTGAAATGGCATATTATCCGGAAGCAGATTATGTAATAATTTCTCTGCAAAATTTTAGTAAACCTGACATCAGGACATATAAAATCATTGACGGTAAAATTAAAGCAGAAAAAATCCGTGAGGTAAAAAAATGAGATTTTATCCGATAGGACTTGATATAAAAAATAAAAAAGTTGTTATTGTAGGCGGCGGAAAAATCGCCGAAAGAAAGGCAAGGAATTTGCTGCCATACAAATCGGATATTTCTCTGGTTAGCCCCGATTTAACGGATGAGCTGCAAAAACTGGCTGAAAGAAAAAAAATCAGTTATTTCAAAAAAAAATATTCATCAACCGATATAAAAAATGCATTTTTAGTTTTCGCTGCAACGAACGACGGAACGGTTAATAGAAAAGTATTTAATGATGCAAAAAAACAGAATGTATTGGTAAATGTGTGCGATAAAACAGAACTTTGCGATTTTATAATCCCTGCGGTGATAAAGAAAAACGGACTTGTAATAACCGTTTCAAGCGACGGCAAAAATCCGAAATTATCAAGGCGTTTCAAAGAGGTAATAGAAAATGAATTTGCAAATTTATGGAATAAATTATAAAAATACCGATATTGAAACAATGGAAAAGTATCATCTGGATAATGACGCAGTTGATACCATTCTCATTGAAACAAAAAATTCCGGCGTTTCGCCGTTTGTTATTGTGTCCACATGTAACAGAACGGAGTTTTATTTTTCAGAAAATAAAAAGATACAGAATTTAATTAGATATGAGGCATCAAAACATTTCCGCAAAATTGAAGGTTTTTCGGCGATAAGGCATCTTTTTCGTTTGGCAAGCGGTCTTGAATCGCAGATACTCGGCGAAAGCGAGATTTTATCGCAGGTAAAGGATGCGTATTATAGGTCTCTGAATTTCGGTTTAACCGATAGATTTTTTAACATACTTTTTAACCGCGTCCTGAAAGTTGCAAAAGAAGTTCGCAGAACTACCAAAATATCGTCGGGAAATATTTCTTTTGCAAGCATAGTGTTTAACAATGCAAAACGGATTCTGGGTGATATAGACGGTAAAAGTTTTTTGCTGCTCGGCACCGGCACACTTGCCGAAACTATTCTTAACTATTTTTCCAGAAATAAAATAAAGTTAAAAATCATAAGCGGCAAGAATTATGATAAAGCAACAAAACTGGCGGAATTATTTGAGACGGAAGTTATTTGTTTTGACAAATTAAAATCGGCGGTTGATTCGGCAGACGTTATCATAACGGCGACAAATGCGCCGCATTTTTTACTAAGGAAAGAGGATTTTTGTGGAAGAAAAAACAACTGTCTTATGTTTGACCTATCGGTGCCGAGGAATGTAAGTCCCGATGTAAAGAGCAGCAAAATAATTCTCTATAACTTGGATGATTTGAAAAAAATAAGCGATAAAAATCTGGAATTAAGAGAAAAGTCCGTAAGCGAAGCGGAAAAAATAATTGAAAATGAAATTGAGGAATTGGCTGGGATATGGAAAGAAAAATCAGAATCGGCACAAGACCGTCGCCTTTGGCATTAAAGCAGGCGGATGAAATAATCCAGATTTTCGGGTTGAAAAATTTTGAAATTAAAACCTTTAATACTTCCGGTGACAGAGAAAAAAAAATACCGATTTCAGAAATTGAAGGCAGCGATTTTTTTACCGATGCAATTGATAGGGCACTCTTAAAAAATGAAATTGATTGTGCGGTTCACAGTGCTAAGGATTTGCCGGATGCATTGCTTAACGGCTTTAAAATTGCGGTGATAACAGAACCGCTTGACCAATTAGATGCACTTGTGTCAAAAAATAATTTGAAATTGAACGAGTTGCCTCTTAATGCGAAAATCGGGGCAAGTAGTATCCGAAGGAAAGAACAGTTGAAAAAATTCAGGTGCGATTTTGAAATAGTTGATATTCGTGGAAATGTTGATGAGCGATTGGAAAAATTTGAGTTAAGCGAGCTTGACGGCTTAATTGTCGCCGCATGTGCATTGATAAGGTTAGGATTTGAAAATAGAATTGCTGAACGGTTGCCAGTTGAAATTTTTAAGCCGCATCCTTTACAGGGTTCATTGGCGGTTGTTATTAGAAAATGCGATTATGAAACAGAAAAATTATTTAGAAAATAAAGTGTATATCGTTGGCGCCGGTTGCGGCGATTGTGAACTTATAACGCTGAAGGGTCTAAAAATTCTGAAAAAAGCCGATTGCGTTATTTACGACTATTTAGTTAACAAAAAACTATTAAGATATGCACCGAAAACTGCTGAACTTATAAATGCCGACGATACCAGAAATAGTTTTTCGGATAGTTTCACAAAAGAACAAGATAAATTAAATATTTTGATTGTTGAAAAATCAAAAAAATACAAAACTGTTGTCCGTCTTAAAAATGGTGATCCCGTTATATTTGGACGCCTGAATGAAGAAGTAGAAATACTTGTAAAAAATAAAATTGATTTTGAAATTGTTCCGGGAATAACAGCGGTTTCATCCGCAGCAGCATCTTTGAATATCGGTTTAACAAAAACAAAATTCGCACCGGTTGTTTCATTTATCACAGGGCACGAGAATCCGTTCGGTAGAAAATCATCGGTGAATTACGTATTACTGCCGAAACAGGGAACGCTTGTTTTTTATATGGCAACAGAAAATCTTAAAAAAATTACAAAAAAACTGATTGAGGTCGGTTGGAATAAAAATATGTTTTGTGCAATAGTAGAAAAAGCAGGTTTCCCTGACGAAAAAAAACTGATAGGCAGATTAAAAGATGTAAAAAAAATAGTCGTTGGGATAAACTCGCCGACGGTATTTATTGTAGGGGATGTCTTAAAATATGCAATTAAGTGTTGATAATTTAATTATGCCGTTTTTTGTTGTAGAGGGGAAAAATATAAAATCGCCGATAAAAAATTTTCCCGGTGTTTTTCATTTATCAATTGACAAAATGCTGAAAGATATTGATGAAATAAAAAAACTGGGTATTCCGGCAGTTCTGCTTTTTGGTGTAACGAATAAAAAAGATGATGTTGGTTCTTATGCTTGGGATAAAAACGGTGTTGTTCAAAATGCGGTAAAGAAAATAAAACAAAAACATTCTGATGTTGTTGTAATAACTGATGTATGTCTTTGCGGTTATAAATCAGATGGTCATTGTGGAATAATGAGAATTAAAAATGAAAAATTAAAAATGAAAAATTATGGAATTGATATTGAAACAACCCTGAAATATCTGTCGAAAATTGCACTATCACACGCAGGGGCAGGTTGTGATTTTGTAGCACCTTCGGCTATGATGGATGGTCAGGTAAAATCAATAAGGAATATTCTAAATAAAAATGGTTTTGATAATGTCGGTATTTTTGCTTATTCAGCAAAATTCGCTTCAAATTTTTACGGGCCTTTCAGAGAAGCACTTGAGAGTTACCCGAAATTCGGGGATAGAAAATCGTATCAATTGGATTATGCAAATACAAGTGATGCGTTAAGAAAGATAAAGCAGGATATTGACGATGGTGCGGATATCGTTATGGTAAAACCCGCTCTTTGTTATCTTGATATTATTAAAGAAGCAAAACAGAAATTCAACGTTCCGATTGCTGCATATAATGTCAGCGGAGAGTATTCTATGATTAAGTTTTCGGCATCAAAGGGTATAATTTCCGAGAAAGAATCGGTTTTGGAAATTCTTACGGCAATAAAAAGGGCAGGTGCGGATTTGATAATTACATATCATGCAAAGGAAGTAGCAAAATGGTTAAAACAAGAGAACTAATTGAAAAAGCAAAAAAATATTTTCCCGGCGGCGTAAATTCACCCGTTAGAAGTTTTAGGGCGGTCGGAATGAAACCCATTTTCGTTAAATCAGGAAAGGGCTCAAAAATTTGTACAAATGACGGTAAAAAATATATTGATTATTGTATGTCATGGGGAACTTTGATGTTCGGACATTCAGATAATGAAATATTAAAAGCGGTAAGAAAGCAACTTGCACTTGGTACCAGTTATGGTTTTACAAATATTTTTGAAACTGAACTGGCTGAAAAAATTTGCAATGCAATACCGTCAATGGAAATGATTCGCTTTGTCAATTCGGGAACGGAAGCCACAACTTCTGCGGTTCGTCTGGCTTTCAGATACACGGGTAGAAGTAAAATTTTGAAATTCACCGGATGTTATCACGGTGCATCGGAACTGTTTTTTGACAGGAAAAATTACTTTGAAATTCCCTATAATGATTTAAGTTCCGCCTCGTCGGTAATAAAAAAACATTACAAAGAAATCGCTTGTGTAATTGTTGAACCGATTGCCGGAAATATGGGTGTAATTTTACCTGAAAAAGATTTTTTGGCTGGTCTTCGTGTTATCTGTGATAAGTATAAAATAATTTTAATTTTTGATGAAGTGATTAATGGATTCAGAATTACATTCGGCAGTGCACAAAGTTTTTTCAGAGTAAAACCTGATTTAACCTGTCTTGGTAAAATCATCGGCGGCGGATTTCCCGTCGGTGCGTTCGGAGGCAAAAAAGAAATTATGAAAAAAATTGCACCTTCCGGCAATGTCTATCAGGCAGGGACATTTTCGGGTAACCCGATAACAATGGTTGCAGGTATAACAACAATTAAAAAATTACAAATTACGACCGAAGGAAGTCCCTGTGGGACAGATTACAAATTGATAAACGACAGAACAAAATGTTTATGCAACTCAATAAAAAATGAAGCAAAAAAAAACAATGTTGATATTGTGATAAATCAGATTGGTTCAATGTTTTCATTGTTTTTTACAAAAGAAAGAGTTATTAATTATGCGTCGGCAAAAAGACAGGATGTAAAAAAGTTTAAGAGATTTTATAGTTTGATTTTTAAGCAGGGAATTCTTTTTTCGCCGTCGTCTTTTGAATCAAATTTTATTTCTTTCGCCCATACAGATAAAGATATAGAAAAAACTGTAAGCGAGGTTTCGCATATATTCGGGAGGTTATAGTGAGATTCTTTAACAAGTTTGATATAAAGACAAAAAAAGAGCAGAAAAAATTAAATGTCAATTTTGCCGAATTAAAAGCGGGCGGGTTCATCAAACAAAATAAAAAGGACTTATTCACAGTGCGTCTTCGTATTCCCGGCGGTCGTATGCCGGTAAACCGACTTAAAAAAATTATAAAAATTGCCCAAAAATATGGTAAAGCGGATTTTGTTCATTTGACTACCCGTCAATCACTTGAAATTATTTCGGTTGATATAAATGATTTTAATAAACTGAAAAATGAATTAAAAAAAATTGGACAAGGCACTGCTTCCTGCGGACCGCGGGTAAGAGTTGCAACCGGTTGCGGCGGATGTGAATACAATGCTCGCGGAATTATAGACGCACAAAAACTGGCTCAAACAGTAGATAAAAAATTTTTCGGCATCCCGACTGTTCATGGAAAATTTAAAATATCATTCGCCGGTTGTCCTTCCGATTGCACGAGGGCAAAAGATGCCGATATCGGTTTTGTTGGTGAAGTGGCACCAGAATGGGACGAAAAAAAATGTATAGGTTGTGGACTTTGTGCCAAAGCATGTCTTGAAGATGCAATTGTATCAGAATACAAAACTGGCAAACCAATTTATGATTTTTCAAAATGCATATTCTGCGGCGATTGTATAAAAATTTGTCCGACATCGGCGTGGTGTGAAAGTCGTATCGGATGCGGTTTATATGTTGGCGGGAAATGGGGGCGTCACCCGAGAACAGCGGACTTAATAACGCATCTTTTTCCTGTAAAAAATGTAATAACTGTAATCAAAAAAACTATTAATTGGTATATAAAAAATGGTAAAAAAAGAGAGAGGATTGGGAATACTATTGATAGATTGGGTATTAA
>JACRDL010000023.1 GCA_016218625.1 Elusimicrobiota bacterium
CCTGAACTGATTTGTTACGATTCACCATTACGACAATTAAATTACGTTCTGCTTCCGTTAAATGTTTATATGTTTTTTTCATACCTGCCTATTATAGCAGGTTTTCAATCAGGTGTTGCACTAACACCTTGAACTTAAAACCGGCAAAAATTTCTTGACAATTTTTCCGAAAATAGATATAATTATTAAATATGATTACAAATGTTGACTTGATTTTGGCGATTCCGCTTTTGTTTTTTGCCGTGGTGGTGCATGAGTGTGCTCACGGATGGGTTGCTTACTTAAACGGCGACGATACCGCAAAAATGTCGGGACGGCTTACACTAAATCCTATTCCTCACATTGACATGATGGGAACGATAATTCTTCCCTTGATTTTAATTTTTACCCACTCGCCGGTTTTAATCGGTTGGGCAAAACCTGTTCCTATAAATCCTTACCGTCTCAACAATCCCGTAAAAGATATGGCAAAAATCGGGCTGGCAGGACCGGGGTCTAACTTTGCACTCGCAGTTTTATCCGCTTTGATTATATGGCTTTTTAAAATAACGGGATTAGACCCTTACACTGAAATCAATTCTTTAATTATCAAACTTTTATACATAAATGTTCAGTTAAATCTTGTGCTCGGCGTATTTAATCTGATTCCGATCCCGCCCTTGGACGGCTCCCGCATTGTATCCGCATTTTTACCAACGGAAATTGCGTTCAAATACAATCAACTTGAAAGATATGGAATTTTTATAATATTTTTTTTGCTTTCATTCGGTTTTCTTAATTTTCTGTGGCTGATAGTGGAGATTTTACAAAAATTGCTTTTTATGGGCGTCTAAAAAAAACACTGAACTAACACAGAACTTTACACAGAACTGACGCGGAACAGTTCCGATTCAGTTCCGTGTCCCCGATTAAAATCGGGGCTTCCGCGTCTGTTCCGTGCAATGAGGAGCGAAGCGACGAATATGAAACAAAGGGTTTTATCGGGTATGAGGCCGTCGGGAAGGTTGCATCTCGGACATCTGCATGGTGCACTTTCAAATTGGGTTGAACTGCAAGAAAAATATGAGTGCTTTTATTTCGTCGCCGACTGGCATGCGCTGACTACAGAATATGAAAACACAAAAAACATAAAAAATGACTCGGTTGATATGGTGATTGACTGGCTTTCCGTCGGACTTAACCCGGAAAAATCCACGATTTTTGTTCAATCGCAACTCCCCGAACACTCCGAACTCCACCTATTTTTGTCAATGATAACGCCATTGTCTTGGCTTGAAAGATGCCCGACATACAAGGAACAACTCAAAGAGATAAGTCAACGCGATTTACATACTTACGGATTTCTCGGTTATCCGGTTCTACAAGCGGCAGACATTCTTATTTACAAAGCAGACAAAGTACCTGTCGGCGAGGACCAACTTCCTCATCTGGAATTGACACGAGAAATCGCGAGAAGATTTAATTCTTTCTACGGAGAAATTTTAACCGAACCCGCGGCGCTTCTTACAAAAACACCGAAAATTCCGGGCAACGACGGACGAAAAATGTCAAAATCGTATAATAATTGCATTTATCTGTCAGATGAACCGTCTGTAATTTCCAAAAAGATTTCTTCATACATAACCGACCCTGCAAGAATTCACCCGACTGATTTAGGGCATCCCGAAATATGTCCTATTTTTGCACTGCATAAAATATATTCCGATAATTGTAGCCCCCGATTTCAATCGGGGGTGAGCGAAGCGAATAAAACAGAGGAGTTGTGTAAAAAAGGTAAAATCGGTTGTGTGAAATGTAAAAAGGATTTGACAGAAAACATAATAAAATCATTGGAACCAATCCAAATAAAACAGAAAGAACTTAAAAAAAATCCTGCAGAAATTCACAAAATACTTAAAACAGGCAGCGAAAAAGCCAGGGCAATTGCCGGTAAAACCATCAATGAAATAAGAGACGCATTAAAATTATGGAATACGGAATAAAACTGGAAATTTTTGAAGGTCCAATGGACCTGCTGCTTCATCTTATACAAAAAAACGACTTGGACATTTACGATATTCCTATCTCTAAAATTACATCGGAATATATTGCATATCTTAATTTGATGAAAGAGATGAACTTGGAAGTTGCCGGTGACTTTCTCATCATGGCAGCCACACTTATGCGAATAAAGTCAAAAATGCTTCTTCCGGTTTACGGCGATGAAGATGAGGAGGAACTTGAAGATCCGCGAGATGAAATCACAAAACGCCTATTGGAATATAAAAAATTTAAGGAGGCATCAAAGGTACTAAAAACTAATCTGGAAAATCAAAAAGATATTTTCTTCCGTAAAACCGTGCCGGAATTTACCGCCGAGGATTTCGGAGTTGATGTCTCGCTTTTTGATTTAATGGATGCATTTCGGAAGGTTCTAGAATCAGCAAAGAAATCCTCAAAAGAAATAATAAAAGAGGAGTTCACAATTGAGGACAAAATCCGCATTATTCTTTCATTGCTTGAAGGTAAAAAATTCGTATCTTTTTATTCTATTTTTCTGAAAAATGAAACCCTGAATTCCGTTATAGTTACATTTTTGGCATTACTTGAACTTATAAAAATAGGTCAGATTTATGTCAGGCAGAACGAGGCATTTTCTGAGATAAGAATTTATAGAAAACGAATGCACGGAACAGACACGGAATGAAGGAACACGGAACAGACACAGAAAGTTCCGCTTCAGTTCTGTGTGTAAGTTCAGTGTCAGTTCAGTGTAATGAGCGGAGCGAAATATGGAACTTAAAAAAATAATAGAAGCGCTTTTGTTTGTGTCACAGGGACCATTGAAACTTGAAACGATTATTGGGATTACGGAAAAATCCGCCGACGAGATAAACCCTGTAATTTCTGAATTAAAAAATGACTACGAAGAAAAAGATTCACCTATCCAGATTGTAGAAATCGCCGGCGGGTGGCAATTTTCAACGAAACGTGATTTTGCACCCTTTATCAGAAAACTTTTTAAGGAAGAAACAACACTTAAACTGTCGTCATCGGCACTTGAAACACTTGCGATAGTTGCCTACAAACAGCCGCTAACCCGTGCTGAAATTGAACAGGTACGCGGGGTTGAGGTAAGTGCCGTTCTGAAAACGCTTGTTGAAAAAAATCTGGTAAGAACCTGCGGGAAAAAAGATACCGTCGGAACCCCATTTTTATACGGAACAACCCAGCAGTTTTTAATATACTTCGGACTTAAATCAACCGATGAACTTCCGTCACTGGAAGAAATAAATGTTGAAGGGGAACAACAATGACTTATTCAAAAGAAAAAATCAGGAATGTGGCAATTGTAGGAAGTGCGGGAAGCGGAAAGACATCGCTTATTGAGGCGATTTTATTAAACTCAAAAATTACAAATCGACAAGGTTCGGTTGAGGACGGCAACACTGTAAGCGATTTTAATCATGATGAAATTGCACGCGGCTCGTCCCTTTACACATCATTAATCTCGTTTGATAAGGACGGCACAAAAATAAATCTGCTTGATACCCCGGGTTACTCCGATTTTATATGTGATGCGGTTTCCGCTCTTGCGACTGCGGATTCCGCAATTTTTGTATTTGATGCTTTATCTTCTATTGATGCCACTTTTGAGTATCTATGGGAAAACTGCGGCAAACCGAAAGTACTTTTCATAAATAAATTAGACAAAGAAGACATTGATTTGTCAAAAATTTTGAGTCATCTTAATGATTTCAACGCATCTGTTATTCCGGTCACTATTCCGAACGATACCGGAGCAAAATTCTCAAAAGTTGTCTCGATTATTACTGAAACCACAGAAGACATGAAAACTCACCGCGAAAAATTTATAGAGGCAGTTGCATCAAGCGACGATTCTTTAATAGAAAAATATCTTGACGGTAAGGATATAACAGACATTGAATTGATGTCAGGTTTTAAGAACGGTATTGCGTCAAAAAAAATAATTCCTATCTTATGCGGAAGCGCGACGAAAAATATCGGATGCGCCGGGCTCGCAGGCTTTATAAACGATTTTATGCCGGCGGCAAGTGTTTTACCTGATACGGATAAACCCGCAATGCTCGTTTTCAAGAGCGTTATTGAGCCACACACGGGAAATCTATCATTCTTAAAAATATATTCCGGAAAAATTTTGCAAGGCACGGACTATAAAAATATTACCAGAAGAACAACAGAGCGGTTAGGTACGCTTTGCACCCTACTTGGAAAAAAGAGAACGGAAATAACGGAAGCGGAGGCGGGCGATATAATAGTTGCGGTAAAACTTAAAGAAAGTCAGACAAATGATATTCTCGGCGATGAGGCGACAGCAGGTAAAATCAAACGAATAAATTTTCCGGAGCCCTCAATAAGTATGGCTGTAATACCTAAATCAAAAGGCGAAGAGGAAAAAGTCGCATCCGCACTTCAATCAATGATGAGAGAAGATCCGACAATCAAATCATCTTATAATGCCGAAACAAAGGAATTGATATTATCCGGACTCGGCGCGCTTCACATAGAGGTCGCCGTAGCGAGAGTAAAAGAGCGATATGGAATTGATGTAGAATTTAAACCGCCGAGGGTAGCGTACAGGGAGACAATAAAAAGCACCGCGGAGGTCCAGGGAAAATATAAAAGACAAACCGGCGGCAGAGGACAATACGGCGACTGCTGGCTGAAACTTGAACCGCTTGAAAGAGGAAAAGGTTTTGAATTTGTAAATGCAATAAGGGAAGGAAGAATTCCGAGAAATTATATTCCATCGGTAGAAAAAGGTGTCAAAGAGGCGATGGAGCAGGGCGTTATTGCCGGCTATCCCGTAACCGATATGCGTGCTACTTTATACGACGGCAGTTATCACGAGGTTGATTCGTCAGATATGGCTTTTAAGATTGCAGGAAGCATGGCGTTAAAAAAAGGGGTTGCAGAATCAAGACCGTGCATACTGGAACCGATTATTGAACTTGAAGTTGTAATTCCGGACGATTATATGGGTGCGGTTATGGGGGATTTGAATGCGCGGCGGGGACGGGTTATGGGGGTGGAACGACTCGGGAAAAAGCAAAAAGTCATAGCGACAGCACCTCTGTCGGAAGTATCAAAATATGCAACCGATTTACGTTCAATTACAAAAGGTGCAGGAAGTTTTAAGATGAAATTTTCTCATTATGAGGAATCACCCTCTAATATTTCCCAGCCGCTAATAGAAATTTATCAAAAGCAACAGCAGGAAGGAAGATAGTCGCTCGGGAACAAATTTCTTTGAGACGCTCGTTAGAACTCGCTCTGCAATTTGCTCCTGGAAAGAATAGGTCGCAAATTGAGGCTCTTCAGAAATTTTTCCCTCGCTCCGCGATAAAAAAGGATAAAAAATGATTGCACTTTCTACCGCCTATAATATTTCAAAACATAAAGACCCGGTTTCGCTGGTGGATGAAATAGAGTCGCTGGGATTTTCGGCGGTTGAACTCAATGTTGAGGTGCCCGAAAGATTTATATCCGAAATTGCCAAACGGCTAAAGATTGTGTCAGTGCATAATTATTGTCCGAGAATTGATTTTATTCCGGAAGGCAGAACAATTTATTCGCCTTATAACATGACATCAATTGACGAGAATGAAAGAACAACAGCGGTTAAACTTACAAAGAAAACAATTGGTGTTGCAAATTCCGTCGGTGCAAAAGCGATTGTGATTCATTCGGGCGAAGTAGATATGGAAATAACCGGCCGGGCTTTGGCAAAAAAATATAATGAGACAAAAGGCGGTTCAGATTACAAAAATTATCTTGAAACTTTTTTATCGGAAAGAAAAGCAAAATCAAAAATTTTTCTTGAAAATGTGTTAAAATCTTTTGACGAATTAATAAGTTATGCCGAGAAAAAAAATGTAAAAATAGGAGTTGAGAACAGATTTTGGGCTAATGAAATACCGTCGTTCGACGACTATAAAATTATTTTTCAGAAATTTTACGGCACATCATTAGGTCTTTGGTATGATGTAGGACACTCAATAGTTGCCGAGAAGCAGATGCTCGTAAAAAACCATCTTGATTTTTTGGAAAATTATTCCGACCGACTGATAGGTGTTCATCTGCACGATGTTATTGATGTTTATGACCACAAAGCACCGGGCACTGGCGAAGTAAATTTTTCTGAAATCGCAAAATTTCTAAATGAGAATACCATATTGGTTAATGAAACGCATCCATCGTCAACAAAAGAGGACTTAATAAAATCGCAGAAAATTCTTAACGGAATTTTTAAAACCACAGAAAAAATTTGTGCTAATCTGTGTTAATCTGTGTAACATCGGAATTTGAAAGGCGCCACAGAATCACACAGAAAAAGAACACAGAAAAAAATTCTGTGAAATTCTGTGACATTCTGTGGCTTATCTTGGGCTGAAAAAAGGAGATGATAAAATGCCGGAATTAAGACGAGACCCGATTATCGGAAGATGGGTAATTATTGCAACCGAAAGAGGAAAAATACAATCGGACTTTTCAAAGTCCGAAGAAGTGCCGCCAATTAGCATCAGTTGTCCGTTTTGCCCAGGTAACGAGAATAAAACACCGTCTGAAATTCTTTCTTTTAGGGAACCAGGCACAAAAAGAAATGAAACTGGCTGGTGGGTTCGGGTTATACCGAATAAACATCCCGTCTTGCGGGTTGAGGGAAATCTCAACCGCAGAGGCGAGGGAATGTTTGATTTTATGGACGGTATCGGCGCCCATGAAGTTGTTATAGAAACCGCAAAACATAACGCCGCATTTTCCGATTTGGAAAATAAGGATGTGGAAGAAGTTATTTGGGCGTGGCGTGATAGAATGCTTGATTTAAAAAAAGATGTGCGATTTGAGTATGTGCTGGTTTTTAAGAATCATGGTAAGGATGCGGGGGCTTCGCTTGTCCATCCGCATTCACAAATTATAGCGATGCCGACGGTGCCGGTCAGGGTAAAACAGGAACTTGAAGGCGGACGGAATTATTTTGAATACAAGGAAAGATGCGTTTTCTGCGATATTATCAGAGAGGAAATAGAGGCAAATTTACGAATCGTCTCGGAAAACGAGGATTTTATCTGCATAACGCCGTTTGCATCAAGATTTCCTTTTGAATTATGCATACTTCCAAAAACGCATGCTTCCGTTTTTGAAGACTTACAGAAACACGAGGTCACAAATCTTGCCCTTATTTTAAGGGACATCAACGGAAGAATGAACAGAACTCTTGAAACGCCGCCGTATAATTTTGTCATACACAATTCACCGTGCAAAAGCGGGAAACTTCCCTATTATCACTGGCACATTGAAATGACGCCTCGTCTGACAAATGCCGCCGGATTTGAGTGGGGAACCGGTTTTTACATTAACCCTACCTCGCCGGAAGAGGCAGCAAAATTTTTGAGGGAAACACAGTAAGGAACGCGGAACAGACGCGGAACATGACACGGAACAGACACAGAACATTTCCGCTTCAGTTCCGTGTAGGGGCGGATTTATCCGCCCACTTCCGTGTCAGTTCAGTGTTTGAGCGGAGCGAAAATGAAAATTAAAAATGTGCAGCCGGAATTAGAGGGTGGGGTATATTCGGTTAAGACGGAAACCGACAGGGAATTTTTTATTTCCTGTGAAATTGAAGGGGACGATAACCCTGTTCTGAAATATAAAAAATCATCTGAAAAAAAATGGAAAACTGCCTTGATGCTTAGAGACGGCGAAAAATATGTCGGCTCAATTCTTCTGAAATCACCCGGTTTTTACCAATACAGTATAGACGGTTACGACAAAATATTGGAAGTTATGGCAGAAAAAAAATATGCAAGATTTGCCGCATGGTACGAAATGTTTCCCCGTTCACAGGGAACACAACCCGGGAAAAGTGCGACTTTTGCCGATTGTGAAAAACGCCTTCCTGATATTAAAAAAATGGGGTTTGATGTAATTTATTTTCCGCCGATTCATCCGATAGGAAAATCCTTCAGAAAGGGACCAAACAATTCTTTAACGGCACAACTGGACGACCCCGGATGTCCATGGGCGATAGGCAACGAGCAAGGAGGACATAAATCAATAGAGCCGCAACTTGGAACGATTGATGATTTTAGACACTTCGTCAAAGAAGCAAACAAAAACGGAATTGAAATAGCGCTTGATATTGCATTACAGTGCTCGCCCGACCATCCATATGTAAAAGAGCATCCCGAGTGGTTTCACAAAAGACCCGACGGAACAATCGCTTATGCAGAAAATCCGCCGAAAAAATATGAAGATATTTATCCTCTCAATTTTTACCCGACGAATAAAGAGGAACTTTGGCAGGAATTAAAATCTATATTTATTTTATGGAGGGAACTTGGTGTTACCCATTTCAGGGTTGACAATCCGCACACAAAACCGACTGAGTTCTGGAAGTGGGTAATCCAGGAGGTAAAGAAAAAATATCCCGACACGGTATTCCTTGCCGAAGCGTTCACGAATTATGAAAAATTAGAAGAACTGGCAAAAATCGGTTTTTCACAGTCGTATACCTATTTCACCTGGCGAAATAATAAAAACGAATTGATAGAATATCTCCTGAAACTCACCAATTCGTATCTTACGGATTTCTTAAGGGCGAATTTTTTTGTAAATACTCCTGATATTGCGCCGCCGATATTTCAGCACGGCGGAAGACCCGCTTTCAAAATGAGAATCGCGATTGCATCAACACTTTCGTCGGTTTATGGAATATATAGCGGATATGAACTTTGCGAAAACAGAGCGTATCAGGGTACCGAAACATACATTGACTCGGAAAAATACCAGTACAAGGTTTGGGACTGGGATAGACCCGGAAACATAAAGGATTATATAGCCAAACTCAATGAAATCCGCAATCAAAATCCCGCTTTGCAATATTATGATAATCTAAAAATATACAACTCAACAGACGATAATATACTTTTTTACGGGAAAAAATTTAAGGACAACATACTTCTTATTGCGGCAAATTTGAATCCTTATAACACTCACGATGTAAGGGTTACGGTACCGACCGAAGAATTCGGCATTACGTCAGACAGCGATTACATAGTTGAAGAATTGATTACAGGTAAAGAATACGTCTGGCACGGCCGGGAAAATTATGTCTATATTGATCCTCAAAAAGAACCGGTTTATATTTTTAAGGTACACACGAATAAAACCGAATTGAAAATCCGAATTGACACAAAAAACGAACTATCTCTACAGCATTCACAGAGATTTTGGGAATTGAGAGAAAAATCCGTAAAACATAACGATGTTTATGCAAGAATGGAATTGGGCGATTTATTCAAAAAAGAAATTATGGCGCGGGTCTATACCGGTGAAACCTTTGACGCAAATTATGCTGGTACGATAAACAGCGAAGCGAAAAAGCAGGGTTATCGTTCAATAATTCACGCTTACATAACCGCACCGGGACATTAAACTGAAAGGAGATTCCCTATTAGGAGTCAAGTAAAAAGTGAATATGGAAAAAAGTATTCTTGCACCCTGTTTCAAGGGTTTTTAACAAAAGGTCTTTGAAAAATAAATTTGAGTACTATCACCTTAATCCTTTATTAAATTTTA
>JACRDL010000026.1 GCA_016218625.1 Elusimicrobiota bacterium
GTTGACCAATGCCCGTTAATGGACGAGGCGACAAAATATTACGCTAACATTTTAATTCCTTACAGCCCTATAATTCTTAAAAAAATTGACGAGGTTGTAAAAAGTGGTCTGGAAATAAAAACGATTGCACCCTCTCACGGAATTATCTGGCGGAAAGACCCGATGAAAATAGTAAATGCGTATATCGGATGGGCAAAAGGGCTGCCTCTTAAAAAAAATATCCTGATTGTTTATGAGACGATGTGGGGCGCTACCGAGAAAATGGCAAAGGCGATTTTAGAAGGGATTCGTTCCACTGGCTGTGAGGCAAAATTATATGATGTGAATACATCAGACAGAACGGAAATTATCAAAGAAATTTTTGATGCAAAAGGACTGCTCGTCGGTTCTTCCACTCACGACAATAACATACTTCCCAACATTGCCGGCTTTTTGGATTTTGTAAAAGGTCTTAAAATAAAAAATCGCATCGGCGCATCTTTCGGTTCGTTCGGGTGGAGTGGCGAGTCGGTAAAAATTATTGAAAATGTTCTAAGAGAAAGCGGAATTGAAATAGTTCAGCCGCCAATATCGGCAAAATATATGCCGTCATCTGATGACTTAAAAAACTGTTTTGAATACGGTAAAAATTTCGCCAAAAAAATTTAACACAAATGTGTTAATTTTCAGACGATAAAATTTGATAAAAAGTATGCAAAAATTAAAAATCGGTTTTACTTACGATGCAAAATCGGATTATAAACTTTTGGCGGGGGATTCTCCCGACAAATATGCAGAGTTTGACTCGGAGGAAACGCTTTCGCAGATTGAAAATGCTCTTAAATCAAGCGGACACAATGTTGAAAGAATAGGCAACGCACACGTCCTTCTTCAAAAAATCGCGCAGGGAGAAAGATGGGATTTAGTGTTTAACATCGCCGAGGGTGTCCAAGGCAGAAACCGCGAGTCGCAGGTACCGGCGATTTTAGAGCTTTTCGGGATTACTTATTCCGGAAGCGACGCACTGACGATGGGTATAACGCTTGATAAAGCCGTCGCAAAAATTTTGGTCAAACATGCCGGCGTTCTGACACCGGAATTTCTGGAAATAGAAAAATTGTCACAACTGGCCGAAAAAAATTTCAAACTGAAATATCCCGTGATTGTAAAGCCATCTGAAGAAGGCACATCAAAAGGCATCTCGACGGAATCCGTCTGCCGCAGTTTTGACGAACTCAAAAAAATAACGGAACGGCTTATTGAAAAATACAACCAGCCGGCACTTATTGAGGAGTTCATCAAAGGCAGCGAATTCACCGTCGCAGTAATTGAAAACGACCCGCCATTTGTTCTTCCGCCGGTTGCGATAGCGATAAAAGGAAATACCAAACTGGGCGAAGATTTTTATACCCATCAAAGAGTTGAAAACGATGAAGTGAAATATATTTGTCCCGCTCCAATGCCTCACACACTTGAAAAAAAACTTGAAAACCTTGCACTGTCATCCTACAAAGCACTCGGCATAAAAGATTTCGGCCGCCTTGACATACGCGTTAATGAAAAAGGTACTCCATATTTTTTAGAATGCAATCCTCTTCCAAACCTCGGCACAATTGATGTTTTTCCGCTCGTCGCAAAAGCGATAGGAATAACCTACGACCAAATAATCCTCCGCATTTTGAATGCCGCTCTAAAAAGAAATAATCTTATTTGAAAGATAGTTTCTGTTAAAAAACTAACAGAAACTACTTAATAGCAAAACTTGGCACTGCTTACCTCAAAATAAAAAAATTTGGAAAAATAAAAAAGTACTTGACAAAATCTGGTAAAATATGTATAATAATAAAAGTGAAAGATAAAAGGTGGTAAAATATGGTAGGTCGCTCGCAAGCAAATTTTCCAGACACGCTCGGGCAACCACCCTGTTGCCCTCGCTCTGTTCGTCGTCCCTAAAAGGACTCCCTGTGGTCGCTCTTGAAAGCATAGTCGCTCCTCAAGGGTCTGGAGAAATTTCTTGCTCGTTCCATGATTGGAAGGTAAAAAAATATGGCGGAAACAAAAGATGTAATGTCAATAATAGAACTTGCGGAATATCTCGGCATCGGGAAATCAAAAATTTACAATTTAATCAGACAAAATAAAATTCCCGCGTCAAAAATCGGAAGACAATACAGATTTTCCAAAGATGTTATTGATAATTGGCTGAAAGAAAAAATTATTACGACGCCCCGTGTGCCACAGATGGGACTTTTTGAAAAAAAGGAAACCGCAGATGAACACAAATGAATCTATAACAAATGATTGGAAATGGCAGTTGAAAAATCGTATAACGACTGTTCCTGAACTTTCCAAATATGTCAATTTAACTGAAAGCGAACTTGCTGCTTGCAGTGCTGATTCCCGTCTGAAAATGTCAATCACCCCGCATTTTTTAACGCTTATAGATAAAAACGACCCTAATTGTCCCATAAGAAAGCAGGCGATTCCAACATATCCGGAACTTAATTTTTCCGAAAATGATTTGTCCGATCCCTGCGGCGAAGAAAAAGATACGGTCGTTTGCGGACTTGTCCATCGCTATCCCGACAGGGTTCTTTTATTGGCAACCGATCTGTGTGCGATGTATTGCCGTCATTGCACCCGCCGGCGTTTTGTCGGGCAGAAAGAAACATCGTTATCCGCCGAACAGTTGGAAGCCGCTTATGATTATATAAGAAAAAACAAAAAAATCCGGGATGTTTTAATTTCCGGTGGCGACCCTTTAATGTTATGCGATGAAAAACTTGAATCAATTTTGAAAAATTTGCGCGAAATTCCGCATGTTGAAATAATTCGTATAGGAACAAGGGTGCCGGTCGTTTTACCACAAAGAATTACGCCGGGTTTGGTTGCAGTGTTGAGAAAATATCATCCACTTTATATGTCGCTGCATGTTAATCATCCTAAAGAAATTTCGTCGGAGACAAAAATTGTCTGCTCCCTTCTTGCCGATAGCGGAATTCCATTAGGCAGCCAGACAGTTTTGTTGAAAGGTATTAATGACACTCCGAAAACTATGATGCATCTGATGCACGAGTTGATGAAAATAAGGGTTAGACCATATTACATTTATCAATGCGATTTAGCGACGGGAACTTCGCATTTCAGAACATCCGTTGCGGCGGGTATAAAAATTATTGAGTCGCTTCGCGGACATACAACAGGATATGCTGTGCCGACATTCGTAATTGATGCACCCTCCGGCGGCGGAAAAGTTCCTGTTTCTCCCGAATATGTAATTTCCAAAAATAAAGGCAACATCATAATAAGAAATTGGAAAAAAGAGATTTATGTATATCCTGAACAAAGTCGAGAAAACACAGCCCGAGTAAGTCGGGATGAAAATTCTATCACGAAAACAAAAGAGACAAATCACGAAGACGCGAAAAAATTCGTGCTTTCGTGAAAAATGTTTTCAATTTCGTGAAAAAAAGGGGGTGAGATAGAATGGCACAGGAAATTGCAAAAGCAGGCGTAAAGAGACAGGCCGGTTATCTGTACTACATTGACAAGCAGGGCGATGTTTCCAGAGCGAAAATGGCCCGCGGTGGCAAGAAAGGTAAAGGCGGTAAACCCGAGAAAGTAGCGAAGGTCGGTGTAAAGAAAGAGAAGGGTTACCTCTATTTTCTTGACAAGAAAGGCAATGTATCCAGAGCAAAAATGGCACGCAGATAAATCAGCCGTTTTTAAAATGGATTAAAAAACCCTCGGATTTCTGCGAAAGTGGGGCGGGGGTTTTTTATTTTAAGATGATAGAAAATTATAAGCCACAGATGGACACAGATGAACACGGAAAAATTCAGAGCAGAGGATATTTTCAGGGTTTTAATCTCTGAAAATCCGTGTTAATCTGTGGTTACGAAGTTTTCTTGTTTTTGGTTGACATTTCGGTTTAAATTATATAAAATTATTTTATGGCTAAAATTATTCCGTTTCGTGCTGTAAGATACAATAAAAAAAATATTTCTGATTTGATATGTCCGCCATATGATATTATCTCGTCTGCCGAGAAGCAACTGCTTCTGAAAAAAAGTCCTTATAATGCGATAAAAATTGAACTGCCGGAAAGTTATATCTCTGCAAGAAAAAATTTTGATTTATGGAAATCCAAAAAAATTTTGATAAAAGACGAAAAGCCATCCTTTTATTTTTACGAACAGAGTTTTAAGATCAAAGGTAGAAATTATGTAAGAACAGGTTTTTTTTCACTCTTAAAAACTGAAAAATTCGGCAAAAATATTTTTCCCCATGAGAAAACACACACAGCACCCAAGTTAGACCGTCTGAACCTACTGAATTCAACCAATATAAATACAAGCCCGATATTTTGTCTTTTTTCCGATAAAAAAGAAATTTTCAGAAAAATAGTTCTAAAAATTAAAAAGCAAAAACCGCTTACTTTTGCTTGTTTACCAAATGGTAGAGAAAAATTGTGGATTATTGACGATAAAAAAACAATAAAAGCACTTGAAAATCTTCTGAAAAATAATAAAATACTTATTGCCGACGGTCATCA
>JACRDL010000027.1 GCA_016218625.1 Elusimicrobiota bacterium
AGTTTATTTCCTTTTTTGCATCTTTACCACAAAGAATACATATAGACATTGGACAAGATAGCCACAGAATGTCACAGAATTTCACAGATTAAAAACATTTACCACTAAAGCACTGAATTACGGAAGCACTGAAATTTTTCCGTGTCTCTGTTCTTCCGTGTCTCCGTGGTACGCCTTATCTGTGTTCATCTGTGTTCATCTGTGGTTGCTTTATCAGTTTCGCGATTTAAGAAATTATTCCAACCGCAATGGTGATGTATCCGCCGATGAGAAGAAACGGAGAAATAATGCTTGCCCAGTTGTCCCCCTGCGGATTTGTTTTGGTTAAGACAAGAAATCCTATAATAACCAGCCCGATTCCTGCTGCAATTATCATTTTTCCTCTTTTTGAAATTACAGGAAGAGTTATCGTCGGCTGAATCTGAATGTTTTTTTGATGTTTATGTTTCATTTTTTTGCTCCCCGTTTGTTTACATTTTTTCAAACATATCTTTCCCGACACCGCACTCGGGACAAACCCAGCCACCCGGTAAATCTTCAAATTTCAGTCCGGGATTTATGCCGTTTGACGGATCGCCAACGGCAGAATCATACACCCAACCGCATACTGTGCATTTCCATTTTTCCATATTTTTGCTTTTGTAGATTTTTTTATGCAGCCATACCGTTAATGTCAATAAAAAATCTAACATTTTTTCAGAACAATTACTGTTTTGCTTCCCATTTTCCGTCTTTTGATTTCGTTATTTTTAACTTCGCCTGACAGCGAGGACAAACAACTTTATCTCCATCTTTTAAACCGTCTTTCAGTATAAATTCCTGCTTACAGACGGGACATATTACAGTTGCATTTTCTTTATAAATTATCTCAACCGGCTTCGGCGCCTGAACGGAAATTATAATCATATCCTTATCGCCGGAATTTACTACACTATGAAAAACATCGGCGGGTCCATAAACGGATGATGTCTGACCCACTATTATATTTTCATTTCCGACGGTAAATTCGCCCGCTCCCTCAATAATATAAAAAAGCTCGTCGGTCACGGGATGTTTGTGAAACGGAAGAAATTGCCTTGGCTTAAAGTAAAAAGTGTTAAAAACAAATTTATCAGTATCTAAAGGAACTTTTTTCAGAAATTTTTCCGCTAAAAACTCTTTTATTTCATTTATTTTTATTACTTGCATGATATGTTATTTTACAAAAATTATTTAATTTGTCAATCCCGTTAGAGATGTCGCACCGCGATACGGTATCTCTAACGAGGTCAAGTCAGAAAAGTTTTCCTGCTTTGATAAAAAAATACTGCGAGAGTAAAAACATAAAAATCCCGAAAATCTTTTTCACTTTCATAGAAATTTTTTCTGATTTTAAGAAAGCGTTCGCAAAACCCGTGAATGTCCCGAATATAATTACCAATATTCCCAAACCCATTCCGTAAACAAAAAGCAAGGTGAATCCGAAAAAAATATTCCGATGAATAGCAACATATGACAAAATTATTACAAGAACCGCAGCCGTACAGGGCGCGGCAATTATTCCTGAAACCAAACCGAGCAGAAATGCCGGTAAAAATCCTTTTCCTTTAATATCGGGTGACGAAAAAGCAGGGGGCGGAATATAAATTATATCCATAAACCACATCGCCATAACTAAAATTATATTGCCGACAAAAATATAACTCCATGGACTTGATTGAACCGAACCAAACATTTTACCGGTTAAAGAAGATATAATACCGAGAACGGAAAAAGTTGCCGACAGCCCGACGGTATAACTCAATGACAAAAGAAAAGCGCGGCTGCGGGATTTTACCTTCGTTGCTCCGATATAACTAACTATCAAAGGTAAGACAGGCCAGACACACGGAGTAAAACCGGTTATTATTCCGGCTATTAAAACAAAAAGATAAACAAGAGGATTATTCCCAGCCAAATTTACTGAAACAAGATTTGTAAAATAATCCATACATTATTTCTTTCCTTTCTAAAACGTTAGGGGAACCTCAACCTGTTTACCTGTAGCTTCATTAGTAACCATAAGTTGACCGGCATTTTCACGCTTTAACTGTTCATTAGCATTTAATAATTCGATCCCATAAATGGTTCCATCAGGGGCTAAATCTATGTTTAATTCATCGCTTATTTTAATTGTTTCCACCGAAGTGCTTTTTTCTTGAAACCGGATATAAGCCAGGTTATACATGGGGTCATAACTAAATTTCATCGTTTGCCACCTCCTCTAAAAGTAACGGGTAACCACTGTTAAAATTAACCATCCTCCGTTTTCTTTAACGGCAAAAACCTCTACCTGTTTAGGTATGATAAAATTTTCCTCGCCATATATCCTGGAACATAAAATTGTGTCGGAAACCAGTACGCCCGTATTTAGCAGGAAAACTTTCTCCCTTTTGCACGGTAATCACCACTTCATCCTCAGTTGCATTCCGTTCTTTCATTCGTTCTTTAGCATGGGAATGAAAATGAATAACCATTCTATAAATTTTCCTTTTTATACATTTTGATTATACTAAATTTTTATAGACATTCGCCGCTACATCCTGCGCCAATTAAAATTGGCGATTATATTCTGTGTTTTCTGTGTTCTGTGTGGTTGTTGAAATTCCTTACAATAAATTTTACAAAATATCTATACAAAAATCAAGAAAAATTTTGCAAACAAAAAAGCGACCTGTTTTTAGCAAGCCCTGTTAGAAGTATCGTATTACGATATGCCACTTCTAACAGGGCAAGCCGCTTTTTATATGTTGGGTGTCATTGCGAGGAAATGAAATGACCGAAGCAATCTCATCTTGTCGTCATTGTGAGTGAAGTTGCGAGGCGGAGCCGAAGCAAACCATGAGCAGATTCCTCACTTCGTTCGGAACAGGCTCCGCAATCTCGGTTTTACCGACAAGATTGCCAAAGACGAGATTGCTTCGTCGCTCTGCTCCTCGCAATGACATCGTAAATACGACTACATTTTTTTAAGGATTTATGAACATTCCGGAAATATCGCCCGCAGTAGCACCGAGCCAATTGCCGTTTTGATCTACAGAAATAGTAGTTCTCAGTATGGATAGAAAATATTTCCCTCCCGCGTAAACAGGTGCAGACCAAATAAAATTCTCAGAACCTTTTTTTGTCAATACGGTGAACTCATTGCCGAGTGTATTTCCGTTGACATCAAAGAACCTTGCCTGATTTTTTACATCTATACCAATTCCGTCAGTCCATAGAACAAGGTATTTTGAACCGTCAAAAACAGACTGAGCGAAGCGCTGGGAATCCGGCTTATCGCTGATAACAAACCTGGAAGATACATTGCCATTACTGTCAACCATCCTGCCGTAAAGATTCCAATTATCAGTAGAAATTTCATCATGAAAAGATACAAAAAACTTATTGTTCACATTATCATAAACCATTGTTGTCCCGTTGTCCGAAGGATATGCACTTATATCAATGGCAAAATTTGAACCAATCAATGCACCCGATGTGCTTACGAACTGGCCATAGACATCTATGTAACCTGAGTTATTTCTTGAATCAAGCCATATTGCCAGATACTTACCGCCACAATACTCCAAACTGCCATGCGTTTGCGCACCGGCGGCTACGGAGACAGAAACTTCTGAACCAACCAGCGCCCCGCCTGTTGAAATGAATTGTCCGTAAATATTAGCAATGTTGCTTTTGTTGTCGTCTGCATAGAGCACAAAATAGTTCTGACCGTCAAACTTGACACTGACATCGCGGGTACCGGCGACAGGGCTTATTTGAAAAGTTGTTCCGATAAGTAATCCTGATGTACTTACAAATTGTCCAAGAATTGCATTATTAGTCCACGCAGTCCCGGTAGAGGCGGGCGGCCCTACATAATCCTCCCATACAAGCAGGTAATTCTTGCCGTCAAAAGCAACTTCAGGAGGGGGTCCAAATCTTCCAACTTCTATCAGAGGGCCAACAAGAGTTCCTGACTGTGATACTAACTGGGCAGTAATTTTATTTTGGTTTCCACCGTCATATGCTTGCATTCCAACAAGATAATTTGTTCCATCAAAACCAACACTATATCCTGTTTCTATATATGTGGTTACCGCAATATCAAACTCGGTGAGCGTAGTTCCTGTCACCGCGGTTGTTTTTGCTGACTTATTTCCTGCCCAGTCATATGCTTCAATTGTATAACTGTATTGTGTGGCAGTGACCAGACCGGTGTCAATGTATGTCGTGTAAGGAACCGCTGCGATTTTCACATCGTTTCTGTAAATTGCATAACCCGCGATATCGGTTCCGGCAGGTGCCGTCCATGATATTTTCATTGTAGTGCCGCTTGTTCCCGTAGCAACAACACCCGTAGGTGCCGCAGGTGCGGTGGTATCATTTGCCGTCGGAGTAATGGTTGATATAACTATATTGGTTGTCGTATCCTTGATAACTACATAATCGTAATTGGTTCCGGCGGTTATCTGGGTTTGCTCAATCGCCCTGTCAAATCCCGTGCTGTTCGCATCAAACGCGGTTGTGAACATATCATATGTAAGCGGGTCTAACCCGTTACGTTCCAGTATGGAACTGACAACGGTCGCTACTACCGATTTGATGATGTTGATTGTTTCCGTCGCAGGAAGGGTTCCGAGCGAGGAAAAATTACTCTCAAAAGCGGTTGACATATCAGAAACGCCTTTTGTGGATTTGAAATATGTCCTCACCACCAAATCGGTAAATGGATGTATGTTGCAGGTTCCGGAAGCGTTCGCTATGCTGAAATATACGGATGTGCCGTCGGTAACTTTCAACAATAGCGGAAATGTCATGCTTGTAATGTCAATGTTGAATTTTCCGTCGGTGCCCGTCGTGCCTGTCGCCGACAGATACCCGGTCGCATCTTTTACCAATACTGTTTTTGAGGCGATTGCTGCGCCTTTTGCGGCGGTTCCCGAAAGACCCTGTGGCGTCTGTGCCGGCAGCGGAGTCGTCGTTGTTACCGCCTTTTTCTCTCTAACTTTTTCATCCAACTCTTTTACTTTTTGTTTTACTGCGCCGGTCATTCCGAAACGCAAACCAGCGGCAACTAAAACGGAACAAACAAAAACACTTATTGCAAAAACTGAAACTATTTTTTTAAGTTTCATTTTTACCACCTCTAAAAAACTTCATAACCACAGATTACACAGATTTTCACAGATATGTCATTGAGAACGAAGTGAAGCAATCTCGGTTTTAATGATGGGATTGCCACGGGCTTCGCCCTCGCAATGACAACTTCGTTGTCATCTGCGTCCATTCGCGGTTTCATTTTCTTATTTGCCTAAATAGTAGTTAATACCGAAATTGACCACATACTCCAGACCGCTTACCGACTCGGTTGTGTCTTTCGTATCTTTAAGCGAAATAAAAGCGGGTCCTAAATCCAACTGAACCGAAAACGCTTTCGCAAAAAAATATTCTCCGCCGACGAGCATTTCTCCCGCAAATCCGTTGCCCTTGCTTTCATCACCCTTGAATGTTACAAAATCGCCCTCTAAACCGGCAAACAGTAAATATTTCGCTTCGGGTGAAAAATAATAATAACCCCGCAACCCTCCGACGAAAATATCCTTCTCAATCTGACCTTTCAACTCAAGAGATATTTTGTCGCTGAAAAAATATCTCGCACCGAGCCCAGGATAATTCACCCCGATACCAAAATCGCTTTTCGCTACTTCTCCGTAAAGTAGCGGCGGGATTGCTATCCCGCAAAATATGGCGAATAGCAATTCGCCCGCTACTAACCACTTAACCGCATAATCACATAAACACTTTGTTTTCTTCATCTCAATCACCTCCTGTTTATTTTCCTCCGTCCCTGTTTTTCTCTACTGCCTACACTGACTTCACTTTCATGGCTTCCCGAGATGTCCAATCCAAATTTAAGCGTTGAGATTCCTTTACTTTCTTCCTCTTTAGTTTCGGTTTTTTCTTCTTTTTTTTCTTTGTCCCTCTCAATTTTTTTGATATCCTTTCTGTTCACTTCTTTCCACTCATCTTCCATTTCAATGGAGATGGTATCACCGCCCTCCTCGGTAATCTTACCCTTTAAGATTTTGCCGCTCTTCAAATAAATGGCATCCGCCGCAAAAACCACAGAAGTAAAAACCGCCAACATCAGAACAACCAACAACTTTTTCATCTATAACCTCCCTGAAATGTAAATCGTGGGATGGCAATCCCACCGCTACATTTTCAAAAATAAAAAGCGAACCGTAAAGGTTCGCACTACAAAAAAATTTTTGAGACAAAAGAAAAAAGCACGAATGAATTCGTGCCTACAAATTTCTCTAAACTATTAACTATAAATTCTAAACCGTTTTTACCCCCCCGCAAATGACACGAAGTGTCACCCCGAACTTGTTTCGGGGTCTAAATAGGTTCCGTGTCAAGCACGGAATGACAGACGAGAGTGTCGCAATGACTTCATCAAAAAATATCTTTTTCATCGCAACATAATTATAAATAATTTTCTAATTTTTGTCAAGTGCTTTTTTTACTTAAAAAGTTTCGCGGAATTGATAAAAACGATAAAATCCGGAAGAACATGAGCGATGGCTGCAGTCATCGGACTCAAAATTCCTGTTGCGGCAAGCCCCATTCCTATGATATTAAAAATCATTCCGAGCGTTATATTTTGCTTGATAGTCCTGAAAGTTCTTTTTCCCAATAAAATCGCTTCAGGAATTTTTGAGAGGTCGTCACCCATAAGAGCAATATCGGATGATTCTATTGCAACATCGGTTCCGGCAGCGCCCATTGCTATACCTACATCCGCTTGTGTTAAAGCGGGTGCGTCATTAATACCGTCGCCGACCATCACAATTTTGTCGTTTTTATTTACGAGTTTTTTTATCTGCTCGGTTTTTTCGTCCGGCATCATTTCAGAATGAACCTCGTCAACACCTAAAAGTTCCCCTATTGCCCTTGCAGTTCTATCGTTGTCTCCTGTGAGCATAATTATTTTTTTTATCCCGGCAGAACGCAGTGCAAACAATGATTCGCGGGCATTTTTTCTTATAACATCCGAAACGGTTATCACTCCGCAAACCTCGCCGTCATGTGCGGTAATAAGCGGCGTCTTCCCGTCACGCTCATGACTTTCCATATACCCGTTTATTTCCGACGGGAATTTTATATTTTCATCCTGCATAAGTTCGCGGCTGCCCAAAACAATTTTTCTGCCGGAACAGGTCGCAGTAATTCCTTTTCCTTTAATAACCTTGAAATCTTCGGGGTCGGGAATGGCAATTTTTAATTCTTCCGCTTTTTTTAGAATCGCTTTTGACAAAGGATGACCAGAGAATTTTTCCGCAACAGCAGCGCATTCAATAATTTCATTCTCGGTATGATTGTCAAATTTTTTTATTTCAACAACCTGCGGCACACCTTCGGTTAAAGTTCCTGTTTTATCAAAAACGACCGTTTTTGACTTGCTTAAATTTTCAAGATATATGCCGCCCTTGATGAGAATCCCATGGCGGGATGCCTTGCCGATAGCCGCAACAAATGCAAGAGGTGTGGCAAGTGCAACGGCGCAGGGACAGGCAACCACAATAACCGTGACGGCTATTCTGAAATTTCTGGTCAATAAAAATGTAACGACAACTATTAATAAAACAACCGGAGTGAAATAATTAGTGAATACATCTGCGATTTTCTGCACGGGCGCTTTGGACAATTCTGCTTCTTCAATCAATTTTATAATTTTGCCGTAGGTGGAATCAATGCCGACTTTTTCCGTCTTAATCTGTAAAAAACCGGAGTCCAAAATTGTGCCGGCAAAGACGGTATCTCCTGTATTTTTTTCGACATCAACACTTTCACCGGTGATCGTTGCCTGATTAACAGAAGCGGTACCTTTTATAATTTTCCCGTCCACGGGAATTTTTTCGCCGGCTTTAACCATTACGATATCGCCGGGTTTGACATTTTCAACATCTGTCTCAATTTCTTTGCCGTCAACAAGAACATTCGCAGTTTTCGGGGCAGCTTTTATTAATGAGTGAATCGCCGATTTGGATTTTTCGGTAGTATATTCCTCAATAAGCCGTGCTACAAGGACAAGAAAACCGATAACTGTCCCTGCAAGATACTCTTTTATGAGAAGCGTCCCCAAAATACCAAGCCCCATAAAAGCGTCGGCATCAATAAACCTGTTTTTGATACTCGTATAAATCGCTCTGAAAAAAGGCATGCCGCACCACAAAGCAGTTGCAAGAAAAAGATAATTACTGTAATGATTATAACTGGACAAATGTCCAAATATAATTAAAACTCCGACGATAACAAGCCGCACGATGTCGTAAGTGTGCGATTCCTCTTTAATTTCCGACTTATCTTTTTTGCAGGAATCACAGCGTATACCTTCAATATAATACTTTTCTTTTTTTTGCATAATTTTATTTTATCAAAATAATTATACCGAACAATAAAGAGAGAAAAAGACAGAGTTTATGCAATAACCAACCGATTTTTGTATAAACAGTTCCGCCTTTTTTCAGATATACATAACCGGTTAATGCATCTTCTTTGAACAATTCCAAAGAACTTACAATTCTGCCCGACGGGTCTATTATTTGCGAAATCCCCGACGAAGCGGCGCGGGCGAGCCACAAACCCGATTCCACCGCACGCATCGGACTCATCGCCGAATGTTGTAAGTGCTGTAATTTCCCGTAAGAAACAGGGTCAAGATTCGGAACTAATATAACCTCCGCACCTTGATTTGCCAACTCTCTCGTTCCGTCTTCAAAATCAAGGTCATAACAGATTTGAATCCCGATTTTTCCCTTTGGCGTATCCACAGGGAAAACT